>CALYAR010000266.1 GCA_944393585.1 uncultured Clostridia bacterium | reverse complement strand
ATGAATTCCAGAGAGCGGCTGCGGTGTGCTTTGGAGCACCGCGAAGGAGACTATGTCCCGATTGACTTTGGAGCCATGCGGTCCACCGGTATCAATGCAATGGCTTATGGGGAATTGCGCAGATATTTGAATTTGGAAGAAAAACCAGTCCGCGTATACGATCTGTTTCAGCAGCTCGGAGATCCGGATGAAGATATCCGTCAATTATTTCATGCGGATGTCATTCAGCTCCATCGTTTGAAGCCATCGTTCAGCTATCCCATCAGTGCCTGGAAGGAAGGCGTATTAGACAATGGAATGCCCTGCCTCGTTCCCGCGGAATATGAACCTGTGATCAATGAAAAAGGGGAACGTGAGATTTGGGACGGCGATCATGTTTTGGCAAAAATGCCAAAGGGAGGCTTGTACTTTGACCAGGTTTTCCATCCTTATCAGGGTGTTGCCTCAAAAGAGGAAATGGACAAAATTCCGTGTGATTTAATGACAGAGGAAGAAGAGGAATACCTGCGAAACGAAGCGAGACGGCTTTACGAATCAACGGAGTACGGCATTTTGGGAGCCTTTGGAGGAAACATTTACGAGAGCGGCCAGGGGGATTTTGGATTTGAAGAATACTTTTCCAATCTGGCTTTGGAGCCGGAATTGATCCACCATTACCATGAAAAGATTTGTTCGGCCCATCTGGAAAACTTGAAAAAATATCTGAACGCAGTGGGGGATTATATTGATGTCATCCAGTTCGGTGATGATCTTGGCATGCAGCAATCGCCCCAGATTTCGGTTTCCATGTATCGGGAGATGATCAAGCCGTACCATAAAATTCTGTTCCAGTATGTGCGCAAGCATTATCCCAATGTGAAAGTCTTTTTGCACTCCTGCGGAGCGATTGCGCCCCTCATTCCCGATCTGATTGACGCGGGCGTAGAAATACTCAACCCGGTTCAGATTTCAGCTGCCGGTATGGAGCCGGAGTTTTTAAAGCGGGAGTACGGAAAGGAATTAACATTTTGGGGCGGAGGTGTTTCCACGCAGACTACGGTAGCGTTTGGATCGGTCGCAGAAATAGAAGAAAGTGTACGGCGTAATTTGGAGATTTTTGCTCCGGGCGGCGGCTATGTCTTTACACAGGTACATAACCTGCAGGCAGGGACAGACCCGAAGAAAATTCTCGCCATTTATGAAACAGCAAACCGCTGGCGTTTCGGTCAGAAAAAATAAAGCGGATGATCGAGCGTTTGTTTACCTTCGCCGGATTGGAAACCCGTTTTATATTGATTTTAAGTTTGGCAGAGTTTCGTTCAAAATTGAAAACCGTATAAAGATCGAACGGATGCTGATTGCATAGAAAGGAGAACCCATTTTGGATCATTTTATTAATCTGGTGGAATTTGGCGCGTCGGCTGATGGGAAAACCGACGTCTCGGAAATATTTCAGCGTGCTGCGGATGCGCTGATAGATGGGGGTATTTTATATCTTCCCAAAGGATGTTACAGAATCAAAAGAAGCATTATTGTTTCAGCCAGCCATATCACAATTCAGGGCGACGGCTGGCAAACCCATATCATTTATGATTATGCCCAAAAAGAAGGGGATGCGGCAGCAGAAGCAAGTGCATTTTCCTTTGCGGAAGGGATTTGCGATGTGACGGTGCGGGAACTTAAGCTGGAATACGAAGGATATTTTTTCCCGCATTTTGGAGAAAGCTATGCAGGGCGGATTGACGGACTGCATTTTCAGCAATGCTTTGACGTATGGATTCAGCACTGTGAAATCTGCGGATTCAACTCCAATGGTATTAATGTGTCGACGGGAAATGAGCAGAAATATGCACAGCGGTTTCGGGTAGAAGACTGTTATCTCCATCACAACCGTGTCGCCGGCGTTGCATTTGGATATGTAGAGGGGATCAGCATTACAAACTGTGATATGGAATACCACGGTTCCCCGCTTGACGGCGGCACAGGATATGGCTGTGCCGGAAGCAGCGGCGAAAAACCTAAATACATCCAAATCAAAAATAACAGGGCAAGATTTAATTACCGCAAGGGCATTGATCTGCACGCCGGAGTGCAGGCCGTAATCGAAGGAAATATTTGTGCCGGAAACCGGCTGTATGGTATTTACGCCGAAGGCCCTAAGACGGGAGATATCCTGATTCGGGGGAATATTGTATCCGGTATGCAAAGAGAAGACGTTGGACTGCCGCTGCCCTATGAGTGGGTCGAGGGTATTTCGTTCGGCGTATGGGGAGATACCATTACCAACGAGCCATACTTTCACTATATCATAGCAGAAAACGAAATCACAGAGTTTGGATTAAACCGGCAGCATGCACGTCCCATTCATTGCTATAGTTGCTTTGGAAGCGGAAGCGTTCAAATCAAAAATAATATTATCCATTGCAGCAGAATCGATTCTGTGGTGGAGTTTTCCCAGCCTCACAGCATGGGCGGCCAGGCAATCTCCGTGGGAATCAGCGGAAACCAGATAGAAGCAGAACAGACGGAACGGGAGATTTTTGTCCTGGAAGGGGTGGACATGGCCCGGATCTTAGACAATTCGATTCGAGTCAAGCAAGCCTGTGCGCAAAGCGTTGTTTCCGGCGGCGGGGAGCATATGATAATGGCATTCAATCAGCTGCAATTACCCGGCTGTCAGAGTATGACAGGGAAATGGAATGGCACAACTGCGGAATATCAGAATTACTTCAACGGCCGGATGGAATAAATGAAAAGCCTTCCCTATGGAGCGGACAGACGAAAAAAACAGTTTAGCCTCCGCATGGTCGTAATCATGCGGAGGCTGATTTCTTTGGGTTCAGCTTCCGGCTTTTTGGTGAAACCGGCTTGTCAAATAAAACGATTGCGGAAGACAGGTCTACAGGGAACCATCCGCCGCGCCCTTTCGCTTCCAGAGGGGGTTTGATATATCTCTTTATATCTCATCATTGTAATACTTTGTAATCAAATCGGGTATGTCTTTCGCTACGATATGATGTTCGAAGGTTTCGTGTTCCCAGATATAAATTGCCGTAGTATCGGCTTCTCCGCCGGGCAGGACACGGTAACAATAGTAGTCGCCGCAGCCATTGGTAGCAAAGAAAATATGACAGTCTATTTTCTCGTCAAACTCTTTTGCATCTTCAAAACATTCCGAAAGAATATTTCTGTTGCGCTCCACATTTTCCATAATTTCCTTTGCGGACAGTAAAAACCAATGGTCTCCGTTCGTTTCACGAAGCATAGCTTTTAATTCTTCCGGAAATGGATAACCAACATACTTTTCCGCTTTTTCTATTTCTTGTTCCGGACAGGGCTCTTGAAGTTTTGCCCAATCATGATTTTGAATGAATTTTGCAATCAGCTCTCTATACATGACGAAATCCTTCCTTTCAGGCGGAATTTTGTCCCGCGCTTTTTACAAATACAGTATATCAAAAAAATATGATAAATTCTATCATCTGCCTGGAAAACGCTCGAACAGGGTTGATTTTATGCCTCAGAGTGCATTCAGACAGTTGCTTTCGATGGCCGCATCATGACAAACTATCGGTTGGGATGAATGCGGAAATGTCTCCCATACAAAACGGCGGCGTTTTATGCCTGGGTGTTCGCATACGGCCCTTTGCAGCACACATCTTAGAGCGGTTCCCCCTTTGGAATCCGGCAGATCGCTTTTTCCGGATTTTCCAGATATTGTGACTTGCAAAACTCTTTTATCTGGGATACAATAATCCACGTTGGTTGACATAATATAATTTACAAATCGATTATGAAACCGACGAATCCAAGTTATATTATGTAAGCTTGTCGCATACGCAAGCGCAAAACACAAATTTCAAGGAGGAATACTTTAGAATGAGAAAAAGTATCAAGCGTATCGTTTCATCTACGTTATCAGCGGCGTTGGTATTATCTGCATCGGCCGGCGTATTTGCACAAGTACCGGATGACGCATTGGAAAGCAAGCATTTAGAAGCAATTAAAGCACTGAACGCACTTGACATAATGGTCGGCGATGATGAGGGCAACTTCCGTCCGGGAGATAAGCTTACAAGAAGCGAATTTGCAAGAATTGCAGTTTCGATCCTGGGAATGGACGACGTTGCACAAGCGGCGAACTATCCGACAAAATTTGCCGACGTTCCCGCATATCACTGGGCAAACGGCTATATCAATGTAGCTTCCAGCCAGAACATCATCGTAGGCGATGAAAATGGAAACTTCATGCCGGACGCAGAAATCTCCTATGTAGAAGCTCTTGCGATTCTGGTACGAATCTTAGGTTACCAGCCAATGGCAGATTCCAGAGGGGGATGGCCCATGGGTTACCTGCTTACCGGAAATTCCATTGGAATTGGGGAAGGCATTTCCGCTTCTTCGGCCGATAAAATCACCCGCGAGCAGATTGCTCAGCTGGCGTTTAACTCTCTC
>CALYAR010000265.1 GCA_944393585.1 uncultured Clostridia bacterium | reverse complement strand
TTTTATATCCGGTGATTATGGCAAGGAGGTCCCACCTGTTCCCATTCCGAACACAGTAGTTAAGCTCCTTCGCGTCGACAATACTTGGCGGGCGACCGCCTGGGAAGTTAGATCATCGCCGGATCTTGGACGTCTTACTTTTGTAGGACGTCCTTTTTTCGTTTGGTAAAACAGAAGAAATTTGATGCTCTACACGGACACTTGTTTGCTTTTGACAAATTCGGTCAAGCGGAACTATGTAATCTATAACTGGATAAATTAACCATAGAATTGCGGTTTTTTATTTGAAAGCTGTGACTTATCTATTTATTCAGCATAACCAACTTAACTATGTTATTTCCATTTATACGCAGTGATGTTTTTCCCATTGTTTTTTTCAGGTAGTACATTTTTCTTGAAAAATTTTAGAGAAATAAATATAATAAAACTATACGGAAGTGCGAATATAAAAAAATAAAAACAGACAAAAAGTTTAGAGAGCGCATTTTCTAATTGTAAGAAAACTTGAGGAGGGAACTGTTATGGAATATATTACAGTGCGAGAGTGTGCAAAAAAATGGAATATATCGGAACGGCTGGTACAGAAGTATTGTGCACAGGGACGTATAAACGGGGCCAGAAAATTTGGCGTTTCATGGGAAGTTCCTGCAGATGCGATAAAGCCGGAAGATCCGCGCAAAACAAAAGGTAAGTCCGAACCGTTGTGTCGAAATCGGCGGCTGGACTTCTGCCCGGGGCTTATGCCGCTAATGAACACAGCGTTTGAACCGGGGCAATGTATCGAATATATTGTAGCGATGCCAGATGGTCCTCAAAAGAAAATCGCTTTTGCAGAATACTATTACTTCAGCGGGCGGCCAGAAGAAGCTGTCCAGGAAGCGGAGTTGTTTTTAACCAGTTCAGACACATCGCTTCGGCTTTCCGCTTGTTTAATCTATGCCTACGCGAATCTGTCCATCGGACAGATCCACAGGGCCAGATATGCACTATCAGAAGTGAAAAATACTCTTGCCAGTGACAGTGCCGATACGCCTCCTCCACTGAAAGCAGCAAAAGCTTTTTTCGCCTCTGCTGCCGCTGTTCTGTTACATCTTCCGTTGCCGGAAGGACTGCCAACTGCTCAGGAGTTTCTGCCTTTACTGCCTCCAGGACTGCGGGCATTTGCCCTGTATGTACAGGCGCACTATACCTATTTACAGGAGGAATATGAGAAGAGTCTTGGAATTGTGGAGGCCACTCTTGCTATGCAGCCAGAAGTTTACCCCATCCCAGCCATTTATTTGCATCTGGTGGCCGTCATGGACTGCATGAGTCTCCGGCAGCCGGAAATGGCAGAGGCGCATCTGCTTACCGCTTGGAAGCTGGCTCAGCCGGACGATTTAATCGAGGGATTTGGAGAGCATCATGGCCTGCTGGGCGGTATGCTGGAGGCTGTGATAAAAAAGGACTGGCCGGAGGATTTCAAGCGAATTATTGCCATTACCTACCGTTTTTCGGCAGGGTGGCGAAAAATTCATAACCCTGACACAGGACATGATGTGGCCGATAATCTGACTACCACTGAATTTGCCGCTGCTATGCTGGCAGCCCGCGGATGGACGAATCAGGAGATCGGCGAACACATGAATATTTCCCCAAACACCGTTAAACGATATATCTCTCAGGTCTTGCAAAAGCTGAACATCAATCACCGTCAGGACTTAAAAAAATATATGCTTCAATAACCCAAATGCCTGTGGAATACCCACAGGCATTACCCATTTTACCCCTCTGAATGGGTGATGGCAAAGTATTTTTTTTATGATATAATTTATTAAAAGTAGAATGTAATGGAAGGTGAACCTGCTTGAAATATTTCAATGATTCGTTCGAAATTGCATTTTGCAATGAAAACTTACAGGAGAGAAAAACAATAAACAATTTCAAAATCAATTTACGAAAAGAAGATAATAGTTCTTTTCATTTTTATTTTAATGAAGAGATGTTATTACATGAGCTTCAGACTGATAACAATTTTGATTTAATCACACCAAAATCATTAAATGCCAACATGGTAAAATGAACTGTACAATCGATTGTAAAAGGGATTTTGTGACCGTTTTAGTATAAAAAGAACTTGGGCAGAGGTACGAGAATGAATATGGGCAGATTTGGTAATTTAAATTGTGGTAAAAAAGCTGTTTCATTGCTTTTTTAAAATATATGTTCCTAAAATTTGAACATGTAGTATAACTTAACAGACTTTTAGAGAGAAGGAGGTTTGAACATGGTCTAAAAAACTGCTTTGAATGGGGAATTCCAGTGTTTTTGGAATACTTGAAGTAAAGCAGAGAAAAATCTATCAGAGGCATATTGCTCTCAATGAAATTTTTTGTTTGTTGCGGACAAAGATATTTTCTTTGTTTTGTCAACAGGGGTAAGAGAAAAGGAGAGAAGAAATGAAACTGATCAAAAAGTCAATCAGTGTTCTGTTGACCTTGACTTTACTGTTTGGCATTGGCCAACCAGCGTTTGCAACGATGACTGATAATTCTACTGCAGGCAATGGCATTGTTGTTACGGACGCCAACGGAAATGTCGTAGAAGAAGATTGGGAAACCACTTTTCCATATGGTACATTTGTGCTGGCACAAAGTGAAGTGACAGTGGAAGAAGGTCAAACAGAGCAGAGAATTACGGTGTACCGATTAGGCGGAACAGAAGGCAGGGCGACGGCTTATTTTCAAATTGCACCTGCTGTAGCTCAGTTGGAAGACGACACATTGAGTTACGCTAATGCTGCCGGTAAGTATGACTATACATTAAAAGTAGAAGATCCGCTGCCGATTGCCCAATATCAACCGGTAGGCAGGCCTGATGATCCATTGGCTTCCGGTGAACAGGTGCAGATCGATGAAGAAAACTGTACAGACAATACATATGATGATGATGGAAAGGTTCTGACATATGGGGACATCCCGCTTTTTGTTGAGGTTGAGGCTGAAAGTTATCAATGGTATGCCTACAGTTCTGAAACAGGAGAATGGGATGCAATTGAAGGGGCAACGGAGAATACCCTTTTGATTGATCAGAGTATGATTGAGGGATATAACTACCGATGCGTGTATACCAAAGACGGAGTAGAGTACAGCACCGACGGCTTATCCGGATACAAATATGAACCACGTACACAAGAAGAACTGGAACCAATTCCGGATGATTTGGAATTAAATCCTCCACAGACATTTTCTACGGTAGAGATGGACGAGGGAGAGTTTGACGTTTACACTTTTCCGATGACCTTTGCGGAAGGCGAATGGATGAAGGAAATCATCATTTCTGCGACTGATGATGAACAACCAGAAGCGGATGAATTAGCCGCGCTTACCATTATTGGTTGTGAGGGGGGCAGTGTGTATGATACATCTAATACACTGGCGATTCATATAGCGGATAATGATGAGGCCGAACCCTCTTATGTTTCATTTGCGGTTACGGATTATGTGGTGGACAAATCGGATCTTACTGCCACTTTGACATTAACACGTACAGGAGATTTATTGCAATTTCTGGAAGTGGAATATAAAACAGTAGATGCGAC
>CALYAR010000264.1 GCA_944393585.1 uncultured Clostridia bacterium | reverse complement strand
TGTTAATATCTTTTTTAGTCCCTATGAACGTTTCGGCAGCGGATACAAAAGTGGAAGCTTATGAGGCATATTATGATTTGTTGCAGCAAAAGATGGATAAAATAGGTTATTATCCGCCTTCCACGATTGAAAGCACCAGTTATGTGGATTTGACACGGGACGGGCTTCTTTATGCGCGGCTTGTGGATTTTGACAATAGCGGTATTCCAGAACTGTTTTATATAGAAGTAATCGATGAATCTGTTTTTTGGTATGTTTATACTTACTGGAACAATACTCTGATTCAGACAGCGAGTGATGAAATTTCGCTTCTATTGGGGGTAGAGTTTGGTTTTAGTGTTGATGCAAATAATAAACCGTATTTTGTATATATTACAGATGTAGCACAGAGTGATGAAAATTGGTATTTTTCCTCTCTTACAGACGGGGAGTGGAAAACAAAACGTTTTAGAGTTAATATGGCCTACGATTGGTCAGAAGGCGGATATGTAAATGGAGAACATTGGTGGGTTCATTCCGATGGTATGCATGTGATTGGCTATACAATTGACGGAGTGTCTGTAGATTACAGCGAATACACTAGACAGAAAGATTTTATGATGGCAAATTCATCTGAGATTTATAATCTTCAGCGGTACACCTATTTGGGGAAATTACCTCTTCCGGATTGGGCTCCGCATAAAGTGATTGAAGAATTGGAAGCTGTCATACCGGCTGACTATATTTCTCATTACCGCACCCCGTCCTCTTGGGCTGCTGAGCAGGTAAATGCAGCGATTGAAGCAGGAATTGTTCCTGTTTCGCTACAAAACAAATATTCTACACCTATTACGCGCGCGGAATTTTGTGCGTTGGCAACGGCATTTTATGAAAAAACTACAGGAAGCGTTATAGCAGAGCGAAGCCAGTTCCATGATACCAGCGATATCAATGTGGAAAAAATGGCGGGACTTGGCGTTGTGTCCGGAGTAGGCGGCGGGAATTTTGCGCCAAACGATTCTTTGACGCGTGAAATGGCAGCAGTGATTCTTGCCAATCTTTCCGAAGCGTTAAATGTTTCACTGCCGGAGAGCGCACCGGCTTATGCAGATAACAGCAGTATTTCAAGCTGGGCGGGCAGTCAGGTTGGAAAGATGCAGCAATCTAAAATTATGAGCGGTGTTTCGAATAATTGTTTCGCGCCTCAGGATTTGTATACGCGGGAGCAAAGCATTGCCACGATTATGCGGATGGAAAATGTATTTATCCCGGCAGAAGAAATCGAAATTCCCAAAACGCTTGAAATTGTTGTAAATGGTACGGCTCCTATTCCGGAAGCCGTTATATTGCCTGTCAATACTACAGATAAAAATTTAACCTGGGAATCTTCTGACAGAAGCATTTTTACAGTGGATTCCAAGGCAGGCGAGTTGAAGGGTGTAAAAGTAGGAGAGGCAGTTTTGACTGCAAAAACACAAAACGGTGTTACGGCAACCTGTAATATAACAGTGCGGCCTGCTTTTCGCATTCAGCTTCCGGTAACTGTGAATTTTTTGGCTAATTATGGAATATCTATATATGGCGGCAGTGATATATCCAGCATTGAAGATGTACCAGACAATCCGGTTGTTGCAGGAAAAATTACGGTTACAGATATATGCGAAGTATCGACAGAGAAATTGGAGGTCACTGCAAAAACAACAGAGATTACAGATGGTTATGAGGATGAATATGATAGCCTGCTGAATCCATATCTTAAATGGGTGGTAAAAGATCAAGACGGCAATATAGTTGACAGCGGCGTTCGCTATGTTAATTCTGATCTAAATGAAGAGGTTACCTTTAATATCATAATTAATGATGCCAAAGTAGGCGAGCCTTATACACTTGAGTTTATCAATGACGAGGGAAAAACACAAACCAGCATTCAGGAAAATACTCCTGAAATTGAAATGCCGGATCTGCCGTTTCGGGTAAGTTACAAAGAAAATACCTTAACAGTCGATGATATTGTTGTGGACTATGAATATGATCCAAATGATGACGTCTATCTTACCAATTTGCGTTTTTGTGGAAATACGGATATGGAAAAAGCTTTTATTTTAGTGCATTTTGGATTTGAACTCAAGGATGCAAGTGGTGAAGTAATAGAGGATGATAGTTATCTTTATCCTGATAGCGTATCCAGTGACGGCGATTTTGAGGTTGAACCGGACTTCTACAGCCGTGATATTGAGTTAAAAGGCGGTGAAACGTATTATTTAACCTTGACAGGCAATGAATAATAAAGACTAGGACAGATTATTTTTCCATTATATTATACTTGTGATTCAATCAGTGCAGAATGATATAGAGTCCGATACTGCTGGTTTTATGTGTATTGCAAAAATACCTTCTGGGAGCAGAAAAAATAAAGTTCAAACAACAAACTGATTCCGCTTTTGAAGCGGAATCAGTTTTATTTTGTAAAATAGAAATTTCTAAGAGATAGAATATTATGCAAATCCAACAGGAACCAGCACTGCAGAAATGTAAAAGTATATCTATATCAGGGAGCAACCAAATCGATGAGAGTTTGAGTAGGAGGAGCTTTCCCAAGGACAATTTGTATAGAAAGTTAAAAATTCTTGAATCAGAAAATTCTTTATGTTATGATAAAATAGGCCATAATTAAGAATAGTTTATACCTGAATTCATGAAATATAGGAGTAATGTATGAAAATTGGAATTGGAATCGATACAGGCGGTACTTATACTGACGCGGTTGTGTATGATTTGGAGAACCATACGATTTTGGGCACATCAAAAGCTTTAACAACCAAAGAAGATTTAACAATTGGAATTTTAGGGGCGATCGATCAACTACCTGCTCAGCTGTTAAAGAAAGCGGAGCTTGTTTCCCTTTCTACGACTTTGATAACAAATGCTTGTGTAGAAGACAGAACAGGACAGGCCAAATTGATCTTTTTCGGAGGCGACAGGCGTATCATTGATCGATATGGCAGCGAATATGGTTTACCGCAGTCAAATGAAGTGTTAATAGAAGATAGTCATACGAAATTTACGGGTGAAATTATGCGCGAGCCGGATTGGGATCTCTTTCGCAGTCATATCAGGGAACAATTTCAATATTTAGACGGTGCAGGAATCATTGAAATGTATGCCATGAAAAATGGAGCAGTGATAGAAAAAAAAGCAAAAGAAATTTTCGAACAAGAGTTTAATTTGCCGGTCATCTGCGGGCATGAACTGTTTTCAGAATTGAGCTGTTTGCAGCGGGGGGCAACAACTCTTTTAAATGCCAGTCTATTTCCGACCATACGTTCATTTATCGAAGCAATACAAAAAGCAATGCAGCGGCGCGGCATTACTGCTCATGTAGTGATTGTAAGAAGCGACGGCAGTCTTATGAATGAAGAGTTTGCTGCAATGCGTCCGGTTGAGACAATGCTGTGCGGTCCGGCGGCCAGCGTTTTGGGAGGACGGGCCCTTTCCAACGAGCCTAACTGTATTATGATTGATATGGGCGGAACTACTACTGATATTGCACTGATTCGGGATGGCAGCCCTGTTACAGTAGTTGACGGCATTAAAATCGGAAAATGGAAGACATTTGTGGCCGGTCTCTACGTCAAAACCTTCGGATTGGGCGGCGACAGTGCAATTCATTATAAGGAGAAACAACTTATTTTAGAACCCTATCGTATTGTGCCGATGTGTATTGCCGCGAAACAATATCCATCGATCATAGACCAACTGAAGTCGCTGCTGCGGACGGATAAAAAGCATACTAGATTTTTATATGAGCATTATATGTTAATGAAGGATATCAGCGAAAATCAGCGTTACTCAGAAAAAGAGAGGGCATTTTGCCGTGCACTGAAAAACGGACCATTAATTTTAAAAGATGCTGCCGCTGCAATCGGCCGTGACGTTTATAATCTTAATATGTCCCGCTTGGTAAAAGAAGGTATCGTTCAAATTTGTGGCTTGACTCCTACCGATATCATGCAGATCAAAGGTGATTTTACAGCCTATTCCAAAGAAGCCTCGTTATTAGTGGCAGAATTTGCTGCCAGAAATTTAGAAATTACTGTGGAAGAGCTATGTAATTCGGTTTATGACGAAATAAAACGTGAACTGTATCTTCATATAGCGGAAGCAATTTTGGAAAACAAATATCCCCATTTTATGAAGAATGGAATTGGAAAAGAAACACGATGGCTTCTCAGCGAAAGCTATGAAATGGCCAAAAAGAGAGAAAAAGATAAAGATAAAGATAAAGATCTGGCAATGAGTTTCACAACGGAATATACCCTTTTAGGAGTCGGTGCGCCGATCCATATTTTCTTACCGGATGTGGCGAAAATGCTTGGTACAAAGGCAGTCATTCCCGAACATTCAGAGGTTGCAAATGCACTGGGCGCGATTGTCGGAAATGTATCTGCAAGAAATTCAGTGGAAATTCGTCCCAATTACAGTGCTGAAGGAGAGGCAAGCTATACGGTCTATGGGAATTACGAAAATAAATGCTTTGCAGAATTAGAGAAAGCAGAAGCTTATGCAGCCAGTGAAGCAAAAAAGGGAGCCATATCGCAGGCGATTCAGCGGGGAGCCCAGGGAAATATTGCCGTTACCTGCAAAGTGGAAAAAAATGAAGCGGCTGCAAAAGATTGTATCATATATTTGGGTTCAAAAGTGACAGCTTATGCAGTAGGTACTATTGGATTTACGGCATAAGTTGTTCATCCTTGTAACCTTATGCTAAAAACGGCGGTAAATGCAAAACAAGCTACAACGTTCCCTGACGTCTGTATATCCTGCTTTTTATTATCACCAGCATCTATCTTTTAAAGGGAATAAAAGTGCACTTGGTGCACTTCTTGTAATTAAAAATATGGAAAGATAAAAGCTGCGGCTTTTTTCACGGAACCGCAGCTTTTATGAGATTTATGCTTCTGCTTCCATTCTGCCCTCCAAGGCAATGCGCTGCCTTGGATTAATTTTTTTCTTTTTAATATAGATGTAACTGCAAAGATGAATCGCTGCTGTTGCCGCCCAAGAAACCGGATAGGAGAGATAGAGTACAAACAGTGACGGAAATGCAGCAAATACCGTATAAATCCATACAATTCGTATTCCGCATACGCCCACGATAGATACAATCATAGGGACAAAAGAATACCCCAGACCTCTCATGCTTCCTACCAAAACATCCATAATACCGCAAAGGAAGTAAATGGAGCAGACAACTAACAGACGTTCCATTCCATAGGATATGACGGTCGGATCAGACGAATAGATCCGCAGCAGGACATTGCCGAGTAAATAGGCGCCAAATCCCAATGCAAATCCTACTATACTTACCAGCGCCAGACAAATTCCGAGGATTCGGTTAATCCGTTCGTATTTTCCTGCTCCTAAGTTTTGACCGGTAAAGCTGAGCGAGGCCTGATAAAATGAGTTCATGGATACATATACAAATCCTTCAATATTGGCGGCAGCAGTACTTCCAGCCATTGCCAAAGAGCCGAATGAATTGATGGAAGACTGAATCAGCACATTGGAGATGGAAAAAATAGCTCCCTGCATTCCAGCCGGCAAGCCAATTTGGGCGATCTGGAACAGCTTATCCTTATGAATCTTCAATTTTTTTAAATGTAGCTGATAGGCTGCGTCGCTGCGCATCAGGCAAAGAGTTACTAAAACTGCTGAAATCGCCTGGGAAATGACTGTCGCAATCGCAACTCCCGCTACGTCCAAATGAAAAATTATTACAAATACTAAGTTTAATACAATATTGACGACACCGGCGATAAACAAATAATAGAGCGGTCGTTTTGTATCACCGATTGCGCGCAGAACTGCTGCTCCAAAATTATAGAGCATATTAACCGGCATACCAATAAAATAAATACGCATATATAAAGTAGCTTGATCGATTACATCATCTGGAGTCCCCATTAGTGTTAAAAGAGGAGAGGCACTGAAATACCCGATAAACACTAAAATGATTCCGGCTATGATACTAACGGTAATGGAGGTGTGGACCGTATCGCTCAGTTCTGAAGCGTTTCCCGCACCATAATGCCTTGCCACGAGAACATTGGTTCCAACCGACAGCCCAATGAAAATATTTACGATCAGGTTAATGAGTGAACCGGTCGATCCAACAGCAGCCAGAGCACTGCTCCCGGCAAAGTTGCCTACCACAACAATATCTGCCGCGTTAAACAACAACTGCAAGATGCTCGATAGTGCAAGCGGAAGCGCAAAAATACATATTTTCCCCAATAGGGGGCCGTTGCACATATCAATTTCATAATTTCTTTTCGTCCGTTTTGTCTGATTTAAAAAAGCCAAGCAGAAATTCATCCCCTTCATTCAATAAAATCGTTCTTCTGTTCATCAATGGACTAGAAGTTTTCATCTTTTATACAAATCCATAGACGATCCAAACAATTTCGACATTTTTTAATTTTAGCATAGAAGGAATAGAAAGTAAAGAAGGGATGACAATTCATTGTGATACAATTTTTACTAAGTTTATTTGCCTGTTTTGACAAAAATGGAAAAGCCGTGTTAGAATAAAAAACAGCAAGGAGGCGTTTTTTAATGCAAAGACAGAATATCGATCGCGGCAAGGCGTTTGACTGGGGAAGAACGTCGAAAGAATATGCGAAATATCGAGACATATATCCTGCTGTGTTTTATCAGAAAATATTGGAGCTGGGTTTATGTACGCAGGGGCAAAAGGTATTAGACATTGGAACAGGGTCTGGTGTTCTACCGCGGAACTTATATCAATATGGAGCAGATTTTACTGGTATCGATCTTGTAAAAAATCAAATTGAGCAGGCAAAAATGCTTGCTGAACAATCCAGCATGGATATTGATTTTCAATGCACTGCGGCGGAAGAATGCGATTTTCCTGCTCAAAGCTTTGATGTCGTTACTGCATGCCAATGTTTTACCTATTTTGATCATTCTAAACTTGCCCCTCATATTCATAAGCTGCTGAAAAAGAATGGTAAGTTTGCCGTCCTATATATGGCATGGCTTCCTTTTGAAGATCTCATTGCAGGCAAAAGCGAAGAGCTCATTTTAAAATATAATCCGCTTTGGAGCGGATGCAAAGAAGAACGGCATCCCATTGCAATCCCTCCGGTTTATTGGAAGTATTTCGCGCTGGAGCGGGAGGAGGTCTTTGACCTTACTGTACCCTTCACACGAGAGAGCTGGAACGGACGAATCAAAACTTGCCGCGGAATTGGAGCATCGCTTACGAATGAAGAAATTGAGTGCTTTGATCAGGAGCACAAAGAATTGCTGAAAAAAATTGCTCCCGAACAGTTTGAAGTATTGCACTATGCTGCGATCTCTGTTATGAAAAAGTCCTTTTAATTTGTCAATTTATTTTAGAAGAGAGTCTGTATTTTTCCTGAAAACCGGATTCTCTTCTTTTGTTTTGCTATGTAAATTTCATTTGAAATTTGTTGTATTATTTTCAATACAAAAAAAGTAAAACAAAATTTCCTGGAATCTATTGTATATTTGTGTAAATATATGTTAAAATATAGAAAAAGAAATAAATGGAATTTATGTAAGATCATACCGATACGATGGTGCTTGCGTCCGGAATAACAAAGAAAGGAGAGTAGAAGAAAAAGTTATAAATGGCACGAAGAAGACCGGAGAAAACACCTTTGTATAAAGTTTTAAATGAAAGGAAGGTAACTTCATGAGGCTGAAAAAGGTAGTTTCTACTTTATTGGCAGCAGTTATGGTAACTGCAAGTATACTAGGTAGTATCCCTGCGGCGGCTGAGGCAGCGTCTTCTTCGCAAAATACCAGTTCTTCCCTTCAAGTTGGTACTTCTACATCGCTCAAAGGCTTTGCTTTGAAAACTTTTGATGAAGGTACCATTACGTCCGATGAATACATCGTCAGTTTTGACTACATGTATCCGGCGGGTCAGCAAATTAACAATAATATTTTTTGGTCTTACTTTGACGGTACCAAATACCTGGATCAAATGCTTCAAAGCGGAGATAAGATCAATGCTTATGGAACTCAAATCCAAATTGATGCAGGAGTTTGGTACAATTTTATTCTCCATTTTAAAGGAGACAAGCTTAGCATGTATGTCGATGGGGAACCCGTTTTATTCGGAAACTCCTATGAGGTGCAGCGCAATAGTTCGGATCGTATCGGCGGAATCGGATATTTAGGGGATATTTCTTCCGCAGGGCATGGCGGAATGGGGTATTACGATAATTTCAAACTGGTGGAAAATGGAGCGGTCAAATATTCTGCAACCTTTGACAATGGCAATAATGGAGGATTTGTATTTTATGCCGATGTATCTGTAGCAAGTCCCTCGGTCGATTGTGTTCGGGAAGCAGATGCACCGGTACTGAGCGGTTGTCTTCAGATTGGGACTCCAACTTCGCTGAAAGGATTTGCAAAATATGATTTTGCAGCGGGAACCATTACGTCCGATGAATATATCGTCAGCTTTGACTATATGTATCCGGAAAATGATCCAATTATAGGGAATATTTTCTGGTCTTATTTTGACGGTACCAAATACCTGGATCGAATGCTCCAAAATGGAGATACAATCAATGCTTATGGAACTCAAATCCAAATTGATGCAGGAGTTTGGTACAATTTTATTCTCCATTTTAAAGGGAATAAGCTTAGCATGTATGTCAACGGAGATCCCGTCTTATTTGGAGATTCTTATGAGGTGCAGCGCGACAGTACGGAACGAATTGGAGGAATCGGATATGTGGGGGACCCATCTTCCGCTGAACACGGCGGAATGGGATATTACGATAATTTTCAGCTGATTGAAAATGGAGTTATCAAATATTCCGCTGCATTTGACGACAGCAGCAAAGATAGATTTGTGTTTTATAGCGACGTTTTCACCAACCCAGTTGTAAACTGCGAACCTGGTTCTTTATACTTGGTTGAATTAGCTTCTGCTCAAACCGGTTTTTCCATCGGCGACGAATTGCCCCTTAATGATGTGACAATAAAAGCATATTTAAACAATGGAAATCAAATCATCCCAGAATGCGGACAATACACCTATTCTGTTTCCGATTCCGATGTGATGGAGATCGTCGAGGTGAATGGGGAAAAATACCTATCATTTAAATCCAATGGTTATTCCCTTTTAAACATTCAATATACACTGGAAGGTGTAACGAAATCGGCCTCGCTTTTGTTTGCAGTGGGTAATTGTACCGTGATGAGCGGAATTCAAATAGGAAGTGATCAGGATCAGCTGGTTAAAAATCAGTCCCTGCCGTTGGATCTGATAAAAGTATTTTCCGATGGAACGACTTCTTCCATTTCAACAGCGGATTATCCTATGACTGTGACGTCAACGGATACCAGTGTCATTCAAGTTGGCGAGGAAGACGGAGAGATTGAAATAACGGCAGTAGGGTCCGGAACTGCCAGCGTACAGGTTTCCTATCAGATTGGAGATTACAGCTTGGTTGCCAGTAAGGTATTTTCGGTTTCCGTTCCTGTTGATGTAAAAGTAGAAACTCCTTACATCATATATGCTTCCGATGAATTTGATGTGGAATTGACGGGAATTAAATTAGACAATGGAGCAACGATTGGAACGGACACAGTCACCGCTGTGAGTTATGTCCCGGAAGATTCTACTAAAATTAGTGTTCAGGATGGGAAACTGAAAGCAATGACAGCCTGTGAAAACGCTAAGGTTACGATGACTGTCGTATGCAACGGGACAACCATTACAAAGGATTTATATTTTACTATCAAACCTTTGACTGTTTCAAAGACAAGATCCTCTTTTTATACGAGTGAAAAGGTCGCGACAGCTCGGGAGAATATTCAGGAATACAGCTGGGCTGAAGACGCAAAGGACGAAGCAGTTGAGGAAGCAGAAGAATTTTTGGATCTGAGTTATGAAACACTCTGGTCCTCTGTAACTTCACAGCTGCTGCCCAGAAGCTATGGTGTGAACCAGCCGCTGGGATGCCTCAATTGCGGTAAGGAAATTGACGCTTATGGCAATTATCCATATTTGTATGACCATGCGGAAAATCCTTGGAAACTGACTTGTCCGAACTGTCAATATCAATTTCCAACCAATGATTTTGAAAATTATTATAAATTAGGCCTCAACGAAGAGGGCGAATTTATTCCATCTTTGGCCAAAAGCAAAAATGACGCATTGGTTGCCAGCGGTCAGCCGGGATATCTTGTCAATACGCTTTACCCGGAAAAAGGAGCCGGCTGGGGAGTTGACGATGGATATGGCTATGACGACCCTGTCAGCGGAAAGCTCTATACCTTTATTCCATATTATATCCACTGGGGACTTTGGTATGGAGGATTTATTGAAAAAGCCCATACAGCTCTGTCCACCGCCTACTTGTATACTGGACAGCAAAAATATGCCGATGCTGCGATTATTATTTTAGATCGAATTGCTGATGTTTATCCTGAAATGGATGTGTCCCCCTATAAATATACGGATGGATATCTGCATAGCAACGGCAATTCGGGACGGGGAAAGGTCATCGGAAGTATATGGGAAACTGGATTGATGAATAACATTATGTATAGTTATGACCGGGTATTTCCCGCAATTGCAACAATGAGCGATGAGGCGAAAGCTTTCTTAGCTTCGAAGAATCCGGAAAAAGAAAATCCCAACCGAATTAAAATTAATTTTGAAGACGGAGTACTCCGGCAGATCTATCCGGCGGTTAAAAACGGTCAAATACGCGGAAACAATGGAATGCACCAGGCAACATTGGCACTGGCCGCTGTCGTTTTGGATTCCATGCCGGAAACGCAGGAGTGGATTGAATTTAACAATCAATCCGGTACTTCAACGGCTGCTTCTTCAACAGGCGGCAATCTGATGGCAACCTTTGTTGAAGATGTTGACCGCGACGGACACGGAAATGAATCGGCGCCTGGATATAACAGACTCTGGCTTTCTAACTTTTTAAGTGTTGCCAATATTCTGTCGGATTATGAATTGGAAGGCTCGACAATCGATGTGGATTTGTTCTCCAATGTAAAGTTCAAAAAA
Organism: uncultured Clostridia bacterium; assembly: GCA_944393585.1. Classification (GTDB taxonomy): domain Bacteria; phylum Bacillota; class Clostridia; order CALYAR01; family CALYAR01; genus CALYAR01. The sequence goes on along the minus strand of CALYAR010000264.1, from coordinate 10,626 downwards.
ATGTTTTATGCGCTTTATCCACTGATTATGAGTGATATTTATACTGCTAATATTGGAGACAGCGGCTCTACCGGCAATCCGTCCATTTTGCTTACAACCAGCCAGCTTCTGACCGCGTACCAAAAATATAAAGATCCTCTTTTGGCTCAGTTAATTTATTTGAGCAACAAAAACTCTACGCAAGGGTTGCGGCTTGATATTTTCTCAGAAGATCCGGAAGATATTGGAGCAGAGATTCAAGCTGTAATCAACCAGTATGGAGAACTGGAACTGGAAGACACAAATCTAACGGGATATGGTTTTGCAGCTCTGCGAGACGGTGAGCCGGCGATTGAGCCGACGGCGGATGTGTGGAGCTATTTAAGTCCCGATCTGAATATTATAGAGCAGACCAAGCCGGTTAAATATTTTGAAAGCAATGCGATGCTTCAGTTTGAAGCAGATTCCATTGGCGACAAGATTACGTATGGTTTCGACTTTGCCGGTGATACGAGCAAAGACTATAATTTAACTCTGCGTGTTTGGCGTGCTCCAAGCTATGGAGTTTATAAGATCTCCTTGAATGGAGAGAGTATAATAGAACAAAACGGGTTTGGAGGTTCTGGAGTTACTTATATAACGCTGGATGACGTTACCCTGCTCAGCGGGCAGAATACTCTCACGTTCGAATGTGTGGGAACGGATGATGGCTATAAGATGAGCTTCAGCCATTTGATTTTGGAAGAGGTGGATCCATCTTCCGTTTCTCAAGAGAGCACACAGCGGGATATTTGGGTCTACTATGGCAGAAATACGGGACACGGCCACAAAGACACGCTTAATCTGGGGCTTCATGCGTTCCAGCTGGATCTGATGCCGGATCTTGGGTATCCGGAATATGCGGACTCGTCGGCTCACCGCATGGAATGGGTGCAGAACACCATCAGCCATAATACCGTTGTAGTCAACAATTCCAAAGCAAATTTGAATGTTGAAGTTTCACAGCCCAAACATTTTGATTCGACGGATTTTGTAAAATTATTTGATATGGATGCAAAACCATATAGTGCGACGAGTCAATACCGCCGGACTACGGCCATGATTCAAATTGACGACGCAAATTCCTATGTTGTGGATCTATTTCGGGTCAAAGGCGGCAGTGATCACCGCTATAGCTTCCATTCTGCGGAAGGAACTGTTACAACTTCCGGATTGGATTTAGTCGGCCAGAAAAATTCTGCGGGAACCTACATTGGTTCCTATGGCGGAACCAATGTGGAATGGAAAAAATATACCACATCGACGGCATTGACCAATCCGGATGGAAATTCATGGCTTGGCAATGTGGACCGTGACAGCAGTCCCGCTTCCAAATTCAGTATTGACTGGAATGTAAACGACACATGGGACGTATTGGGCTATGGAAAAGGAGCACCGACGGATATTCATCTCAAGCTTACCATGCTGGGCGAATATGATGAAGTTGCACTGGCAGACGGCATTCCACCAAGAAACAAAGCAGGAAATCCGGAATCTCTTCGATATGCTTTGGTGAAAAATACAGGAAGCAATTTGGCAACTACCTTTACCTCTGTCATTGAACCGTATCGGGAGAGCAGCAATATTGCCAATATTGAAGAAGTAGCTGTTACTTACAATGGAGCTGTCGTTTCTGACCAGCAAGCGCGTGCCGTTCGGGTAACTTTGACCAATGGGCGGGTAGATACCATTGTAAACGCCTTAGACACGACAAAAACGTACCGCGTTGGCAATGCGTTTGATTTCAAAGGATTTTTCGGCGTTTATTCGACCGAAAACGGAACGCTTGTGAAATCTTATATCAATGACGGAACGAATATCGGAACGCTGCAAACAAAAGCGGCGGTAACGGGCACAATTTCTAGTTTTACCCAGGAACTCAGTGCCAGTAATGAGATTATCGTGTCCCTGGATGAGGCTTATACTGATCTGGATAACCTGGTTGGCCGGTATATTTATGCAGAAAACGATGGCGTTCGGAATGCTTCCTACCGGATTTTGAGCGCGGAATTGCTTTCCGACGGCAAAGTGAAACTGGGAATCGGAGATGTGACGACGATCCGCAAATATGTAGACAAAAATGACTTTAGCAAAGGATATGTCTATGATTTATCCGTTGGTGCTGATTTTACCATCCCGCTTTCTGTATCAATGGATTATACGGTTACGGAATAAAACAAAATTAACTTTTTTCATGGAAGCAGCCGTCCTAATGGGACGGCTGCTTTTGCTATCATCCATCTGAAAACAGGGGTTAAGTGATTACATAAATCTGAAATAACTGACATAAAGCTGTAAATGTAAATGACAGCTTTGCTTCTTCATTTACATTCGAAGCAAAAAAGGGTATAATAAGAAAAAAATAGGAAAAGGATTTATAAATCATGATCTTTGCTGTAAATATTTGATACTGGCAAGGAACGAAAAATATGGAGTGTATATCTATGAGCAATCGACTAATTAAAAAATGGATTCCAAACGATGAGAATGTAAATTCTCCTGAGGTACGCAAAAAATATGGGGAATTATCCGGAATAGTCGGAATCATTCTAAATGTCATCTTAAGTTTAGGGAAACTTACAGTTGGACTTTTATTTTCTGGAATTTCCGTTCTGGCTGACGCCGTCAACAATTTGACCGACGCCGGTTCATCGGTTGTAACTTTAGTAGGATTTCGGCTCTCCAGCCGTCCGGCTGACCGGGAACATCCTTTTGGCCATGAGCGGATTGAATATATTACGGGCTTTGTCATTTCCTTTATCATCCTCATGCTGGGACTTGAGCTCATTAAATCCTCCGTGACTAAAATCTTTGTTCCGGAACCTCTGGATTTCAGCCTGGTCACAGTGATTATTTTGGCGCTTTCCATCTTAGCAAAGCTTTGGATGTATCGCTTTAACCGAAAACTGGGGAAAACCATATCCTCGGATGCGCTTCTTGCTACAGCGGCGGACAGTCTAAGCGACGCTGCCGCAACGGGAGCCGTATTGCTGTCACTTATCATATCCTATTTTACCAGTTGGAATTTAGATGGATATATGGGAGTTCTGGTGGCGCTCATGATTATGTGGACCGGAATCGGCGTGATGCGGAAAACCTTGAACTCTCTTTTGGGAGAAGCGCCGGATGCGCAATTGGTTCAAACGATTGAAGACCTTGTTTTAAAAAATGAAAAGGTAATCGGCATTCACGATTTAATTGTACACAGCTATGGCCCCAATCGTTTCTTTGCATCCGTCCATGCGGAAGTATCCGCTTCGGAAGATATTTTAGCAAGCCATGATGCGATTGATAATATTGAACGGGAGGCTCTGGATCAATATGGTATTGTTTTGACCATCCATATGGATCCAGTGGAAACGGACAATGAAATGGTAAACGAGCTGCGTAATTTTACGATAAAAGCAGTACGGTCTGTAGACGAACGGCTGTCAATCCACGATTTCCGTGTCGTCGCAGGTCCAACCCACAGTAATTTAATTTTTGACGTTGCAATTCCGCTGGAATTTAACAGGTCTCAGGAGGACATTGCAAAGGCCATTGAAGCCAAAATTAAGGAGCGGGATAGCAGATTAAACGCAGTGATACAGATTGATTCTTCCTATACCACAACAGAGTTTGGAAAAAAGGAACTATAAAAATGATCCCACCGAAAAAGACAGAGTTTCGAGTTTGACAAAGAAACGAACTTGTACTTGATAAGAAAATACAGTACAAGAAAAATATAGTATGGAGGGAAAACTATGCTACTGCCCAATTATTATGAGGATCCCAATTCGCTTCACATTGGAACCGAACCGCCGCGGTGCTATTATATTCCGCTTCGGGAAGATGGGACATTGTCGGGAAAGCTGTTAAGCGGGAATGACTGGAACTTCTGCTATTATCCCAATCTTGCCGCGGTAGAAGAATTTATGAAGGAAGATTTCCCGGAAATCGAGTCTTTTGACACGATTTCCGTACCATCCTGTTGGCAGATGATCGGATACGATCAGAAACAATATACTAACGTTCGCTATCCGTTTCCATTTGATCCGCCTTATGTGCCTGCCCAAAATCCATGCGGTGCATACCGAAAAGAGTTTGTTCTCAATGCACAGGAGATAGAGCAGGAGCAATTTTTGTACTTTGAAGGAGTAGATTCCTGCTTTTATGTATGGATCAATGGTGAATTTGTAGGATACAGTCAGGTTTCGCACAGCCCCAGCGAATTTCGGATCAGCGGAAAAACACGCACGGGGAAAAATACGCTGTCTGTTTTGGTGCTTAAATGGTGTGATGGAAGTTATTTGGAGGATCAGGACAAATTTCGCTATTCTGGCATTTTCCGCGATGTTTCTCTTTTCTTGCGGCCGAAATCTTACATTCGGGATTTCGAGGTACATACCCAGTTGGATTCCGACAGAAATACTGCAGAGATTTTATTGAATTTAACCGATGTGGTCGGAAAAGTAGATGCCGCATGCGAGCTTTGGGATGCGGAGGGGGCTCTGATCGGACAGAGAACCATTTCTTCGGACGAAAAAGGTACGCAGTGGCAGTTGGAAAACCCGTCTTTATGGAACGCGGAACGTCCATACCTCTATACCCTTAAAATTACGGCTGGAACGGAAACGATTATTCAAAAAGTTGGAATCCGCTCGATTGAAATAAAAAACAGGATGATTCTCATAAACGGAAATCAGGTGAAGCTGAAAGGGGTCAACCGGCATGACAGCAGCCCGTATACCGGGGCAGCCGTAACCAAAGAAGATGTTATTTTAGATCTCACTATGATGAAACGTGCGAACATCAATGCCATCCGAACCAGTCACTATCCCAATGCCCCCTGGTTCCCGGAACTATGCAATGAGTTTGGATTTTATTTAATTGCAGAAGCGGATATCGAGATCCATGGTACTACGACGATATATGGCGGTTCAGGGGAAGAAACTTTTGGGATTCTGGCTCAGGATCCGCGGTTTGAGACGGCAATTTTGGACCGTGTGCAGAGAAATGTCATCCGTGACCAGAATCAGCCCTGCGTGATTTTCTGGTCTTTGGGAAATGAAAGCGGCTATGGGCCTGCTTTTGAAAAAGCAGGCCGCTGGGTCAAATGGTATGATCCCAGCAGATTGCTGCATTATGAAGGCAGTATCTGGCAGACGGGAGGACATATTAACGACACGAGTATGCTGGACGTGGTAAGCAGGATGTACGCATCCACGCAGTGGATTGATGAATATTGTCAAAATCCGCTTTCTGCCAAGCCGTTTTTGCAGTGTGAATTTGTCCATGCAATGGGAAACGGCCCCGGAGACATTGAAGATTATCTTACGCGGATGTATCAGTACGATGCCTTCTGCGGCGGATTTGTCTGGGAATGGTGCGACCATGCGACCTATGAAGGAACCGGTGAAGAAGGCAGGGCTGTATTTCACTACGGCGGCGATGCGGGTGAATTTCCGCACGACGGTAATTTTTGCATGGATGGTCTGGTCTATCCGGACCGCCGCCCTCATACCGGACTGTATGAATGGAAAAACGCCATCCGGCCGGTGCGCGCATCGCTTTGTGAAATGCCCCGATCCGGTCAAATTCAGATCCAGCTGACCAATACGCTGGATTTCACGAACTTAAACGATTGCATTTCGATTCGCTATGAGCTGAAACGTAGGGGAGAGCTGCTGGATTTTGGAACTCTGCCATCTGTTTCGGTCAATCCGCATGAAACCGTTACGGTTTCCCTTGCGCTTAAAGTACAGGATCTGGAAGGATGTTATTTGAAGCTTACCTATCATGCGCTCCATGATACTGCTTTTTACCAGGCCGGCTACGAACTGGGGTTTGACCAGCTTGCTCTTTTTGAACAAAAACCGGTGCCATTAAAGCTGCATGCTGCTCCGGAGAGCATACGTCTTACAGAAACTCAGGAGTGCTACCGCATTGAAAACGAACGGTTCTGTTATGAATTTGGAAAGGAAACCGCTGCCTTTCTGAAAATGTCATACGGAGGAAAAGAGCAGATTACCGCCCCGCTTCAGTTCAGCACTTACCGGGCGCCGACAGATAACGATGTGCGGATTGATAAGGAGTGGAAAAAAGCGGGATACGACCGCAGTGTTGTGAAAGTTTATCATACGGAAGCCAAAGAACGGGCCGGGCTTGTAGTAATATCCTGCGATTTTTCCATTGCGGCCGTATTTATTCAGCCCTTTCTACGCTGTCATGCCGAATGGAGTATCAATGGAAGCGGGGAAGTCATGCTTTCGCTTACTGCTCAGCGTGACCCTGAATTTCCTTTCTTGCCGCGGTTTGGGCTATTGTTTTCTCTTCCGGAAGAAAACGACAGAGTAAGTTATTATGGCTACGGCCCCTATGAAAGCTATATCGACAAACACCGTGCCAGTTGGATTGACCGGTTTGATACTACAGTTGGAGAACTGCATGAAGATTATGTCAAACCGCAGGAGAATGGAAGCCATTATGGCTGTTCTATGGTCAGAGTGGGTGAACTTGGTGCAAAGGCGGAAGAACCATTTTCGTTCCAGGCTTCCTATTATTCGCTGGAAGAACTGGCTTCCAAAAAACATAACTACGAATTACAACGCTCTGGAGTCATACATGTGCATCTGGATGTTCAGCAGAGCGGAGTAGGATCTAATTCCTGTGGTCCTGAACTGCTGAAACAATATCGGTTTGATGCAGAAAAGTTTAAATGGAACATAATTTTTGGACTTGGATGTGATTCTGATAAACTGGGAGAAGGGGAGAGGTGCTTAAATCAACTTAAATAAACTTCGGGAGATAAAAATGCCGTAGGCTTGCAAATCAAGCCTATGGCATTAATTTTAATTCAAATCCTAATTTATTTATCGATGACGGCAAAACTGATTTCACCGGAGGCAGCCAGTTCCCCGTCGACCGTTGCTTTGACAGCGGCTTTGCCCATGCGGTGACGGTAAGAGATCAGCTCTGCTTCCAGGCGAAGCGTATCACCCGGCTCAACTTGACGGCGGAATTTAAATTTATCAATTCCGGTAAAGACTCCCAGCTTCCCTCGGTTCTCTTCCATAGAGAGCAGCAAAACAGCGCCCGTCTGGGCCAGTGCTTCGGTAATCAGTACGCCCGGCATTAAAGGACGGCCCGGAAAATGCCCTTGAAAGAATGGTTCGTTTGCCGTTACGTTTTTTATTGCGGTAATGCGGACACCTTCTTCCACTTCTATCACTTTGTCAATCAAAAGGAACGGATAGCGGTGGGGGATTATATTTTGTATTTCGATGTTGTTCATGGTAACCATCTCCTTGTTTCATCGGATGACTCTTCTTCCCAGTCAATCCTTTTTTTTGATTTTCGGTTTATTTCCAAATTTTTGACAAGATCAAGCCGTTTCAGAGCGCGGCCGCTGCCCAAAATGACGCATTCGCGCGGATTTTCCGGCAATATAACCTTTGCTCCTGTTTCCTGCTCCAGTCTCTGAGCCATTCCCCGCAGCAAAGCCCCGCCTCCGGTCAATAAAATACCGTTATTTAAAATATCGCCGATCAGTTCGGGTGGAGTTTTTTCAAAGACGGATTTTACTGCATCAATAATGAGTAAAATCGGCTCTTCCATTGCTCTTCGAATCTCGACAGAGGATATTACAGCTGTTTCGGGATATCCGGTAATAGAACTGCGGCCCTTTACCGTCATCTGGATTTCAGTTTCAAGCGGAAAAACACTTCCCAATGTTAATTTAACGATTTCTGCGGTAGAATCGCCCACCACCAAATTATATTGTTTACGCAAAAAGAGAGAGATTGCCGCATCGAATGCACGACCTCCGGCCTTGACAGAGGCACCGGTTACCATCTGACCAAGAGAGATGACCGCAACGTCGCAAGTACCGCCGCCAATGTCTACTACCATATGCCCTTGAGGGCGGTCAATGGCAAGGCCTGCTCCAATTGCAGCGGCAATTGGTTCATCAATTAACAGCACTTCACGCGCCCCGGAAGAAAATCCGGCGTCTAATACGGCTTTCTTTTCAACTGTGCTGGCATGGGTAGGAACGCAGATCAGCATCCGAGGCTTGATCAGAGATCTGCGTACCGCTTTTTTTAAAAAGTAGGAAAGCATTTTCTCTGTCAGGGTAAAATCAGAAATCACTCCGTCGGATAATGGCTGGACTGCGGATATGCTGCCCGGCGTCTTTCCCAGCATTCTTTGCGCTTCAGAGCCAGCACTTAACACGGTTCCGTCGGCATCCACTGCGATTACAGAAGGTTCTGTTAAAATAATGCCTTCATTTTTGGCGTAAACTGCAATTTTGGAGGTGCCAAGATCGATCGCAAAGTCCTTTCCCCACATGCAAAGTGACTCCTTTCCTTTTTAGTCCATATCAATACACTATTATACACGGAAAAATACGATTTTCAAGTCTGAATTGTCGAATTTGATACTTCCAGGAGCGTGAGCAGGGAAGGAGAATTATTAGTTTTTTCTTATGTTTTGTATGAATGCATGAAAAACACGGTGGGAATTTTCCCACCGTGTATCAAAATTTTACCGGTTCAATCGAGATTCTTATTGCTGTTGTGTGATTGCCAGAAACAGGCGGTAAATGGTGGTATAGGATTGCTCACGGGTATAATTGCCAAGCGGAGTGAAAGTATTGTCTCCGGTGCCGCTCATTACATTAATTTGATAAACGAAATTTACGGCATCCTTGAACCAGACCCCTACAGAGCCGTCATCCTGAAAACCGGCATTGACAATTTGAGTAGTGTCCATACCGAGCACTTTGGCAGAACGCATCAAAAAGGCAGCCGCTTCCTGACGTGTAATCGAAGCATAGGGATCAAATATGCCATTGCCGCGGCCGGAAACGATTCCCAGCGCATAAGCAGCGATTACATTGCTGCTGGTACTGTCTGAGAAGGGGTATTCTTTCTGCCACGAAAACAGGTCGCGTCCGGTCTGTTCCTTGACAATATCCGAAATATCCTGATCTGTCACTTCCTGGATGGCTTGAATGACCAGATCGCAGAACTCATTGCGATTGATATTATTCAAATACAGATTTTGCAGGTAATTCGGTACCAGATTTTCTTCAATCGCAGCGGTAACTTCCTCGTAAGCCCAGCTGCTCATGGCGGATGGTTCCGGAAGAGCAGGACGGTATTCAATATGTCCGTAGCCAAACAGGCCGTTTTCTTCGATTACCACATAATCAGAAGGGGTGTAGATCAGGGGAGTATCGTCTCCTTCTTCCTGAATAAAATAGGTGTCTGCATCCAGCATATCCGCCCCGGGAATCGCGTTTCCCTTAACATCAATCAAGAAGGCTTTGGTTCCGTCATAGGCAACGGCATAACCATTGCTGCCAAAGGGGGAAGCCATTGCATACTGAGCAGGAATCGCAATTTCGCCGTTTGCATCCAGATAACCCCATTTTCCGCCAATGTCAAAGGCAGCCAGTCCAAAATCGTAATTATATATGTGATCGTATTGGAAAGGAATTTGAACGGTTCCAGTTTTGTCGATGGCACCCCATTTACCGGATTCGTTCTGAACAATTGCCAGACCGGTAGGGCCAAACACTTCATATGCCTGATCCACATCGGAAACCATAAAATTGGTATAAGCCGGCTGAATAATAAAGTCTCCGGACTGGTTGATTACACCCCACTTGCCAATGTACTCAAAATTCATGTCATCCCAGGTATACACCCCTGCCATGGCGATTCCCTGATTGAAGGGGCGCAATTCTGCAAAACTGTTTTCCGGCACATTTACAGTGATGCGGTTTCCGGTTTCCAGATTTAAATAGGATTGGTCTCCGCCTTCTACCGCATAATTGCCGATAATGAGGGTGTTTTCCGTAACTTGCCATCCCAGAGAAGTGAGCCAATCCTGGTTAATGTTTACTTCACGGCCAGTTGTATTGTATAACAGCATATCGGGACTATCCGGCCATGGAAGAGAGATATAGCCATTGTAGAAACACATGTCGTTGGGGAACTGATCCTCCTCGGTCACATAGGTGAGTGGGCCGCTGTAATTTCCGCCTGTCTCCTCATTATAATAATAGTCGTAAACGAAATCGGTATATTTACCTGTCTGGTCAATAAAGCCCAACTCATAAGTGTTCCAGTATGCTCCGGTGTCATAAAATTTATCGGTTACCGGATCGTAATCCTGAATGGGCTCACTGAAAACCAGCTTGCCGACTACAGCATAGCCTTCATTAAAAATGCCTGCAGCATCATACACAAAGGGAATTACAACATTGTTCTCCTGATCGATATAACCCCATTTGCCATCCTTTTTTACCGCAGCAAGTCCATCGCTGAAGAAACCAGCGTTCTCATACTGCGGTGCAATCACTTCGGTGTAATGCAGGGTACCGAGTTCGAGGTCGTCCTCCGCAGCCAGCCCGGCAGAAGGCAGAAGCGTCATAATCAGGCATACTGCCAAAGCCCACGCGGCAAAGCGTTTTTTTCGTTGGTTCATGTACTTTCACTCCTATTACAATAAATTTGGACAGGAAAGCCGGGCAGCCAGTCCGGCTTTCCCTCCATCTCGTGCCTAAGCTACAATAAGAGGAGCAACTGGCTGACCACTCACTCCTTGGGCTTCCATGTC
>CALYAR010000263.1 GCA_944393585.1 uncultured Clostridia bacterium | reverse complement strand
GGATTTGTTATTGCAGTGGACAGAGATGTTAGAGCGGTTTTATACTATTCCTTATGTCATTCTGACAAACAGTGAACAATGGGATGAAAACAGTTCGGAGGATCAGCCAAATGCTTTTCTACAAGATGGTATTGTCATCACAACCTATGACTTTGCGGCTGATCACGAAGCGGAAGCGTGTGAAATAAAGTGGGATTTGACGGTATTTGAAGAAGCAAACGCACTTTCCGGCGTGTATCAGAACGATAATAAACAGGCAAAAGTGTTGAAACGCATTGCGGGAAGTTCCTTTAAACTTCTTCTTACCGGTACGCCCATTGAAAAGAATATCATGGACTTATACGGACTGATTTGGTTTATTGACGAAACCGTCCTGCCCGGCGAAAAAGAGTTTCTCGCGCGGTATCTTCGCCGTCCGGAAAATTATCCGGAGCTAAGCGAGCGCGTAAGCAAATATTGTTTTCGTACACTGCGTTTTCAGGCAAAACAATATGCAAAAGTAACCGAGCGTATTCTGATAACCGATGAGTATACACCTTCGGAAAAAGAAAGAGAGCTTTATCAGCTTCTCTATAACTACATAAACCAGCCTCATAAAATCGCGTTTCCCGATATGGATCAGTATGATCTTGCCTTGCGTCTGCTGAGTATGCAAAGTTCCTCTACAGCCGCTGTAATGCAAACAATAAAAGGGGTTATTAAACGGCTGGAACATACGGAAAACGCACAGGAAGAAATTTTGCAGTGGCGGCGTATGCAGGCAGCAGCCGAAGAAATCAAGCAGGATGCCAAAGCAAAGGAGCTTCTCATTGCTTTAAAGCAGGGCTTTGCCTTGATGGAAAAATGTGGAGCGAAGAAAAAAGCCGTGATTTTTACCGAAAGCGTAGAAACGCAGAAAATGTTGTATCGTTTGCTCTCTCAAAGCTATAAAACAATATGTTATAATGGCAGTACGGATTATTCGGTAATCCGTCAGTTTAAACAGGACGGTGAAGTGCTGATTTCTACCGATAACGGGGCAAAAGGCTTTAATTTAGAGGAAGCCGCGTTTGTCATTCATTACGACTTGCTGTATAACACCCTGAAAATGGAACAGCGAATTGACCGGTGTCACCGGTTGGGACAGGAAAACGATGTGCTGTCCTTAGCTTTTATCAATAAAAATAACTTTGCGGATGTGCGCAAGCTGGAGCTGGTAAATAAGCGAATGCTTGTAACAGACGGTGTATTCGGGATTACAGATGAGGTCATTGGCGGATTTACCGACAGCTTGGATACCGGCTTTTCTGAGACCGCGAAGCGTATCCGCACAAAAGAGGAGGTAGAAGAAGATTACAAACAGACGCTGATGCGAAATGAAGCTGAAAACAAACGCGCGGTATCTGCCGCTGAGGATATTTTGTTTACTACCTTCACCAAAGAATTGGCGGATAAAATCAAACTGTCTCCCCGGTATATCAGCCAAAAAGCGGAGGAGCTTAATTCAGCGCTGTGGAATATCGTCAAATGGTTTTTTCAGCAATACAACGAACAAAATGATGATTGCTTTTTTGAGATCGACGACGAAGCAAAAACAATCACAGCTGCAAACTATCAGAAGCTGCCCACACTGTTTTACTACTGGACGGGCAGCCGCAACAAACCGTATCAAAGCCTGAAAACTTACGGAATGGGTAAGGATTTTAAGCCACGTTCCGGACAAATTACCCTTTCAAGTATCATAGGGCGCGGGATAATCCATGAGTTAGAGTGTTCGGACAGCGGATTTTTAAATGTGGAGTGCGGAGTGGACGAACCGTGTCAAATCGGACTGTATACCGTGGATATATCGTCCTCAGGCGGATACAGCCAAAAGGAAATACCTATTCTTGTCGGAAAAACAGAATCCGGCAGGATATTGGATCACAAAGAGTGTGAAAGAATCCTTTCTTTGCCGGTAAAAAGCTATGCGGAGGAAGGGCACAGCTCTCCTCACTGGCTTAAAGGCAGAGGCAGACCGCATGCGCTTGACCGGATTGTACCAACAGATGAGCTTATTGCACTTCAATCGGAAAAAATCTCTTCTGCACAGGCGGAAGAGATTGAAAAAATGAAATTGCGCGCGAAAGCAGGTAAAGCGGTACTGGAGCATGATATAACCGATTTGGAAACACAGGTGCAAAAAGCCGAGTCGGAATTGCATGCCGTCTCCGGCGACCGGTTAAAAAAATTGACATTGGAAAAACAAGCGAACAAGCTGCGGCAGGAACTGATGAAACGACAGGAAAATCAGTTTTTTGACGCCATGCGGCTGGATATGGAATTGGAAAAACAGATCAAAGCGTTTACCGAAAAGGAAAAATTGACCGCAAAAATTACAAGAGAATTTGTGTTGAATATAAATTATTAATAATTAAAGGAGCTAAAATATATGGGAGAAAAAAATTATTTATCAGAAGAAGAACAATTTAAAGAAATTCTAAACAATGATGAGATACAACGTATTAAAGATCCTAAATTACAGGAAATACGCAGCAGATATTGGAATTTACGACATAAAGTTTTTTTAGATGAGCACGGAATACCGGATTCGGAAATTGGAAATGTATACGATAAATTAATCAAAGAAGAACAAGAAGAACTACGAAAGTATAAACTTGGCCTTACGGAGGATAAAAATGAGCAGTAAATTAGACGGTCTTTCAATGGATTTAGAAAAAGAGAACATGAACAAGCTGAAAGCGGTTTTTCCCGAATGCTTCGCGGAGGGGAAGCTGGATATTGACAAGCTCTTGTCTTTGTGCGGTGAGTATATCGACAATGATTTTGAAAAATATAAATTTGAGTGGAAAGGC
>CALYAR010000262.1 GCA_944393585.1 uncultured Clostridia bacterium | reverse complement strand
ATAAGATGAAGAATTATGAAAAACCAGTAAAAGAGTTTGTAAAAACAATCGAAAAGTATTGACACTATCGGGTTTGTCTGATAAAATAAGTTAGTCTATTCATGGTATCGTGAGATAGGTCTGTAGTAATGCAGAAAAAATAGGAATTGACAGAAAAGCGAATTTGAAAAAATTCAAATAATAATATAAAAAATGGGAAAAATAAGCAGGATTCCCTCAGACATTACGGTAAAATCTTTTTGTATCAAAAAGATCTTATAAAAACTTGAAAAATTCGAGGAGGTGAAAGTGAATGCCTACATTTAACCAGTTGGTAAAGAAGGGCAGGAAAGTATCCAGCAAAAAGTCTACGGCGCCGGCGCTGCAGGTAGGAATGAATACCCTGAAAAAGACGGCCACAGACCTGAGTTCTCCGCAAAAGCGCGGTGTGTGTACTGCTGTTAGAACCTTGACTCCGAAAAAGCCGAATTCCGCAATGAGAAAGGTAGCAAGAGTCAAGCTCACAAATGGAATTGAGGTTACAGCCTATATTCCAGGCGTGGGGCACAATCTGCAGGAACACAGCGTTGTGCTGATCCGAGGAGGCAGAGTAAAGGATCTTCCTGGTACGAGATATCACATTATTCGTGGTACGCTTGATACCCAAGGGGTTCAAAACCGCAACCAGGGAAGATCAAAATATGGAGCAAAACGTCCGAAGAAAAAATAGTTTTGCTTTGCGCCAGGTTTTATAGTGCGACGAATTTTTTAGGTTTTTATAGATAGAATGCAAATCGATATTCCAAAAAAGTCCGCACTGACAGTTTGCTGAAATTAGAACTGAGTACCTGTGATTTATTCTTTATGATAAGGAGGGAAGTAAAGTGCCAAGAAGAGGTATTATTACAAAGAGAGATGTTCTGCCGGATCCAATGTATAATTCCAAGCTTGTGACACGGCTCATCAACAATGTTATGCTTGATGGAAAAAAGGGTGTTGCACAGAGAATTGTATATGAGGCGTTTGATATCGTAAAGGCAAAGACAGAAAAAGATCCGCTTGAGGCTTTTTCAGCCGCACTCGATAACATTATGCCCGTACTGGAGGTAAAGGCTCGCCGCGTCGGCGGTTCTACCTATCAGGTTCCGATGGAAGTCCGTCCGGAGCGCCGCGAAACTCTGGGATTGAGATGGCTGACGCAGTATTCGCGTGCCAGAAATGAAAAGAGAATGAGCGAGCGGCTGGCAAATGAGATCATCGATGCGATCAACCAAACCGGTGCTTCCGTGAAAAAACGGGAAGATACGCACAAGATGGCAGAAGCAAACAAGGCGTTTGCTCACTACAGATGGTAAGATTCCTTTGGAATCGAACCGGATTTTGATATAGGAAAACGAAAGAAAGGAGGAAAAGTATTTGCCAAGAGAATATTCACTTGAAAAAACGCGCAATATCGGTATCATGGCGCATATTGATGCGGGTAAAACCACGACAACCGAGCGCATACTTTTCTATACAGGCAGAGTTCACAAAATCGGTGAAGTTCACGAAGGCGCAGCCACCATGGACTGGATGGCTCAGGAGCAGGAGCGCGGAATTACGATTACGTCTGCTGCTACCACAGCGCACTGGAAAGATCACCGCATCAATATAATTGATACACCGGGCCACGTTGACTTTACGGTTGAAGTGGAGCGTTCCCTTCGTGTGTTAGACGGTTCCGTAACCGTTTTCTGCGCAAAGGGAGGCGTAGAGCCGCAGTCTGAAACCGTTTGGAGACAGGCTGATAAATACGGCGTTCCAAGAATGGCATATGTAAACAAAATGGACATCATGGGCGCAGACTTCTTCAATGTTGTCCAAATGATGAAGGACCGTCTCAAATGCAATGCAGTTCCGATTCAGCTTCCGATTGGCAAGGAGGAAACCTTTAAGGGAATCATTGATTTAGTTGAGATGAAGGCTTATGTCTATTACGACGATCTCGGAAAGGATATCCGTACGGAAGATATTCCCGCCGATATGAAGGAAATGGCAGAGGAATACCATACAGCCATGATCGAGCATATCGCCGAAGTAGACGATAATATTATGGAGAAATATCTCGAAGGAGAAACAGAATTCCAAATTGACGAGATCAAGGCGGCAATCCGCAAAGCAACCATTTCGCTTCATATGATTCCGGTCATCTGCGGAACCTCTTATAAGAACAAGGGGGTTCAGAAGCTTTTGGATGCAATCATTGATTATATGCCGGCGCCGACGGATATTCCCAACATTAAGGGAGTCAATCCGGAAACCGGAGAAGAGGAGGAGCGTCCTTCTTCCGACGATGCACCATTTGCAGCTTTGGCATTTAAGATTATGACCGACCCGTATGTAGGAAAGCTTTGCTTCTTCCGGGTATATTCGGGAACACTGGATGCTGGTTCGACGGTTTACAATACGAATAAAGACAACAAAGAGCGTATGGGCCGCATGCTTTTGATGCACGCAAACCACAGAGAGGATTTGGAGAAGGTATATTCCGGAGATATCGCGGCTGCAGTCGGTTTGAAAAATACTACTACCGGTGACACCTTGTGTGATGAAAACCACCCCATTGTCTTGGAGAGCATGGAATTCCCGGAACCGGTTATTCGTGTTGCGATTGAGCCGAAAACGAAAGCCGGCCAGGAAAAGATGGGCATTGCACTGGCGAAACTGGCAGAAGAAGATCCTACATTCCGCACCTATACGGATGAAGAAACCGGCCAGACTATTATTGCCGGTATGGGTGAACTCCATCTGGAGATCATCGTAGACCGTCTGCTGCGTGAATTTAAAGTAGAAGCGAATGTCGGTAAGCCTCAGGTTTCTTATAAGGAAACAATTCGGAAGACAGTCGAGATCGAACACAAGTATGCCCGTCAGTCCGGCGGCCGCGGTCAATACGGTCATGTATGGCTGAAGCTGGAGCCAATGGAGCCTGGTAAAGGCTATGAATTCGTCAACAAAATCGTCGGCGGTGCAATTCCAAAGGAATATATTCCTGCGGTTGACGCCGGTGTGCAGGGAGCAATGCAAAACGGCGTATTGGCCGGATACAACGTTGTTGACGTTCGCGTTACTCTGTTTGACGGTTCTTACCATGAAGTTGACTCCTCAGAAATGGCATTTAAAATTGCCGCTTCCATGGCATTCAAGGAAGGTATGCGCAAAGCAGATCCGGTTTTGAAAGAGCCTGTGATGCGTGTTGACGTAACGACTCCGGAAGAGTATATGGGCGACGTTATGGGTGATTTAAGCGCAAGACGCGGTCAGATCCAAGGTATGGAAGCGAGAAACGGCGTGCAGGCAATCACTGCGTTTGTCCCGCTGGGAGAAATGTTCGGTTATGCAACTGAGCTTCGTTCCAGAACCCAGGGAAGAGGCCAATATACCATGCAGCCTTCTCATTATGAAGAAGTGCCGAAGAGTGTACAGGAAGCGCTGATCAGCGCAAGCAATAAAAACAACAACTAAGTAAACAAATAATTTATAAAATAAGGGAGGATTACAAAAATGGCAAAAGCTAAATTCGAAAGAAACAAGCCGCATATTAACATTGGAACAATCGGTCACGTTGACCATGGTAAGACCTCGTTAACCGCTGCTATTACCAAGGTTCTTGGTATGAAGGGCCAGGCTAATTATACCTCTTACGACAACATTGACAAAGCTCCGGAAGAAAGAGAAAGAGGTATTACAATTTCAACTGCTCACGTGGAATACGAGACCGATAAGCGTCACTATGCACACGTTGACTGCCCCGGCCACGCTGACTATGTTAAAAACATGATCACCGGTGCTGCGCAGATGGACGGCGCTATCCTGGTTGTATCCGCTGCTGATGGTCCTATGCCGCAGACCCGTGAGCACATCCTGCTCGCACGTCAGGTTGGTGTTCCTTACATCGTTGTATTCCTGAACAAAGCTGACCAGGTTGACGATCCGGAACTGCTTGAGCTCGTTGAAATGGAAGTTCGTGAACTCCTGAACGAGTATGAGTTCCCGGGCGATGATACACCGATTGTTGTAGGTTCTGCTTTGAAGGTATTGGAAAGCACCTCTACTGACATTAATGCGCCGGAATACAAGTGCATTCTCGATTTGATGGATGCAGTAGACAGCTATATTCCGGAACCGACCAGAGACACGGATCTTCCGTTCCTGATGCCGGTAGAAGACGTATTCTCCATCACAGGCCGTGGTACTGTTGCAACAGGTAGAGTAGAAAGAGGTACTTTGAAGCTCTCCGATGAAGTTGAAATCGTTGGTCTTACCACGGAAAAGAGAAAAGTAGTTGTTACAGGTATTGAAATGTTCCGTAAACAGCTCGATCAGGCTATGGCTGGTGACAACATCGGCGCATTGCTCCGCGGTGTTCAGAGAAATGAAATCGAAAGAGGCCAGGTTCTGGCAAAACCGGATTCCATTCATCCGCACACCAAGTTCGAAGGTGAAATCTATGTTTTGACAAAAGAAGAAGGCGGACGCCATACTCCTTTTGTTAACAACTACAGACCGCAGTTCTATTTCCGAACAACGGACGTAACTGGTGTTATCAGCCTTCCGGAAGGTACAGAAATGTGCATGCCTGGAGACCACGTTGTTATCTCGGTAGAACTGATCACTCCAATCGCTATGGACGAGGGACTTCGTTTTGCTATCCGTGAAGGCGGCAGAACTGTTGGTTCCGGTGTTGTTTCCAAGATTATTGAGTAATTAAAATAGACGGCTTTTTTTGCCTACTAAAGAAAAGCAGGGATAGTTTATGCTATTCCTGCTTTTTGTATGTAATTTATAAGCATCTGAACATAAATCAGGTTTAGACAACGAAAGAGAAACGTATAGTCATAAAATGGACAAATTAGAATTTGACTGGGAACATCGGAAATGATATACTAATCTAGTAAGCTGATAAAATAAATACCGAAAGATGATTTTTTCGCCTGTTAGTTAGGGTTAAAATTATACTATGAGGTGAGAAAGCATATGTATAAGCAAATTAATATTGAGATGGGAATGAGGATTCGGACAAGAAGAAAAGCGATGGGATTTACGTCGGAGCAGCTGGCAGATCTTTTGGGCATATCAAATCAATTTTTATGTGACGTGGAATTGGG
>CALYAR010000261.1 GCA_944393585.1 uncultured Clostridia bacterium | reverse complement strand
GACATTGAAAAATGTTCAAGTTCTTTTGAATGATGTTAATAGTCATTATTCAGCAGATAGTATCGCAAAGCGTGATGATTGGATTCAGTGGGTTAATAATAGAGCAGAGATATATGATGAATCTATTAAGCAATTGAAAGAAACATTATTAGAGATTACACAAGCGTTGAAGGACAATAACAAGTTGACTGAGGAAATGTTTATCCAAAGCAGTCGTGATAGAATTATTGATTTTGCCACGAAAGTAGCAGATGAAAAGTCAATTGTTTCCAGAGAAGAATTCAATCGAATCTTCAAAGTATATAACAAATATGAAAAATATCTTGAGGAACATGAATTGACTAATGGTGAGGTCGATATTGCTCATAGAATTATTCAGGAATCTTATGAGCAGCGTATTCGCACTCATTCTTTTATTGAGGATGCTCGTGGATATACTAAAGTCGATCAATAACGCAATCGTAATTGGTTGCGAATTGGAAAAGCAACTGTTTTAGGATGGGGAGTGGAGAAATCTGCTCCCCATTTTTTACAGATACTTCACAAGCCGTTTTAAAGCGTTTCTGGCGATGTTTTGTTCTTGATAAGGATTTACACGCCGAAAGCATTTAAAGCCATCCTGCGGCTTTTGTGGGTTTATATAAGCGCAAACAAGAAAGGAGCTGCCGAAATGAATCGGACAGCCCCTCTCAATTACTCTATGCTTGTATGCGATTGTCTGCAAGTCATTTTTAGTAAATTTTTAGTAAGGTAATGATTGATACTGCGAAAAATCACATTTTGTAGTGTTCTCTATGCTGCAAGAGTCTATATCTTGTGCTTCACTTGTCCAAAGGTTTCATAGTGGGGAACAGCAGTACATCCCGAATGGAGTAACTATCTGTTAAAAGCATTACCAGACGGTCAACTCCCAGGCCTAATCCACCAGTAGGCGGCATGCCATACTCTAATGCATTCAGGAAGTCTTCATCTACATCCGTCGCTTCTTCATCACCAGCCGCTTTGAGGGCTGCCTGATGTTCAAAACGTTCCCTCTGGTCGATCGGATCATTCAGCTCGGAGAAGGCATTTGCAAATTCGCGGCCTGTAATGAAAAGCTCAAACCGCTCCGTATACTCGGGATCTGATACTTTTCTTTTTGCCAGCGGAGAAATTGCGACAGGATGTTCCAGCAAAAAAGTCGGCTGAACCAGCTTGTCCTCACAATATTCTTCAAAGAACAAATTCAGGATATCTCCGATTAAATGCCGCTCTTCATATTCCAGATGGTGTTCCTTCGCAGCCGCTCTTGCCTCTTCCAGGGTTTGAATCTGTGAAAAATCGACTCCTGCGTATTTCTTGACTGCCTCCAGCATGGTAATCCGCTCAAACGGTTTTGCCAAATCAATTTCAACGCCGTTATAGCTGATCTGGGCAGTGCCAAGCACCTTTACCGCAATCGTCCGGATCATATCCTCAACCAGATCCATCATACCATTGTAATCGGTATAAGCCTCATACAGTTCCAAAAGCGTAAATTCCGGATTATGCCGAACGTCAATACCCTCGTTGCGGAATACCCGGCCGATTTCATATACTTTATCAAAGCCGCCGACAATCAGCCGCTTTAAGTGAAGTTCCAGCGCAATCCGCATATACATATCCATATCAAGCGTATTGTGGTGCGTAATAAAAGGACGTGCCGCCGCACCGCCTGCCATAACATGAAGCACCGGAGTTTCCACTTCCAAATATCCCTTGGAATCCAAATAATTTCGGATCTCCCGGATAATCATAGTACGCTTGACAAATGTATCTTTTACCTCCGGATTCACGATCAGATCCAGATATCTCTGCCGGTAACGCAGGTCTGTATCCTTTAAACCATGAAATTTTTCCGGCAATGGTAAAAGGGACTTGCTTAATAGGGTGTATTCATCAATTCGAATGGAAATTTCACCTTTTTGTGTACGGAAAACCTCTCCATGAACCCCAACGATATCTCCAATATCCAGTTTTTTGAATTTTGCATATGCTTCATCGCCCAGCAAATCCTTCTTTACAAATATTTGAATTTTACCGGTAGAATCCAGTACGTCGCAAAAACATACCTTTCCCATTCCGCGTTTGCTCATTAACCGTCCTGCAATGGAAACATTCTTTCCTTCGTATTCCTCAAATTGATCTGTGATTTGCTTTGCCTTGGTATCTACTGGATAATTTGTAATTTCAAACGGATTTTCACCATTTTCTTTCAGCTCAGACAGTTTATCCCGACGAACCTGTAATACTTCTGATAATTCCTGTTCTGTCTCATTTGCCATGCTGCAATCCTCCTAATTCTGATACATATTAGATATATTATACCGAATAAAGCGGCAATTAGCAAGGGATCTTAACAATAAACTTCAGCTCGGCCGGAATATAAAATGGAACAAATTTTTGCATCCAAAAGAAATATACGAAGATTTCCTTAAAAAAAGATTATTTTTTGGTCTTTTGGCCAAAAATCATTTTTATTGTCGAATATGTGGTATGATTTATTGACGAAATTAAGATATATTGATATACTAAAATTGAAATTAGCAAAGGAGGAAAGATACGTGGTAGAAAATGATCTGAATAAGGTGCTCGATATACCAGTAGGTAAATTAGGCATTATAGGGATGGCAGGATGCGAAGAGATAACTGATAAAATTGATCGTTTCATTGTTGACTGGCGTTCTCAGCGTACTCTCGGAGTAGATGGAAATATGGATTTTGGCGGTTATCATAAAGAGAGCTATAAAGTTGAGGTATGCTGCCCGCGCTTTGGATCAGGAGAGGCAAAAGGCTTGATTAAGCAGTCTATCCGAGGCTATGATTTATACATTATCTGCGATGTATTTAACTATGGCATTACCTATAAAATGTATGGAAAAGAAGTACCCATGAGTCCTGACGATCATTTTCAGGATTTAAAGCGCATCATTGCTGCAGCCGGCGGAAAAGCAAGACGAATTACCGTTATTATGACAATGCTTTATGAAGGGCGCCAGCACCGTAAAACTTCGAGAGAATCTCTGGATTGTGCTATGGCGCTCAATGAACTTCGCTCTATGGGAGTGGAGAACATTATTACGTTTGACGCACACGATCCCCGCGTTCAAAATGCAGTTCCTCTAATTAGTTTTGAGAATATTCAGCCTATTTATCAATTTATTAAAGCGTTGATTAATAATGTACCGGATATCAGGCTCAATAGTGAAAATGCTATGATCATTTCACCGGATGAAGGGGGAATGTCCCGCAGTATTTACTATTCCTCCATTTTGGGGTTAGACCTCGGTATGTTTTATAAGCGCCGCGATTATACCAGAATTGTCAATGGCAAAAATCCAATTATCGAACATGAATTTTTAGGTGATCAAGTAGACGGAAAAGATTTGATTATTGTAGACGACATGATTTCTTCCGGCGAATCGACTTTAGACATTGCAAAGCAGCTCAAGAAACAAAATGCGCGCAGGATCTTTATCTTTGCCTCCTTTGGGTTGTTCTGCGAGGGGCTGGAACGCTTCGATGAAGCATACAAAGAGGGAATCATATCCAAGGTATTTACGACTAACCTAATTTACCGCAGTCCCGAGCTGCGCAAACGCGAATGGTATCAGGAAGTAGATCTATCGAAATACATTGCTTATATTGTTGATATTTTGAACCATGACCGTTCAACAAGCTCCATTTTGAACCCATCCGAACGAATCAACAATTTCTTGAAAAAGACGGGCCAGCGGTAGTCCAGCATTATTTATGCACGGCATTTTTATGCCGTGCATTTTTTATTTCATTTATTTTTATGTATAACTTTTTGGAAACAACAACATTGTTTCGGCCTCTGTAAAGAATAAATTATGAATTTTTTAATAAAAATTTGATTTTTTTTATCTTTATGGTATAATTATTTTAGACCAGTTGTTTGGTAAGAGAAATATAAATCAAAGGAGATCCAATTTATGGGCAGGACTTCTACAAAGGATAAAGAAATACTTGCGTTTTTATCCGCACATATCAAAGAAAAGGGGTATCCGCCGTCTGTACGGGAAATATGCGATGCGGTCGGATTGAAATCCACATCGACTGTTCATGCACAACTGAAAAACCTTGAAAAAAAAGGGCTCATTCAAAAGGCAGGAGCAAAAACCCGGGCAATTAAAGTTTTGACCCCTTCGGAGCCATCGGATGATGGATCGGAATACTTAAATGTACCTGTTGTTGGACGTGTTACCGCCGGTGAGCCTGTTCTGGCAACAGAAAATATAACGGAATATTTTCCGCTTCCGCTTTCCTTTGCCAAAAATCACGACATATTTATGCTGAAAGTTTCAGGGGAAAGTATGATAGAAGCTGCTATTTTAGACGGTGACTATGTAATCGTGCAAAAGCAGCCTACCTGCAACAACGGCGATATTGTTGTTGCCTTAATTGGAGACAATGCAACGGTAAAGACTTTTTACAAAGAAGACGGCCATTTTCGCCTGCAGCCGGAAAATTCTGCTATGAAACCGATTATTGTAAATGAAGTAAGTATTTTGGGAAAAGTTGTCGGCGTCTTCCGTATGATGTAAAAGAAATGGATAAGCCTAAAATAAAAGAGACCATTGTTGTAGAAGGAAAGTACGACAAAATTAAACTTTCTTCCATCGTAGAAGCGAATATTGTTGTGACGAATGGGTTTTCGGTCTTTCGAAATAAGGAGACTTTGTCCTATATCCGAAAGATGGCAAATATCAACGGAATCGTTCTTCTAACAGATTCGGACCGAGCTGGTTTTCTGATCCGCAATTACGTTAAGCAGGGCATCTCTCCCCAAAAGGTTAAACAGGCATATATTCCCGACATTGCCGGCAAGGAGAAGCGAAAGTCGCTTCCTTCCAAGGCCGGAACTTTAGGCGTAGAAGGAATGGATCCTCAAACCATTCTCCATGCTTTAAAATCAGCTGGCTGTACTTTTTTCAATGAGGCCGCCCCTCTTCCCCGAAAAGCTGCGCTTTCCAAAGCTGATCTTTTTTTACTGGGCCTATCTGGAAGCGGCAGCAGAGAACGCCGGGCGGCAATATGCAGAAAACTGTCCTTGCCTGTCGGATTATCTTCCAAAGCATTTCTGGAAGCGATCAATATATTGTTTACGAAGGAAGAATTGGAACAATTTTTATTATCCAATCATTTGATAGAAAAAGATGAGCCGAATTCATAAAATGATTGGGTTCATCTTTTCTTTATTGATCTTCCCATGCCAATTTTGCCACGGATACACAATGTTCGTATGGGATATTCATTCCGTTCCAGCCGCATGTGGTAATATAGTCATCGCCATTGTCATCGGTTATAATTTCAGAAGCATGTCCAAAAAGCACAGCGACTGGCTCCGCTCCTCCCCTGCCTTCCCGGTAGCATCCAAAACAGCACGGGTCCTTCGAAGTAAAAACCAGCGTTTGATGATAGGTTTCCGGACTGCAATCGGTATAGGTAACAAATAAATAGTACCATTCATCTCTTTTTACGATGTAAGGGGACTCAAAAGCTCCCCAGGCAGGTTTTAGGAGCAATTCCGGTCCGGAAGTTAAAGCATATCCGCAAAATTTCCAATTCAATAAGTCTTGGGACTTTAAAAGCGAAACACATCCCCTCCCCTTGTAAATCCCAGAAACATACATGAGCCAT
Organism: uncultured Clostridia bacterium; assembly: GCA_944393585.1. Lineage (GTDB taxonomy): Bacteria > Bacillota > Clostridia > CALYAR01 > CALYAR01 > CALYAR01. Next base: position 20,369 of record CALYAR010000261.1, on the reverse strand, counting down.
TCCAAAGTGCCGCACTTCAATACAAAATGATCCCGATGGCAGGTCAATGGCGGATTTCCCTGCAAAGAAATTTCGTATCCAAACCACTCGTGCAAATCAGGAGATACTGCCATTCTGGTTGGAGACGGTCCATAGTACATATAATAATTTTTCTCGTGCTCAATCACGCAGGGAGCCCATGCAAGCATTCCCGTATCGATTACCTTGGAATGTTCATAAAACGGTCCCTCCAAATGTTCAGATAACCCGTGGACGAAATAGCGTTCTGTGCTTGGTCCGCCCCCAAAGCCAGTGATCCCAATTAAATGCCACGTTCCATTACACTCTTGAATTATGGTATGGTCATTGATATAATTTCCATATTTTTTCGCCTGAAAGATTGGTTTCCAATCGGAAATAATTCTTGGTATTTTCACTTGAATGCCACCTTTTGTTAATACGATTGATAAAAAAGCACGGATTACTCCGTGCTTTTAGTTTTTTCTCAACCTATGTCTTTTTCAATCAGCAAGTCTGCTAAATCTGTATTGACCTTTTTGGGAAGCGCACGCGCTTCATTTTTTACAATCAGCGGAGTCTTTTTTTCCGTGATACATTCTTTGGTAATCGTGCATTTCTCTACGGTTTTATCCGAAGTGACTTCAAAGACGATATCCGTCATGACTTCTTCCAAAATCGCCCGAAGGCCGCGCGCCCCTGTACCGCGTTTAATGGCTTCGTCCGCTACCGCCAAAACAGCGTCTCTTTCAAATACCAGTTCAATCCGGTCCATTTCAAACAGCTTCTTGTACTGCTTGATCAAAGCATTTTTTGGTTCTTCCAGAATCTTAATCAGGGCTTCGCGGTCTAAATCTTCCAGGGTAGCAATTAGCGGCAGTCTGCCGATAAATTCCGGAATCAGTCCGAATTTTAGCAGATCCTTTGGGGAAACCTGTGCCAGTATCTCGCCAACTTTCTGATTATTTCGGCTTACTACATTCGCACCAAATCCCATTGACTTTCTGCCGATTCGTTCTTTGATGATGCTGTCCAAGCCATCGAACGCGCCGCCAACAATAAATAATATGTTGGTCGTGTCGATCTGAAGAAATTCCTGGTGAGGATGCTTCCGGCCGCCCTGCGGCGGAACAGAAGCTGTTGTACCCTCTAAAATCTTCAAAAGCGCCTGCTGTACACCTTCTCCGCTGACATCACGGGTTATGGAGACATTTTCACTCTTTTTTGCGATTTTGTCAATTTCATCAATATAGATGATTCCGCGTTCCGCAAGCTCAATGTCACCGTCTGCAGCAGTTATCAGCTTTAAAAGGATATTCTCTACGTCTTCCCCCACATATCCTGCTTCAGTCAATGAAGTGGCATCCGCAATGGCAAACGGAACTTTTAGTATTTTTGCCAAACTCTGGGCCAGCAACGTCTTTCCGCAGCCTGTCGGTCCCAACAAAAGAATATTGCTTTTCTGCAATTCCACATCCCGAGAAAGATTGGTGCTGTTGATTCTTTTATAATGATTATAGACAGCAACGGACAAAACGCGTTTCGCCCACTCCTGGCCTATGACATATTGATCCAGGATCTGTTTAATCGCCTTTGGACTTGGAAGATCTCCCATTTCCAGATCCATATCGTCGATATCATAGTCGCCGTCCAGAATATCCATACAAAGCATAACGCATTCATTACAAATGCAGACTTCTCCAGCAGGACTGGAGATAAGCCGTTTCACACTCTCTTGCGGTTTTCCGCAAAAAGAGCAGCGAAAATGCCTTTTTGTATTTTCAACCTTACTCATTGCTTCACCTCGGTTTCATTATTTGGAGGGCTTTTCTGCAATCACGTCATCAATGATTCCATATTCTTTGGCTTCCGCCGCACTCATAAAGTTATCCCGCTCCGTATCGCGTGCAATGGTCTCTAAGCTTTGACCCGTGCGCTCACTTAAAATTTTATTCAGCTTTTCGCGCGTTCTGATAATCCAATCAGCGTGAATCTTAATATCAGAAGCCTGCCCCTGAGCTCCGCCGGAAGGCTGATGGATCATGATTTCGCTATTTGGCAGGGCAAACCGCTTTCCTTTTGCACCTGCCGCAAGCAAAAATGCGCCCATACTTGCTGCTAATCCAACACAAATCGTGCTGACGTCGCATTTCACATACTGCATCGTATCAAAAATGGCCATACCAGCGGTGACAGATCCACCTGGGCTATTGATATACAAATAGATATCCTTGTCCGGATCTTCGCTTTCCAAGAACAAAAGCTGCGCCACAATCAGGCTCGCCGACACATCCGTGACTTGTTCTCCCAAAAAAATGATACGGTCCTTTAAAAGCCTGGAATAGATATCGTAAGATCTCTCTCCCCGATTTGTCTGCTCAATGACCATTGGTACTAAACTCATTTTCAACATCTCCTTTTCGATCAGTATGGAAATTGTTATTTCAGGTTTGCACTTTCTACGAGCAAATCGACCGTCTTGTTGATTGCAATGTCATTTTTCAACGATTCCAGATACTCGCCCTGCATCAATTCCCGTACTTTGTCCAACTCCATTTTATATTGTTCTGCCATTTTCGAAAGCTCAGCATCAATCTCCTCTTCAGTTGCTTCCACCTTCTCCAATTTTGCCACTTCTTCCAGCATCAAGGAAGTCTTAACCTGCTTTTTGGCCTGCTCTTTGAATTGTTCCCTGAATTTTGTCAAATCAGACCCAATATACTTTAAATATTGATCCAATTTCATCCCGCTGTAAGAAAGGCGCATCTCAAAATCACGAATGATATTATCAATTTGCGACTCCACCATAACCTCAGGAATCTCCACTTCGACATTTTCCAGTACTTTATCAATTACTTTGTTTCGATTCTCCGCGTCGGCCGTATCCTTTGCTTTTTTCTCCAGATCTTCTTTGATTTCTGCCTTTAATTCATCCAGCGTATCCTTTTCGCTGATATCCTTAGCAAATTCGTCATCCAGCTCCGGAAGTTCGCGTTTTGTAATTCCGTTAATTTTCACTTTAAATACCGCGGGCTTTCCCTTTAATTCTTCCGCATGGTATTCTTCCGGGAATGTCACATTGACCTCAAATTCATCGCCGATATTTTTTCCAATCAGCTGCTCTTCAAAACCGGGAATGAACTGGCCGGAGCCGATGGTTAATCTATGACCTTCCCCTTTCCCGCCTTCAAAAGGAACGCCGTCTAAAAAGCCTTCATAGTCAATGTTCGCGATGTCGCCGTTTTCAACTGCACGATCGTCGATGTCAATCATCCGGGCATTTTGCTCCCGTTTGATTTCCAGTTCCTTTTCCACGTCGGCGTCACTTACATTATATTCCGCTTTTTCCACTTCTATACCTTTATACTCTCCCAGTTTCACCGCAGGCTTAACCGTAACGCGGACGCTTAAAACCACGGGCTTCCCGTCTTCCAGCTCTTTAATGTCCACCTCTGGTCTGTCGACCGGCTCAAGTCCTGTCTCTTTAATTGCAGCGTCATATGCGGCAGGGAAAGCAAAATTAATCGCATCATCATAAAAAACGCCTTTTCCATAGTACTGTTCTACAATTTTAAACGGAACTTTGCCTTTGCGGAACCCAGGAATGTTAAAACGCTTTAAATTCTTTTTATATGCTTTTTGAATCGCCTCGTCAAAATCCGCTGCGGAAATCTCCAGATCAAATTCCCGGACGTTTTTCTCCGTTTCTTTTACTTCAATGCTCATATTCTTAAAATCCTCCTTATTAATATCAACCTTAGCTTTTGTATGAATCATGATCTATCATTAATATCCTTTTGATTATATCATGTAAATACTGGTTTTTCAATCATTTTTTGTGTTTTAATCAGATATTTTTATCGGCTGAAAGTCCAGATAATCACAGGATAACAACTGAAGCCTGATTCCATCTTCATAATGTCCCCGGCGAAATTCAGCAGTCTCTCCATGAAGGTGACCATAATAGCAGCGTTTTACTCCAAATTCCTTCATATGTTCAAAAAACAAGGAGCCTTTTGCAGGGATATAATGCAAAAACGCAACAATTTCATCCGCTTCCAAGCGGGCGGCACATTGCAGGGACAGCTTAAACCGGGAAGCTTCACGCAAATAGAGTTTTTCCTCCTGGCCATTGCTGAAATTTTCCGACTGTGAAGTGCCTTTTGTACCGCAAATGGCCGTTTTTCCACATAGAAAGGCATTGTTATGCAGAAAGGAAATTCGATTAAAGCCGTTCTGCGCAATAAACTGTTCCAATTTGGCCATAGTTGTCCACCAATAATCGTGATTGCCCTTTAAAAATATTTTATTTCCATCGAGCGAATTGATAAACTCAAAGTCTGCTAAGCTTTCTTCCAAATAAGTTGCCCACGAAAAATCGCCGCCCAGAATAACGGTATCCTCCGGCGACAAACACCAGTTTTCTTTAAGCCGAACGACATAATTGGACCAATTTGTTCCAAATATATCCATTGGTTTATTCACTCCCAAAGGGAGATGCAGATCAGAAATTGCATACAGTGCCATCGTGCGCACTTCCTTTCCTTTTGCCATCGTTGCAATTATACATGAAAATAGCCTTAAATTCAACGCTTTCAAATGATTATTTACAAAAAATAAACTTTTTGATCCAATTTGTATTATAATATCTTCGGAATTCTTCTAGATTCTAATTCCATATCCTATTTCAATTCAATTTCTCATTTTGTATCCATATTTTATCAGAAACATTCGATCTTTTCTATTCTTTGAGATGAATATTTCACTTCACTTGTGGCAAACTAAAGTCGAAAGGAGTGGATAATTATGTTGAATGAAAACAAAAGCGGATGCAATCAGGGTGTACAATGTTCTGTCGAGGAATGCAAATATAATGAAAACGGAAACTATTGCGTCGCAAATGTAATCAAAGTTGATGCTTGCTGCAATAACGTTCAAACAAGCGATAATACAAAGTGCCAGTCTTTTGAAGCGAAAAGATAAGAAGCATTAACAAATTTCAAAACCTCTTTCCACGCGCATCTTACAAGGCTAATGGAAAGAGGTTTTCTTTTATCAAAGCTTCATCCATAAATCTGCTGTCACGTATTTCAAAATCGGGATTGGTAATAATTCTGGAAAGCGGGTTAGGAATTGGCATCTACGCAGGATTATCTCATATTAGATCAAAATGACTGATAGGAAATTCATGACCTTCCTTCCCTTCTATAAGGTTAGGATGATTTTTCGATTTACAAGGTTAGAAATTAACAAAATTGCGTTTCAAATAAACTATTTCAAAAAAATTATCACAATTTTTATTGAATTTAACACAAGGTATGCTATAATAAAAGCAGGTTTGGTATGTTGGATGATTTTTCTGCTAAGTAAAAATGAATCACTGAAAAATTCACCATGCCGGCTTTTCCAAAAGCAGAATGAAAGATAAAAAATTATTAAAGGAGGCAAACCGATGCACTGCTGCAAATCGATTCAATTTGTTTTTCCTGTACACGGCGATCTGCTGAATGAGTACGACGGAATTGAGACGGATTCTACTTTGACTGTTCCAGTTACAGTTGAAGCAGAAGATGGGGCGGACATCTATATCAATGGAGTAAAAGCAGACTGTAAAAATAAATCTTACACTGCTAAAGTTACGTTGGATGGTTATTTTAACCGAATTGAAGCTGTTGACCGAAACAGCGGATGCAGCGAAACAATCAGCGTCATCTGGATCAAAAATGCAGGGAAAAAGTATAACATCGCTGTTGATGATGTAATCTGGGCCTTTCGTGATATCTACCAGCATCAAGATACATATCAATCCATTTTCGACAATCCATATCTTGCGATGTTTAAACGCCTGCATGACGATTTTGGTACCATCACGCATTTAAATTTATTTTTCGAGACAGACGGATTTAATCTTACGATGTTCCCCGACAAATACAAACAGGAATGGGAAGATAATGCAGACTGGCTCTCTTTGAGTTTTCATGCCAAAGGCGAATTCCCGGATGATCCTTACGCCAAATCCAGTTATGAACAGGTTCTGGAAGAATGCAAACAAGTAGAACGGGAGATCGTCCGTTTTGCAGGGACAAAGGTATTCAATGAAACGACCGGAATGCATTGGGGTTCTCCCAATATCTATGGTTCACGCGCACTTCGTTCTCTTGGAATGCGCGCGATGATTGGATATCTTACATTCTGGGAAGGCCAGCCCTATGTTTCACACTATTTGACGGCATCGCAGGTACTCCATGCAGAAGGACGCGATTTCTGGAAAGACATGGACGAAGATATCATCTTTGTGAAGGATGATCTGATTCTAAATTTGACCGAAAAAAAAGATGTGCTTCCTTTACTGGAGCAGCTGAAAGCAAATCCTCATACGGGCGGATATATTCAGTTATTAAATCATGAACAGTATTACTATGAAGACTATGTCAAATATCAAAGTGATTATGAAGAAAAAATGCGGATTTCGGCCCAATGGATGAAAGACAATGGCTATACGCCAGCGCGTTTGGAAGATATTGTATTTGAAAAGAGAAAGTAAAGCTGCTAAATTACAGCCGGTCATGGAATGATGCCCGGCTGTTTTTAATTCTCTCTGCACTCCGAAAGCTCATTTGTTGTTGGTATTCATCACTGGGCATTTTACTCGGTTTCGTCCAAAACACAAAGGCACACAAACGAGTTGATAATAAAAGCATGGTTTAAATTACTGGCAGAAGCAATTTTAGGCAGCGGGAGCAGAAAAAACGCACAGCATGCTCTATTTCATTTAGAACATTTGCTAAATCCTGCATATAGCGTATCTGTTTAGCAAGGATTGACAGGCTTTGAGGAAAAAAAGAATTATTTTGTATCTTTGCTTGTTCTTCTGCTGCAAATATGATATGATGATTAAGATAAAATTGCTTTGTTGTTTGGGAGGAATTTCGTGCTTACCGATTTAAAAGCAACCATAGGCTTTAAATGCCAGGCTTGCAATCAAAATATATATAAAACCTTATCGATTTTTGACTTGAACTCCTCGCGCAGTGTTCCATTGCTCTGTTCATGCGGTCACAATAACGGGGAAATATTGTCAAAGAGTCACGATCACTATGCAATCCATGCAAACTGCTGTTTTTGCGGAGAGAGCCATAACTATTACATTGGAAAAAAGAATTTCTGGAACAAAAAAATAGTCTCTTATGCCTGTCCCACGACTTCTTTGGTTCACATTGCCGTCGGCCGCTTCCCCGAGGTGGAAGAAGCGATGATGGAAGCAGATCGGGATTTTGAGGAATTGGTTTCTGATATGGCGCCATTTGGAGCAGATGAACTCAACAGCGGCCTTCTTCTGGACTTGTTTGAAAAGATCAAAGAATTAGACGAAGATGATATGCTCTATTGTTCGTGCGGAAATCACGACCTGCTGCTTGATATTTTAAACAATAACATTGTCTTGCTCTGTGAGCGCTGCGGACAAATGATGATAATTGACACGCAAGACCCTCAAAAAGCGGAAGAACTTCTTCATGCCAGCAAGCTCGTTCTTCCCCCCAAAAAAGATTAGGGAGAGATAAAACCATGCGCCGTGATAAAATCAACTACTATCTCGATATCGCTCAGACTGTCGCAGAACGTTCTACATGCCTTAGAAAAAAGTATGGTTCCATCATTGTAAAAAATGATGAAATTATAGCGACCGGATATACGGGTGCCCCCCGCGGCAGAAAGAATTGTTCCGATCTTGGCTTCTGCATCCGAGAAAAGCTGAATATTCCCCGCGGGGAACATTATGAGATGTGCAGAAGCGTTCATTCGGAAACCAATGCAATTATTTCTGCTTCCCGCAGAGATATGATCGGTGCAACTTTGTATATGGCTTGCATTTCTCCAACGGACGGCAGTCCCCTTCCCAATACAACCAGCTGCCTGATGTGCAAACGTCAAATCATTAACGCCGGTATTCAGGAAGTGGTAGTACGCGACGACCGCGATCATTACCGCATTATTTCAGTTGAAAGCTGGATTAAGGATGATGATTCGCTCTCCGGCAAATTTGGATATTAATTACAGTGATTAATATTGAATACGTCATTAGCCGCGGAATGTCACCCATAACGTCATGTATCCGCGAACTTTATTAATTCTGCGACAATGCTTATTTACTCGGCAAAAGAACATGAGAAGCTTGAATTTAATCGGCAAAAATGTATGAAAACTACGGCCCTGAAATTCGTCCCCTTTTTGTCCTCGTTTTTTGAAAAAGAAAACGGCGGCTTGAAATGAATCATTTCAAGCCGCCGTTTATTCGTATTCTCCAACCGTGGAACATCGGTTTTCAAAAATACAATTATCCGTTTACAAACTCAATATTGACATCTCCGTTATTGCCGGACACATTCAGCGTTTTTTCTCCGCTGTCTTTATTGTCCGGCAAATTACTCTCGCCTTTTTTGATTTCTGTTTGAATGGCAAAATCGTCATAGCTTCCGACAACCATTCCCGAAATATCCCCGTTTTTGACTGTTAGGGATAAGGCGTTTCCTACATCTAAGTTTCCAAAAGCAATATTTCCGCCATTAGAAGAAATACTGATACTTCCTATTACATCTAACGCAGAAAGTGTTATGTCCTCGTTTGTTGTGGATAGTATAAGGTTTTCTAACAGTGCGTTTGGTATCTGCAACGATATTTTTCGATCTTCGACAGAGGGTTTTCTTCCAATATAATCCGTCCATTCTTTATCGCTTGTACTTACCATAGTCAACACATTTTCATCCGAAACGGAAATATCGTAAAACTCTTTGCTGTTTTCAGAATATTGAATATGGACTCGTTCGTCCTCGGACAACGACACTTCAATTTCTCTATCTTGTACGTCGAGGTTGATTTCATTGATCTGCGTATCTGATGTATAGCTTTTTTCCTCAAATGGTTCGCTGTTGTCAGAGCAGCCCGCCAAAACAAAACTGCCCAGCACAAGACATAATGTAAGTGAAATTATTTTTTTCATTTTAATTCCTCCATAATTTTATAAATTAGAATTACCATTCTAATTTATAGCAGTATTCGTCATTATCAATCTTTCCCGTGAACTGAAATCCGAAAGAAAGACATAGTTTTTTAGCAATTTTATTTGCGTCGTCTATCATTACAATTACTTTCTTAACGCCTTGAATTTTTAGACCTCTCAAGACATACTCAAAGGCTTTTTTCCCAAGCCCTTTATATTGGAATCTATCATCTATCATAAAGCGGCAAATGGTTGCTGTATCGGCTTGGTTTTCTGCACGCTGATACATAAAAAAACCAATTAGCACATTGTTGTTATAAATTGCATTGGGGTGCATTTCTGGATAATATTTTGCTTCCGCTATGGAAATTGCGTTGCAGCAAGAATGCCCCTCCGTTGTTGTACCAATGCCACTTTGGTTTGTTGTCAATTCGCACACGTCCAATATATTTTGTGCGTCAACTGCTTTGATCCGAATCATGGCTATCCCTCATATCTATAAAGTTTTTCTTTTTAAGACCACAAGACCTCCGAGAGATAATGCGGCGCTTAGTAACAGACAGATACCAATGTGCAGGACGGCATTGCTGTTAAGCATGATTGTCTGAAAAATTCCAGTCAAGACAGCGCGTAATGGTGCAATAGGCGTAAAAATACAAATAATTGCAACCAGTACCGCGTCAGTCAGCCATCCATACCAGTGTGTCTGCATGGATAACAGCACATGAAGAAAGACCATAACAAGAAGCAAAAAGAACATTTGCTGTAATCCGGCAGCGACAATCCCGTTTTCCGTCCATTTACACACATCCATCATATTGATAACGGTTTGCGCTGGATATACGGGGTCGATCAATAGATGTATTGCTGTGTTGACAAGGGAAATACCAAACGCCAGGAACCCATAGCTGATTAGGCAACTGAAAAAGTAATCTTTTTTGCTCGTTCCTAAATACATTAATTTTGTGAAATCATAAAACACAAAAAAGAATGGGGTTAAGACAGCAAGCAGCCAGGTATAATTTCCGTTGCTTAAAACAATATCGCCGGAAGATGTGGCACAAAGTACCACAAGAGCCGTAATGATGAAACTGATTTTATTGCTTGCAAGCAAGCGTTTTACGATCGCCAAAATAGCCGTCATCTTGTTCTACCTCCCTTATGCCCGACCATTTGTATAAAGAAATCCTGTAAAGACAGCGGGTGAATTTCCAATGAAGCAGTCTGCTTTGGCGGGTTATCGAAGATATAACTTGTTACAAGACCTCCAACAGAATCCTGCCCGATAACATTTAGATTTCGCGTTGCAGCCTCCACGTCTTTTTGCAGCCCGCTGATACGAAATGCTTTTGTTTCAACCGATTGCAATGTATCAAAGAAGCGGACGCTTCCTTTATCAATAATGATCAGCTTTTGAATGGTCTTTGCGATTTCTTCAATGATGTGGGTAGATACGATAATGATCCGCGGGTGTTTCTGAAAACTCTCTGTCAGCATATCGTAAAACTCCACGCGCATAATTGCGTCGAATCCGAGGACAGGTTCATCTAAAAGAATGACCTCTTTGTTGCTTGCCAAACAGATAATTGTGGAAACCATCGTTTTCATGCCAAGAGAAAGATGATGAAACTTCTTTTTTCCGTCCAGCTCAAACCGCTCCATCATTTCCGAAGCAAAATCGTAATCATAGTTGGGGTTTACTTCAGAAGCAATCCGAAGCAGCTTTCGCACTGGAAGATTAAAATGCTTTGCAAAGTTTTCGATATAGCTGACGCCTGTACCCAAAGTGGATGTCGTGATTGTCTTACCGTCAACCTGGATCGTACCGTTTGTAATGTTCTGATATCCCGCAATCGATTTGAGAAGCGTTGTTTTGCCTGCGCCATTTCTGCCGAGCAAACAATAGATCCCCGGTTTATCAATCGAAAGGGTAATGTTTTTCAATACGGTTGCCTGCCCGTACTGCTTTGTTACTTGCTTGAGTTCTATCATGCAGCCATTCCTCCTAAACAGTGTTGATATATCTGTTGATTTCCGCTATGTCCTATGCTAGAATGAATTATAAACCTTTGTGTAGCACAAATGTCAACAGGAGAAAATAATAATGAAAAAATATTTTTCAATTGGAGAAGCTGCTAAGGCTGTCCATACAACAAGTGAAACGCTGCGGCACTATGACCGCATTGGATTAGTGAAGCCAAGCAAAAAAGACGAATGGACCAATTACCGCTATTATACCGAACAGGACATTGTTCGGTTGAATACGGTACGGGCTTTGCAGCTTATGGACTTGCCTTTGCAGGAGATAAAAAAGGTTTTAGAATATGACGATCTTGAAAAAATTGTAAACTTTTTAGCACAAGCAGAAAAAAAGGCTGATGAAAAAATAGCAGCACTCCAGTACAGTAAATCAAAAATCCAGCTAGCAAAAGCGGACTATGAAAGAAAATTGAAGGGACAGCAGCACTTCAATAGCACTTTTCTCAAAGATTATCCGGAACGTGTTATTTTGCTGTCAGATACCTTGGAAGTGCCAACGCTTGATAATCTTTGGAATTATCTCAGCCATTTCTATGATAAAGTTACGCCTGCCCTAAAAGACCAGTTTTCCTTTGAGGATTTAGCTGGCATCTACACCGAAAACGGATTAAAAAGGCTTTTTGCTGTCTGTGTTCGCTATACGGAAATAGATGGGCTAAAGGTATTGCCAAAAGGAAAATATTTATGCGCCGGTTGTACCGAAAGAAACCGGGAGCAGGTATTAAGCGAGGTAATGCGCATGGCCCGAACAAAATATGGCGCAGAGCCGACATTTACGGTACAGTTCATTGTTGTATCGGGAATTTTGCACTGGAACTATGAAGTACAGGTTTATGTTGATGGGTAAAGTATATTAAACAGAACCTTCATGGAACTACGCGACTATCGCATGGTTTTCATGATACAAGAAGGACAGCATAGCAAAATGCCATGCTGTCCCGCAAGATACAATTATTTCCTAATGGATGCGCAGCTAAGACCTCCCCATTCTTTTTTAAGGAGGTACTGCACTTGCCCCAGCATCTTTATTCATGAAATAAAAGAGCATTTAATTCGTTTACGTCACGAACCAGATAAGCAGGCGAACACGCATCTACTTCTTCCCTGCTCCCATATCCATACAACACGGCAATACAATCCATTTTATTTTCTCTCGCTCCCAAAATATCATATTTTCGGTCACCAACCATAATTGCTTCATTTGGGTCTGTAATGCGATTTCTGCCCATGGCATAGCGAATAACATCACCTTTGCTCGTCCTGGAATTATCCATCGTACTGCCGCAAATATCTTCAAAATAATCCAGAACACCATAACGCTCTATAATCTGGCTTGAGAACTCCGTCGGCTTGCTGGTCGCCAATATCAGCTTTTTTCCCGCTTGATACAAATTTTTCAGCAGTTCCCCCATTCCGTCATACATGTAATTTTCATAAATGCCCTTTTCTTTAAAATAGACTCGATATTGCCGCATGGCCTCCTCCGCTTGCCGGCTGGAAAAGCCATAGTATTGTACGAATGAGTCAAACAACGGCGGACCGATAAAACGTTTCAGAGAATCCAGACTCTCCGTCACAATCCCAAAAGAGCGGAGGGCGTAGTCAATCGATTTTGTAATGCCCTCCTTTGGATCGGATATGACTCCATCTAAATCCAATAAAATATATTGTTTCTTCATATATTTCACCGCTGTTATGTTCCTTCATTGGGAATCAGCCCATCCTCTTCCTCATCGGAAGGCGGAAATAAATCAGATAAATCCGCCGGAGGTGTTACAGACGGCGCCGGCTCTTCTGCCGTGGGGGAAGGTGTTACCTCTGGTGAAGCAGAAGGAGAAGGTTCCGGCGACGGAGAAGGCGAAGCAGACGGCTCGGCTGACGGACTCGGAGACGGAGATGGAGAGGGATCTGGTGTTGCAGCGGTCTCTTTGGCCGAGGTATTCTCTTTCACTTGCTGTGTCGTTGGATTATACTTACTCGTATGTAGGAAATCGTCGTATACAAGCACGCCATTTTCATATACTTTCTTATACGTGTCGACAATGTATCCTCTTTTTCCACTGGTAACGACCACACGCTGGCCTGGATCCAAGGTCTTATCCTCAATCACTTCTTCCTCATAATTCAAAACTTCCCTGGTAACATTGGTTATTTGAACTTCACGCTTGATTCCGTCATCAGTTCCTTTAATGGCTACATAAACATTTCCGCCCTCGCACCATGACTCAACAACAATGGGATAATCCCGATCGTTTTTAAACCGAAAATCAATGTACCCAAATGCAACGGTTGCATCCTGTCCCAGAGGAACATAAGTTACTGGCAGAGAATGGCATCGACGTTCTACCACCTCCAGATCTGCATAAAGAACTGCATTGTATAGCGTAGAAGATACCTGGCAAATACCGCCCCCCAATCCATCTACTACCTTGCTTTGCACATATATTTGAGCATTCTTAAATCCTCGTTCGGCCGTCCGTTCTCCGACCACATCGTTATAGGAAAAAACTTCTCCAGGCGCCAACACAGTCCCGTTGATCAATTTTGATGCCAGTTCAACATTGACGCTGCGGTTAACCAAATTTCGATTATACCAAGAGGATTCCTGCGATAAAGTTGTATCAAACAGTTTATTCTTTAACTGTTCTACTGTCACTTCAGGAGCAACCGTATCTACCTTTAAAGCGACTTCTTCGCTTGCTTCAGACAACCGAGACAATTTTATTTGCGCGTCTTCCTGGTCCAATTTTTTTCCGTTCTGTGACTCTACAAATGTGACTTCGTTGTTTTCGACCTTATATTCTGCGTTTTTCGGCTCCGTGTCAATGACAGAGACAAGCTCATCCACGCTTAGATCTTTGGGCTTCTCCTCTTGGATGTCCAGCTCAACATAATAACTTCCCGTGGATATTGCCTCGGAAATATCCTGATAATAATCTCCCGTTACCACATATCCGCTCTTGCCGGGGATGATATAAGCAGAAGTATCATTTACAACTACTTCATGCTCGCGCATCTTTCCGCCGGATGAATCAACCAGCTGTTCCATCACGTTCTCGCAGTTATCTTCATCCAATTCAAAAGAAAAATTAAGATATGTTTTGGTCCCAAACAAAGCTTTCAGCTTAAAAAGAGTATTTTCCATAAAATTACCTCCTCTTCCCTGCTGATAAGCCGTTTCATAAAGCTGCTCGTTATCAAATGAGATTCCCAGCTCTTCCAAAGTAACTTGTTTTTTGCCAAGTTCATTCCCATCTAACGTCAATACCTGGTTTTTCATTTCCTGTTCCATACGGTCAGCCTGTGCAGCAAATTCATCTTGAGACAAACCAGAGACATCGTAATTTGCTATTACAACTCCATTGCAGACTTTGCCCTGATCCCTCAGATACAAAAAGCCAACCAGCGCCGAAAATAAAATAACGATACCGCCAATCACACTCACACTGATGACAGCGATTCGTTTTCCCTTTGATTCTAAAATAGGAATCACCCCTTCTTTTATCGTCCAACGTTCTATCAGACAAATAAACCTCATTTCAAACCGCCATTTTGGTTTATTCAACGGCAAAGACATGGCTAAGCTCATTCATGCCCGTATCACACAGTCATAAACTCCCCTTCATATCTATAGTGTATTATATCATATGGATATAACAAAACTATAACATTTTTTTTAAAAAAAGACGGAATATCCATAAATATAACTACCTGTGAAACGGGAGATTAGAAATAATAAATTTTTAGCGGGGTGTATTTTGAGCGATGCGCTCCTGCGTTTTTGTTTTTGCGTAAAAATAGTAGGATTTTTAATGCTTTCGTGCTATAATTATTATGAATTTTAGCATTCAGGAACAAGAAGGACGATTTGATGGAAAAAGAACTGCTAGACGAACTCTATACTGCCTATTACCGTTTAGAAATGAAACTGACAGAAATCGTCCATCCCTTGTTTCACAGAATTTTCGAATTGAAATCAGATTGGTCCAACAGACACTACCACAAAACTGATGCCGGGTATTGGCAAAGAGAATCCTATCCTGGTTGTCGGTCTGAAAACTTTTAATTGCAGTTTGATAAAATATCCGTTTCCACGAAATTAAAACAAGAGGCAGCCTTGTTATATTCTTTTGAAAAATTTGAGTGGGGATGAATTTGAAGTCTGCAGTGCGGAGAATTATCTTACAACCTTTTACCATGCCGGACAGACTGTGTGGGAAATGAAATAGAATATTCGTGCCTGTGATGAAGAAGAAATAGGATTCTCGTTTGTTTTCCCGTTTGATATTGAGGGAAAGCAGATTTTTTAAATTTATGAAGCCGTTGCGGCGTGATGACTTTTATTATTGAGGGCGAAAGCATATGTCAGAATTTGAATACTTTCTTTTTGAAAACTTTGACGCAGATGAAGAAGCAGGCAATCCTTCCAATCCTCGAAATTTCCTGGGCAAGGAAACAGATGCACTACTCTCTGAAGTAGCAAGACACCCTGCTGGGACGTATGCCTATTCTGATTGCTGTGACACATATGGCAAAACGCTTGTCTAAAAGTTACTTGATGGCGGCATTCTATTCTCTGATGGAAATAAAGTAACCTTCGCTTGTCCTATCTTTCTGAAAGAGGATGCACCCGTTTTACATCGGGAAGTGGCTTATAAAGCAGAAAAAATTGTTGATTTACTCGCTGGAAGTCTTGAAATGCTCTATCGCTGCTGCGAAAGGCTGAATAATAGCTTTTCCACCCAATGTAATCTCTATCATATCCTTTGCGGTATGATATTTGACGGATTTTTCTTTGACTATCTAAACGGCAGGGGCGCATTGGCAACGAAAAACCTACATCCTTCCGGGTTGGATTATTTGTCGGTAATCTATGAAAAGTGCGAATCGTTGGAAAAACTGTCCACTGGAACGCTTTGCTCGTATAATCGCCTGACCAATAAAAGCTGTGCCTTGCAGTCCTTTGGAGATGCGATGGGAGATAGATTTGATTTTTATCGTTTATTTCGTCTGATGGAAAAGGGCGCTGTCCCAGAAAAATTTGCAGCAGGGGCGTCACTTCTTCAAAAGGCTATAGGTGGTTCTGATAAGGATGCACTTCTTGCTCAAACTGTCACATTGGTGCAGAATGGGCATTACCTTCCTGAAGTTATGGAATTACTGGAATGCTTTGGTTATGCTCAGAACGGTGAAATTAGCGTCCCAGTTTACACGCAAACAGATAAGCCGGCAATTATTGAGATGGAGCATATTGTGGAAGGATGTATCGGTACAGCCATGCTTGACACGCTGATGGAATTGTCCAGCACTATAAATATTACGGCGGTGCAGCATGGTGTTGACAAGTTGGAAATTGCCAACGAATTGTACCATATTGTCTTTGGTTCAATCAATGAGTATCTTGCGGCACGAAGAATTGTGGAAACGCCACAGTATATCCAAGGTGAGGGGAGATGTCTGAAGTGCATTGAAATTTACTAAATGAAAAATTTAGCAGATAGCGGTCACCTATGCTTTGTCCCATTCTTGCTTGTATAGACTCATATAAGGTAGTGGAAGAATTTGTTGTATCTGGATGAAATAATGACCCTGCTAAAAAGACTTTTATAGAGCAGGTCATGATATGGCGAGAAAGAGCAAAGAAAAGGCAGGACAGCATGACCTTTCAGCCACGCCGCCCTGCGACACTCTAATTACTTCATTATGTGGACTGCCCCTTTAATAAAAGCTAAACAAGACGTCCTTACATCATTTACATTTAAGACAATTTTCCGTTTAAAATCCGGAAGACTTCGCTTGCGTCTTTATCTCCCCGGCCGGATACATTACAGACAATAATTTGCTCCTTTGAAAGGGTTGGTGCCAGCTTTAGCACCTCGGCAATGGCATGTGAGCTCTCCAAAGCAGGAATGATCCCTTCCGTTTTAGAAAGGTACAAGAAAGCATCGATTGCTTCCTGATCTGTTATGGTGACATATTGTGCCCTGCCGCTGTCTTTATAGAAACTATGCTCCGGCCCAACACCCGGATAATCCAGTCCGGCCGCCACGGAATAAGCCTCCATAACCTCTCCGTTATCCTCCTGCAGCAAATAGCATTTAAACCCTTGAATGATCCCAGGTTTTCCTGCCGAGAGCGTCGCTGCATGCTTGCAGGTTGAAAGGCCCAAACCGGCCGGTTCTGCCCCAATCATCTGTACACTGCTGTCTTCATAAAAATCGGCAAACAAGCCAATAGAATTAGATCCTCCTCCTACACAAGCGACCAAATAATCCGGCAATTTTCCTTCTTTTTCCATGATCTGCTGGCGTACTTCACGTCCAATAATGGATTGGAAATATTTCACCATTTCCGGATACGGATCAGGTCCCACAGCAGACCCAAGCATATAGTATGTATCCGTATGGTGAGCAACAAATTCTTCTAAAGCGACGTCCACTGCCTCTTTTAGAGTAGCAGTCCCGCGCGTTACCGGCACAACCTCCGCCCCCAGAATCTTCATGCGGAATACATTGAGTTCCTGTCTGCGAATATCTTCTGCTCCCATATATATGGTGCATTTCATGCCGAACAAAGCGCAAACTGTCGCTGTTGCAACCCCATGCTGTCCGGCACCCGTTTCCGCAATAATTCTAGTTTTACCCAGACGTTTTGCCAACAGAGCCTGCCCGACCGTATTGTTAATTTTGTGGGAACCCGTATGATTCAAATCTTCCCGCTTGAGATAGATTTTAGCACCGCCAAGCTCTCGTGTCATTTTTTCGGCATAATACAACGGACTCGGCCGCCCTACATAATCCTTCAAATACATAGCCAGTTCGTCTTTAAAGTCGTCTTTTTCCCGAAGTTCGTAAAAGTCCTTTTTTAAGGATTTTAACACGTCTTCCAATTCCGGCGGAACAAAACTGCCTCCAAATTCACCGTAAAATCCTTCTTCATTTGGTTGATACATTATAATCAATTCTCCTCTCGTCTTTGCTAGTCTAATCTCAAAGAAAGCTGCTTCGGAAGGAATCAGACCTTCCGAAGCACTTTCTGATACTCATCTTATTTTCCAACACTTTCTAAATAAGCGTTAATTTTATTCACCAATTCATCACAGTCTACGTTATGAACCATGCAGGCTTCTTCAATGCTTTCTCCAGATGAGGATGGGCATCCTAAGCAATGCATGCCAATTTCAAAGAAAAATTTTGCAGTTCCTTCATCCATAGCAAGTACATCCATAATGATGGTGTCTTTTGTTACTCTCATTTTGATTCCTCCTGATTATTTTCATTTTCTTCTTTATTCTCAGCGTCCACCGGTTTATCCATCTCTTCTGATTTTTCCTCCTGCGGAGCGGGAGAACTCTCTTTTGTTTCCGTTTCCGGAATTTCCGGCTCTTCCAATACCTTTGTTACATTAGAACCGCCATTGAAAATCGCTTCAAATTCTTCTGCATCCAATTTTTCAAATTCAATCAATGCTTTTGCAACTGCATGAAGCTTATCTGAATTCTCTTTCAGCAGTCTCCGGCAGGTTTCATAGCACTGATTGATAATTTTTTCCACTTCATCGTCAATCTTGGCCTGAACATGCTCGCTGTAGTTTTTCGAATGTCCAAAATCCCGTCCCAGAAATACCTCTTCTTCACTGTCATAGGCAATCGGCCCAATTTCGTCACTCATACCATATTTGGTGACCATCTTGCGTGCAATATCTGTCGCTCGCTGAATGTCATTGGAAGCCCCTGTGCTGATATCTCCAATAATCAAAGACTCTGCAACCCGTCCGCCAAGCAACACTACAATGTCATCTAGCATTTTGCTCTTCGAATAGTAGAATTTATCATCCTGCGGCAGGTTCATAGTGTAGCCGCCGGCGCGCCCTCTGGGGACAATGGAAATCTGGTGCACGGGATCCTGGGTCGGAAGCAGTCTTGATATAATTGCATGCCCTGCTTCGTGATAAGCGGTCAGTTTTTTCTCATGTTCGCTGATCACTCGGGATTTTTTCTCTGTTCCGACGACGACTTTAATCATTGCATCCTCAATTTCGTGCATACCGATTTTCTTCTTTGAAGCACGCGCCGCCAGCAAAGCAGCCTCGTTCATCAAATTTTCCAAATCTGCACCGGTAAAGCCAGCTGTCGTCTTTGCAATCACACTCAAATCCACATCGGAATCCAAAGGCTTTCCGCGTGAATGCACTTTTAAAATATCTTCCCGGCCCTTGACATCTGGAGCATCCACCACAACCTGGCGGTCAAAACGCCCCGGACGAAGCAGCGCAGGATCCAGGATATCCGGCCGGTTTGTGGCCGCTATAACAATAACGCCCTCATTGATACCGAAACCATCCATTTCAACCAAAAGCTGGTTCAAGGTTTGTTCCCGTTCATCATGGCCGCCGCCCAAGCCGGCTCCTCTATGCCGTCCTACCGCGTCAATTTCATCGATAAAAATGATAGAAGGGCTCTCTTTTTTCGCCTGCTCAAACAAGTCACGAACACGCGACGCACCGACACCGACGAACATCTCTACAAAATCAGAGCCGCTGATGCTGAAGAAGGGAACTCCGGCTTCTCCGGCAACTGCTTTGGCAAGCAGCGTTTTACCGGTTCCAGGGGGGCCTACTAACAGCACGCCCTTGGGAATTCGAGCGCCGATTTCAACAAATTTTTCTGGTTTTTTCAAGAAATCTACAATTTCTTCCAGCTCCGCCTTTTCCTCATCCGCACCTGCGACGTCACCGAATGTGACGCGTTTGCCGCTGCTATCAACTGTTTTAACTTTACTCTTGCCAAATGAGGTCACTTTTCCGCCGCCCTGAGACTGGCGCATAAACATGATCCAGAAAAATACAATCAACGCCAAACTGCCCAAAACTGGAATTAAAGAAATCCACCACGGCGCTCCCGTCGCATGATCCGCATTATACTTGAGCGTTCCAGCCTCTACCTGCTCCATAATTTCATCTCCGACATGATTGTCGAAGACAGAAACAGAAGGGATCTGCACGTCAATCACATTTTGCTGTGTCGGATTGTTGGGATCGGGCTTTAATAAAGCGACTGCCCGATTGTCAATTACAGTCAGTTCTGTTACTTCTCCGTTTTTTATTGCCATAATCAAATCGGAATACAACTGCGATTCCTGCTGAGGCTGCATTCCGAAGAACATCCATACGATCAGAAAGATCAGCGCAAATAAAATAACGTAAAAACCAATGCCTTTCAGCTGTTTCTTCAATACACAAAACGCCCCTTTCGTCATTATTTCTCTTAATAATACCATACAGCGGCCCATTTTACAAGACCTGGCCGGGCAATTTTATGAAAAAACGAATGGCA
>CALYAR010000260.1 GCA_944393585.1 uncultured Clostridia bacterium | reverse complement strand
TTACGGCACTTTTTCTCTGTTAAGTGGGAAGGATCGAAATCCCTTCGGAAAATTTTCAAAGTCGTAAAAATCCTACGACTTTGCCTGATACGATATAGCAACAACGGGAGGAGAACGCTATGATGCTAAATGAAATCAGACAGCAATTAAAAACGATACGCCTGTACTACACGAACAAGGCGCGTTTTTCCGCTGCCTTCGATACCCTCCCGCATACAGTGAAAGGCCTTGCCGATAAGTACGCAGCCATTGTAAGCACCGCGCCGCTCGATCTGTACCTCGTCTACTACGAGCTGTACATTAAAGGACTTACGCAGGAAGCTACGGCGGAAGATCTCAATTACAGTACGGAGTACATAAGGCAGAAAAATAAAAAGCTCTTGCTGTTCTTGCAACAAAAAATCAACGATCAAGGAGGTGAACCGATTGAAAGAGATAGAACTTAAAAACAATCCGCTCGGAATCAAGGTATATGCCGTCGGGGAGCCCGACATCGACCGCATGACCGAGGAGGAATATAACTTATTCGCATCGTCGCTGGCAATGCGGATCAATGCCTACATTACCAAACAGAAGGAGGAAAATGATGCCGTATAGCCAAGTAAAAGTTTATTCTGACGGAAGCCACTATATCGGTATTCCGTATGAGCCAAACCCGCGCGCGAAGAACCGTCGCCCGCGCTATGAGGAAGTCATTGAAGTAAAAGAACAATCGAAAGAAGCCGACGCACTCGATATGGAAGATGATACCGTTACAGAGCAAACGGTGCAAAAACCCGCCAACGTCCATGAAAAAAGCGTGCCGCCTGCCGCAAGACAGATGACGCGCAAAGAGCTGTTCGATGAATTGTATCGGCAGACTTTCGGGATGAAGAAGCGGGAACAAAAATCGTATATCGTAAAGCAGATGCTGCCCTATTTCAGGGATGGCCCTTCTTGCCGCGCCTTCGTGGAGCAGAACTTCGAGAGAAAGCACCGCAATATGATTTGTCGCCGCACACGCCTTTGGAGAAAGATCAACCACCAGCGTTTCAACTATTTCGTGACTTTTACGTATGCCGATGACAAGATGACCGAGGAAGAATTTGCGAAAAAGCTATTGAATACCCTGTACCACTTTTCCAGTCGCAAGGGCTGGTTGTATATCGGAGCATGGGAGCGCGGCGGAGCGACCAATCGTCTGCATTTTCACGGGCTGTTCTATATTCCGGAAGGTACCATGTCGGGAGAAATGGAGATACTGCGTGACTTCGATACCCGCAAAAAGAGAATGCAGACGGTGCAACAGAATACGTTTTTTGCCAAGAAGTTCGGGCGGAATGAGTTCCGTCCCATTAACCATGTCTCGGAAATGCCGCAAGCGGTACAGTATCTCGTAAAATATATCGAAAAATCCGGCGGCAAGCTGATTTACTCGCGTGGATTGTATCAATACTTCGTGACGGATATTATGGACGAAGATATCGTATGCCCCTATGGTTTAGAGGACAGGAAAATACTTCTCTTTGATAGCTTCGGGTGTTGGATAGAAGGCGAATATATCGGGCAGGTAAGCCCCGAAGCAATAAAACTGCTGCCGAAAGTTACATAGCACCCGCACGATAACGTTACAAAACAGCAACGATAAAACCCGATGAAAGAAAGCTATGCGCGGCGGGAAAAGCGGCAGCCGATCCCCAAGTGGGTTAGCGGGGACGGCTCCGCGACCGCCGCGCTTTCGTTCGGTTTTTGGTCTGTTTGTCCGTGTGTGCGTGCGCTTGGCTTCGGCGCCCGAGCGCGAAGCGCGAGGGTGACGGTGCGGCGTCAGCCGCACCGTCAGCGAAGCCGCCGACTTGTATATAAGCCAAGCGCACGCCTTACTGCCATTTTGAAAAATCCTTTGGTAGATCTTTGAAAAGATGGGGTTAACAATGTTCAGTTATCTTCATCATCGCCAAATATCGAATCCAGCGAGATATCTTCGTCAACTTCATCGGTTGACCCAAATAGATCAGAAAAACTTTCATCGTCGTTAAAATCATCCAATTCATCTAGTATTGTGCCTATATGATCATCAAAGTCAAAAAATACACTGCTATTTTCTGCTTCATTGATTAAATCTGCAAGACTTTGTTTCGCAATGACTTTTCCTGGCATACGATTTTTTTCAAACACCAACGCAATACACTTTGTAAAAGCATTGCTTGCAATTGTTACATTCTGCGGAATTATTGCTTCCCGCAATGAGACACAATACGAAAAAGCATTTGAACCGATTTCTTTTATGGAGGAAGGAATACAAATTGATTTTAGGGAAAAACACCCATAGAATGCATTAGCAGGAATTTCTCGCATTCCAGAAGGAAGAATGATCTCTTCCAAATATTTGCATCCTGCGAAAGCCATTGGCGAAATCGTCTCTACTTCTTGCGGGATTACGTATCTGCTTGTTCTTTTTCCAGCCGGATATAGAATTAACTGTTTTTTGTCGACCGAAAATAGCACAGCGTTTTCTGTTTGGAAAAATTTATTTTCAGTAGATATCTCAACTTTATTCAAATTAAAGAAAAAAAAAAAAGCACCTGTTCCTATTTCCAATATACTCATTGGAAGCAATAAATTTTTAAGCCCTGTATGTGAAAAAGCAAAAGACCCGATTTTTTCAAGGCAATTAGGGAATACAGCATATTGGATATGCCCTTCATCGCAAAAACACTTGTCAGAGATCTGGTGAACCTCATTTGGAATAACAAGCTGTTTCTGATTGGACAATATGACATTTCCATGATACTTACTACCTATTCTGCTACCGCGATATAATGAACAGACACCGTTATTAATGATTCGTTTTAGTTCATCATCTCTATGGAACAAATACTCTGTATCGTCAATAAACAGCAAATTGGAGAGAGACTCTTGTTTTTTATTTTTTACGATGATTTCACCTGGAGAAAATTTATATATCTTCCAGGCTTTTTGAGAAGGCTTTCCAAAGAGATAGCGGGATACGATCGTGTCAAATGTACATATTTCATGATCTGTAATCGCGTGGACAAGCCTGTCCGTTATGTCAAACCCGTCCATTACCAACATAGAAATATCTTTCACAAAATCAGTATTCTGTTCGGCTTCATAAAGGGAGCCACATTCTTTCGTTCGTTTGTTTGTTGTTTCGCGCATCATTGCCTGCGCTGCATCACTGACAGGAAAAATTATTTTAACGATTTCACCTAGTTCGATCTGCAACGAATGATATTGCTTTGAATTTAAAGTCAACACAGGCAAGTCGGTTGAAACAGGCGTCAGCGCCAAGGCTTGCCCTTCCGATCCACTTCTAAAAACCAATATTTTTTGACTTTGCAATAGAGTATAAAATTGTTGCGTAATTATGCCTTGTCTGTCGCCGTTTTTCCCATCAAATTCTGCTTCGATGGCTTCCTTTGCAATTCCAAAAGTCTCTGTTATGTGTAAAGCGCATAGTTTCCCTGCAAGTTTGGATTTAAAAAGGGTTACGGCAATATCAAATGGCAGTCCGCATTGATCATCGGACAGAGAATCATCAATTATTGCTCTGCACTGCGCTGTAAAATCGAGTGCAACATCGGTCATGTGATCGCAAAATATACTGCTCATATGATTCATAACAGAAAATGGAGATCCATTTGAATGGAAAAGCATTAAATCACTGACCGCGTCGGATAACCTTTTTCTTGCTGCTTGGATGATTACAGAATCGGCATTTAGCTCTTTCAATCGTTTCAATCGATCATTGTGATTAATAATTTTCTCGTAAATTGAATTTATATCGCTGGTAGCATATTTTCCAGATATCAATCTGATATGCGGTCGTAATGCCGGAGGCATCACAGGGATTGCGGAAATCAGTTTTTGGAGCAGAAAAGGATGGCTGATCGGTTCACACAGTTCAATATGTCCCATCCGTTCATAGCGGACTGCCGAAACTGTTACCTCGACACCGCAACGATCGCAAATTATCCCTTTATCTCGCGGGCGGCTGTACTTACCGCAATAGCACTTATAATCTTGTGTAGGCCCAAAAATTTTTTCACAAAAAAGCCCACCAGGTTCAGGTCTGTTGGTCCTATAACTGTATGTTCCCGGTTTTGTCACTTCTCCGAAACTCATCTTCCTGATTTCATCGTCGGAAAGGACATCCAATTCCAAACTGGTTTTTTCACCGAAATGCCGATTCAGCTGATTTGCTCTATCTATGAATGAAAAATTCAGCTCATTGTCGCTTTCATCGCGAAACATCGGTTTGATACACAAAGCATAGCATAAATGATAAAATTGATTTATGTCCATATAGGGTAAATCGTACGTTTCTGTTGGAATTCCTTTTATCAAATTCCAATATAGAATGTTGCGATTTTGCGGTTGGTCGCTTTGGTATAAAAGAATATTTTGTAATACATCCAAAAATCCACTTTTATTTAATTTTAGAATGTCTCTTTGGGACAAATGCTGCGGAATGCCCGACACGACATGCGTAATCGCGCCAAATGATTCACGTTTTGGAATTGGATAAAAGTGATATGGATGGTAGTCCCCGATTGAGCGGGCAATAACTTTTTTGAAAACACTTTCCTCCTTTTTAAGTGGAGCAGAAAGTGGGAAATTTGCAATCAAATCGCAATCTGTCAAATCCGAAAAGGCAACCACTATTCCCGGATTCCCCTCATTGCCTGACAATATATCGCCTATTGCAATCGGGAATTTTTGAACGACATAGACCGTTACTCTGTCAATGATTCTTTCTGGCAAGGCATTTCCATTTCTGTCACGCTTATATTCTACTTTGATATCTGCAACTTTTCCTTTTACGCCATCAGGGACATGAATATTATCTTCTTTCCAGTCTATATCCGTCCTTCCCAAAATGACCTCATCATATATCGAATACAGTCTCCCTTTTTGAGGGGACGCCCGACAAATCAGAACATCACCTGATTTGACGTATGTTCCTATTTTTACGATCCCTGCATCATCAATATAATCGTATTCTGTTTTCGCAAATTCCTTGGTTATTTTTTGTGAATAGGTTTTTGTTCCGATGCGGAACTCGGTACAATCTGCAGAATAATCTAATATACGTTCTGATGTAAACGTGTCGATCTTTAGAAAATTCCTTGATAAAATAATTTTGTTCAATTCATCGGGATATGCTTTTTTTGTTGTCTTGAGTCTGATTGTTCTTGTATCTGTATCTTGAATATGTTCTTCGCATCCAATTGTTTTAATCGTTATATCGCCGCATCCCGTAAAAGCGTCTTCGATATACAAAGCACGCGGGATTGTAACTTTTGAAAGGGAGGTGCAATAAGAAAATGCGTCCTTCTCTACTTTCTTTACCCATTCTGGTATTATGATTTCCTTTAATCCGCTACAACCTGAAAATGCACGTTGAGAGATTATTGTCATACTATGCGGAATTGATATATACTGTAAATTTTTACATCCAGCAAAGGCTTTTTCAGCGATTACCTCAGTTCCCTCCGGAATATTATAGCTTACTTCTTTCTTTCCAGCAGGATACTGTTTTAATTCTTTTCTTTCGTTATAAAATAAAACGCCATCGACGGAATTAAAATATTGATTTCCTTCTGCCACCTCAATTTTTGACAAATACGGACAGTAACAGAATGGCGCAATACCTAATCCCCTTAAATTTTTTGGTAAATTAATATATTCAAGTCCAGTACTTGCAAGAGCATTGGAGCCAATATATAAGACACTGTCGGGGAAAATTATTTTCTTTAATCGTCTTTGTTTCCGTAAGGCGTCGCGGCAAAGCGAAGTAATTTGGGGAGGCACCATAATTTCTGTCGGATGATATCCATATGTACAATTTCGCAATTCAGTTCCTTCGATAATAAGGTATTTTTCTTGCTCGAGCAAAAACTTCTCACAGACAGAACAATATTCTTCATTCTTGCGAAGCACTCTAATTCCACAATAAGGACATATTTTAGTGTTCTTCTTATCAGTATCCAATTTCGTCATGATGTACTCCAATTAATCCTTTAATTTGGTCGCAAGTTGCAGTTCTAAAAACACGGATCGTTGTCCGTGATGTTTCCGAAGTAGACGTGTGCGGCTTCACGACAGCCGCCGTCGCACTTCGTGCCAAAGTATCTGCACCCCTTGCACATGGCAGGGATATAGTCGCGCGAAGCAAACTTTTTCCAATAATCATTCTGTTCGAGGCTGTCCAATTCCGTCCATTTGCAAAGACGCGTCGGGCTGTGATTACAGACCTTTACATAGCCGCTCGGATCGATCACGAAGAAAGATTTTGCCGCCGCACAGAGCGACGCGATCTGCAGCCGCTTGTAGTGCTCGGGATGTCTGATGATACAGTACGGCAGTTCTGTTCCGATATGCCCGTAAATCCCTGCGCGTTCCAAAACTTCCTCCGCAATGTCAAACATTTCGTTGATCTCGTCGATAGAAAGCAGATATTTTGTATTCTCCAGCCCTCTGCCTCCCGGCAAGAATCGGTTGAGGAGAAGATAGGTCGCCCCGTGCAGAAGGGGCAGCGCAATATTCTGATAGAGTTCTCCGAAGTTGACTTTGGTTACGGCAATGTTCGCAACTGTCCGGATCCCCATATCATGGCATGTATCAAAGATTTCAAGCACATGATCGATGTTATTCTGCCCCGTCGTCTGTGCAAACGTATCGATTCCGGGCACGCTGACACTCAACAAGACGTGGTACTTTTGAAGACGCTGTAAAAATTTCCTGTCGATCTTGCGTCCGTTGGAAATTACGCCGATCGAAAATCCCGACGCCTTTGCCGCGTCCAGAATTTCAAAGAAATCATCGCGCAGAGTCGCTTCCCCGCCCGAGAACGTGACCTGTTCCACGCCGCGCTGCCGAACGGCATGGAAAATGTCCGCCCAATCTTTGGCGGAAAGCTCGCCTGCCTTGATCGTCCGATCGGCCTCCCACGGACAGCTGCAAAATAAGCATGTGTGGTTACAGCGGTAGGTGAGTTCTGCCGTTAAAACACGCGGAAGATTCATTGCGCTTTCCCCGTTCCGAACACAATACTGATATGTACAGGCAGTCCATAAGCGTTGAAGATCCGATTGATCTCATCCTGAACGTCGACAATATCCCGCAGGGACAAACTCTGCCCCGTCCGTTGATACAGCGGCGCAAAAAAGTTGCTTTTCAGCCTTTCAAAAACCTCCTTGGGCGATTCGTTGTCCGGTCCGTAATAATCCCATGGTTCGTTGGGAACAGTCCATTTTTGAAAAGCCTTTTCCACTGTCTTGAAATCAAACCGCACGTTCGGGAACAAATCGCCGTGCAGATAGCTGCGTATTTCTTCTGTTGTGAAGTTTGCTCTCTCCTGACGCACCATCCACGTTTGAATGACTTCCGACATGTAATCAATCAGAACAGGGCTGCAAGTAATTTCCGAATAAATCATTTTGCCCGCCGCATCAAGGGCTTGCTCAACAGGCTTCAATATCTGC
>CALYAR010000259.1 GCA_944393585.1 uncultured Clostridia bacterium | reverse complement strand
AGGTTTTCCCTTCTAAATCTTCCAGGCTGTTAATATCGGAATCACTTTGTGTCACAATATATGACTTGTATCCCGCCACACCATCCGTTGCGGAAACTGCAATACACTCTGCGCCGGCCCGGTCTACTGCATGCACATAGGAAAACGGCCCTAGTGCCGCAAGCTGCGCTTCCCCTGTGCGCATGGCTTCAATCGCGGCGCTGTAGTCGGTTGCCCGATATTCATTGACTTTAATCCCCAGTTTCTCCGACAGATCCTGTGCAAAGACCTCGCGTATTTTGGTATTCTCCGGGCTTTCTTCGCCCGGGATTAATACGACGTTAAACTCCTTCAGCCCCCATTTTTCTGCGCTCTGCTCGCTGCATCCCGTCAAAGCCAGCCCGCAGAGTATTAGGGCCAAAAGACATCCTGCCAATTTCAAAATAGATTTTCGTTTTGGAACGACTCGTTTCATGATTTTTTTCCTTTCTTACTTTTCTTTCCCTTATTTGCTTGATTACAGGCTTCATTATAAAAACGGAACGTAAAGGAAACATAACGGCTTGGTAAGAAAAGCGTGAAGGAAATGTAAAATTGCAAAAGAAAAAGACGGTTAAAACCGTCTTTTGAGCGTGTCGATAAAGTCGACACGCCAAAATAAGAACTCGACCCGCTATGGCAATCAAAGATTGCCAGCGGGTACCCCGAAACCTTGTTGCTTCGCATTAAAAGCACGCTTCGCTTATGCTTTTATTTTGAAACAAGGCTGGTCGTTTCGCTATCGCTGCACTGCTCGCCCGAGCAGCCGGGGGCTTACGCTCGCGCGGCGCTCACCTAGGGTGCATAGCCGAGCAGCAAAACGAAGTTTTGCGACCAGGCGCGCCAGCCCTTGATAGGAGCGAATTTCAAGACACATGTCCTTGAAATTCGCAAATCTCATGTTAAGGGGCTTTTGCCCCTTAACGAACCCCAGTTATTAAATTACAATACTTTTTCGACAGCAAAAATCGAGGTGGAGTCAACAGACTCTACCTCGATTTTTGCTAGATATTTATTTTCCGAACATACATGACCCGCTATGACGCTTTCGGACTATTTCCGCAAAGATGTCATGCGCGAGATTATGCTCAAGAGCTATGGTATGATAGTTGGAAATTTGGCTTTTAAGAAAGAACAATAGTCTAATTTATCCTGGTTGTTTTCATACTCTTTTTTTACGTTAGTATGTATCCAATCAAGCTTGTTTTGCGAAAGCTCTTCGTATCGGTTAATGATAATTTCGCCTTTGCTTTCAGCTAATAATATTTCTTTATAAGCGTCTTCTATAAACTCGCAATTTTCTACAACTACTTCAGATGTAGTTGTGAAAACAAAGGGGATATCCGGTTGTTCTTTCGCAAATTCAACATTTTTTGTGGAGTATATGTATCCGCTTACCCCTTTGTATGTATCCGATAACGCATTTGGATAGTATTCATCCAAGTGAATAATGCCATTTTGAAAACCATAACTTCCCCATTTTTTATATGGACCTTCATAACATAATCCGATTTCCTTACAATGCTTTTCTATCGCATTGCTTAAATAAACCAAAACATTCTCTCTTTTCGAAGAGAAATAAACGAAAGGTATGTTGTGGTTTGATACATGCGGAGCTAGTTTGTGCAAATTTCCAACTTGTGAAGCATGGTAATACAGTAGAAGCACCCCCAAAGCTAATATAAATAATTTCTGTAATACATAAACGGTCAAAACTTACTGTTCTAACCGCTTATAAAAACTTCGTTACCGTCCTTGAAAAGCCTTGTCTTTTTTGTTGTTTGATTGAATCAATGCATTCAGTCTCTGTATCAAAATTTTCTGATTCATTACTATGCGGCGCGCTGTGGATTGAGAAGGACGGCATTCCAGTTTTGTTTCTCTAAAATAGCACCATCGAAAAACGCTGGTTTCTCTATTTTCTTTTGTCTGCTTTGAGAATTATAACAGGCCGCTGTATGATGTGACGGACGTTCCTTAATAATGCGAATATGGACGGCGAAGACAGGTTTGATCCATGCCGTGAGATTTTACAGCGTTTTTAGGATTGCTTTAAATTCTTGATAGGTACTTGCATAGGATGCGGTCGGGTCGCCGGGCAGATAGGGAAACACTGAAAAATAACCATGATAGGTGCGCGACAATAAAATGGAAATCAGTTCCTTGATTTCGGCATTTCCCTGACAGAGCGGCATGGGCTTTTGGGTGCTGTAGAGTCCATCACACAAACGCAGGAAGACGATATCATTTTTTAATTTGCTGTTATAGAACATGTGGAAGAAAGGATGGTGATGTCCTGCCACAAATTCAATTGGATTGTAGATAAAACCAATTTCCTGTTGGGCAAGCTGATTGTAAAAGCGTGTCATACTTTCATCGTCGCAGAGAAGGGAAGCATGGTCGTTTTCAAACAGCACGCGGATTCCATAGGCTTTCCCCATATGTGCAATTTCGGAAAGCGTATCCTCCTGTCCCGCCTGTATTCCGCCCGGCGGCTTGATTTTAACATGTTCTGCATTCAATAAATGTGCCCGCCGGAATGCAGAGCGATAGGCGTCCAGATTTTCCAGAGGATAATCAAAGAGGGCCAGAACGATTCGTTTGCCATAGTCGATCAGTTTATTGCGGATTTCCTCGGTCTGGTTTCCGTTTAGCTTCCAGTATGGAACCTGATCCAATGCGCTTCCCGTTTCCAGATTGGGGATCCCCAGGGAAGATGCAACGCAGATTCCTTCTAACATGCTCTCATAAGGTGTAATATCGATGCTGGCTTGATACATTGTGCTTCTCCTTTCCTCAAATGACACAGATTTCGCACGTCTGGTCACAGCAATGATTTGCCTGGTAGCGGTCCGGATCGATTGGTTCGCCGGAATAAAGCAGGCGCGACCAGTGACAGGAATTGCAGTTTGGATTTTCACAGATGAAAAACAACGGATTTTCCTTGAGCAGTGCCAAACCAATCTCAAAGAGGCGCGGAATGTCGATGACCTTTACGACAGCATCGCCGATTACGCCTTCTGTCATGGCGTCGGCCCTGCGCAGATACGGCGTGATCGCCAGAAAATCCCGATGTCCGGGCGGGAATTTTTTCAGTGTAAAGGTTTCCGCTTCCGGCAGATAAGTAGGAGCCGCAATATCGAGCGTGCGCAGATAGCGCGCGTCAATGAGTTCCTCCAGAGAGTGCATGATCGTATTGCGGTCCATGTCCACTCCGAGCAAAACTGCTTTGGCCGAAAGCTCCCGCAGCTTAAAATAAGGCGTTCCCTCGCCGCAGCCTGTTTCGCAGGCTTCGTGACCGGATGTTATGTATTCGGCATATTTTCCTGCTGCCGCGACGGAATGAACGGGATGCAGGCTTCGGCAGACGCCCTCCCGTTTGCGGAAGACCTCAGAAATCTTTCCAACCGCGGAGGGGGAGGAAGCCGCATCATAAGGGGAAAACCACCCAGTCAAAGTCGACATAACGAGCGTTCCGTCGCTTCCGAGTACTTCCAAAAATGCGTCAATGACGGCGTCTGCGCCGCCGTGGACATGGCCCATACTGGTCAGCGAGCTGTGAAGCAGCAATATATCGCCCTTTTCAATTCCCATCAGCTTTAAGCTATAGACAATATCGTCTTTGGTTACTGTTTTCATAAAGACCACACCTTTCCGTTTTATAGGATCTTCTTTAATTTTCTACGGCAACTGCACGGCAGGGAGCGCAGCTTGTGCCGGGCACCCGAAGCGGCAGTACTGTGAGCAGAACCTGCGGACTATTTAATTGTTCCAGATGAATAACCGGCGCAAGCATGAGAATGTTTGCCCGATAAAATTCAGAAAAGAAGTTTTGCGGATGGGCAAGATTTTCCCAGCGCGGAAAGTCGCTGCCCAGTAAAAACGGTTTTTTTTCAATTAACCAATGCATGGCATCATATGTAAAATAAGGGGAATTCTCTAAATAATCCTCTTTTTTCCAATGTTTACCCCAGCCGGTTCCCACTAAAATAGCAGATCCTTTGGATAACCGGGAAGCGCCTGGTGCGTTTTCAAGCATTTCAGCGGTAATGCACGGCCGTCCTTGTCCGGAACTGGGCGTCACCATCAGGACGCTGCAAGGCATTTGGTACAATTTCTCAATCGGTACTTCATCCAGAAGATAACAGTTTTCATTGCCGAAAAAATGAGCGGGCGTTTCCAGATAAGTTCCGGTTTGTGAATGCAGTCCTTCAAAGATTTCACAATAGACTTTTTGCTTGACCCAGGGAACTTCCGGCAACGGCTTGAGATGAAATGGGGGGAAGGGCGGCTCATAATTCCACATTCCTTCGTAAATTTCACCCGTCAAATCAGTCACTTTCATTTCATCGCTTCCTTTATTTGTGAATTACTTCGTAAAATATGGATAATAAAATGGAAATACAATTTAAATAAATTGTACCATATGTCAAATTTATTTGCAAGAGTAAAGATAGAAGGGCCTTGTTTGAAAATTCTTTCCAGAGCCAGAAAACCAGCCCGCAACTATTTTCCAGAAGCAGAATTTGCCCATTCAAAGAATACAAAAAAGAAAAGCATGTTTCTGCAATACATTTTGCAGAACATGCTTTTTTCCATGAATTCCGGTTATTCCAATTCCACCAATAGGGTCACAATCGCATTATGCGGTGCATCGAAGGATAGGGTATTTCCGCTGACGGAAACTTCTTTTCCCCGGTTTTCCAGCAGATCGGTTAGAAATGCCTGTTTGACCGGTTTTGAAAATACCACAGAGGCCTTCTGGCCGCGTCCGTCGATTTCGGCAAAGCGCAATACGATCCCTTTTTCTTTTGCAGCGGGTTTCACGGCATACAGACGCACGTTTTCAACTTTTTCAATCAAAGAATCCGCTGCGGGCAGCGTACCTTCCTTGGGAGACGACTGGGTAAAGACCAACGGATTGATAAAACAGTCATTTTCTTTCGCCAGAGCCGCATTGTCGGCGCCGTCCGGCAGGGATAGACGCAGATCGATCTCATGGATGTAGTTTTCCGGATAAGGATCCGGATCACAGCTGGAGCGTATGAGGGTGACGGATAATTCGTTGTCAATGCAGCGGAATCCGTATTTTCCTTTTCCCAAAAGCGCCAGCATACCATTTTCCGTTTCAGCGGCTGCCAGTCCGATGGAGGGTACGTCGTTGCGGTAAGGCGGTCGAACGATGTATCCATATGGGATTTCGTAGGCAGCCTTCCTGATCTCACCGCCGAGCTGCACACCAAAATTGAGCTGCGGGATACTCTCGCCCTGTTTTGCTGTTTCCCTCCAGTCACATTCGAGATGAAAATCCAGCGCACAAGCCCCCTTGTCCAGTGAAACCGTGACGTTCAAATGGGAAGTGCGGAAGGGGATCTCAAACTTAATATATTGTCTGAGCGCAAGCGGATCGATCCGCTTCTTTGTAACCTTCACCTGGTTGTGCAGGGAATCTATCTTTTGATACCGGCCGATGGTCCAAGAGCTCATTCCTTCGTCCTGTTCGGTAATCAGCTTTAAGTATGGCCGCCTGCCGCCGGAGAGCATCTCCTGCCCGGAGTCTTTCTTTTTCAAAGAGACAAGCTCCAGGGTGACCGGATCGAATTCT
Organism: uncultured Clostridia bacterium; assembly: GCA_944393585.1. GTDB lineage: Bacteria > Bacillota > Clostridia > CALYAR01 > CALYAR01 > CALYAR01. Next base: position 5,085 of record CALYAR010000259.1, on the reverse strand, counting down.
GCACGGATTTTATCATTTTCCAGGACCAGATCCATCACCCGATGGACTCTGCGTTCTTCTATTTTATGGCAGGGCAATATTGCGTCCCCGTCAGATTTTGCAGCGATGGTGGTATATCCCATCGGAGGCGTGTCGACCTCGACTAAGATGCGGCGGTATTGATGCTGCCAATACTGCTCGTACGAATCGGGATCTCCGCTGGCAAATTCAAACGCAACCGCCTCGCCCCGATCGTTGTAAAAGCGTAATTGCCTGGGGTCATATGGATAGTCCCACAGGATGATTTCCGCAATTTCTTTTCTGCGGTATGGCGTGCAGTTAAAGAAGTGATAAATGCGGTTTTTTCCGCGCGAGCGGTCTGTTTGCGGGATTCCGCCTTCGAATATCCCAAAACCGACCCCGGCGCCCTCAGAACGCGATAAGGTGCCGTCGTCCTCCAGCGAAGCGAGGGAGGATGTGTCAATCTGGGCTGTTATAGCGCGGTAGGATTGATTGATCTCCGCATTGGATTTTGCCAGAATCTTTTGAAATTCGCCCATTGCGCATTCCCGTGTTTCCAAAACACCGGAGCCGGGTAAAATGTCATGGAACTGGTTAAAGAGCTGTTTCTCCCATGCTTCATTTAAAGAGCGGGTCTGGCGGCCGGTCATCTGATTGGCAAGAACCTGAGCAAATTCTGCTTCCAACAGCTTCTTTTCTCCCATGCGGTTGGCATATTTGATACGGGTCTGCGTAGTATAGCAGCCGGTGAAGACACAGTTTAACTCCGAATCCACTACCGGAAGCTTTTCACGGACTTTGTCCAATGCTTCAAAATAGGCATGGTAGGAAGAGAAGCGGAGCGTGGGGAAGATGGGGTACTGCTGAAGCTCGTGCAGGATCTCGATGTCTTTTCTGGTCGGTCCGCCGCCGTGGTCGCCGACTCCGAACACACAGAGAATGAAATTCACTCCGTAAGTCTGTTCGTATTCCGGCAGGTGCATATAAAGCCCGGGGTGAATCGGACCCAGGTACCAGACCGGTTCGCGGTTGACCAGCACTTCTTTGCCGGACGGAGCGCGGAAGCGGTAAAGCTCATGCCCGTCGTATCCGCGGCAGTGATAATAGTACTTTACGCCGCCCTCTGCCAAAATTTCCGGGACGTTGGCCGAGTGCCCGAATGTATCCGGTTCAAAGTCAATTGAAAAATACTCTTCGGGCAGATCAAACAGCTTTCCAAGGTATTGCTTTGTCATCAATAGATGCCTTGCCTGGCTTTCCGGCCCGGAAAGGTTTTTGTCCGCTTCCACCCATGTCGAGGCGGAAACTTCCCAGCGTCCCTCTTTTACGCGCCGGCGGATTTCTTCCAGCATATCCGGGTCATACTCTTCCACAATCCGGTAGCAGGATGCCTGTGACTGAGCAAATGTAAAATCCGGATATTCCTCCATCAAAGTGAGCATAGTGCGCAACGTGTCCAGGGTGATTGCCGTGGTCTCGGCAAACCCCCACATCCAGTTCATGTCGATATGCGCGTGCGGAACAATGTGGACCTGATATTTTTTTGCTTCGGCGGCAAGCGGAGCCAACATGTTTTCAACCGCCAGAGCCGTTTCGCGGGTAATGGCACTTTCTTCGTTTGCTTTTTCATACAAGGCACGAAGGGCTTTTTCATACACCGTGCGGAATTCCCCGCGGTATGTAGCCATTTGCGCCGAAAATTCCAGTTCAGCCAAAATGCGTTCTGCCCATTTGCCGGTATGCTTTTTTTTTCATTTCCAATAACTTTTCGTGGTTCATCCTGATTTCCTCCTATAATTAAATCGAACCAATTACAATTCTAATATATCGTAAGCTTTGATAAATTACAAGACATGAAAAGAAGAGTTTTAAACTATTTTTATTTGTGTTCGCCGGATTTTGGAATCCGCATTTTACATTGCTTGAAATCACGGTTTGGCTGTGATAAAATATCCTCACTCGTCCTGCAAAGGAATCGATAAGGGGAAAGCGAGGAGACCGGCATGAAAATGGATAACAGAATGGAAAAGCTGGAGCTGTGCACCGATTTTTTCGGGCAGGCTGGCCGGAGTATCAAAGAGGAAATGCCGCTGGCCGGCCAGTATATCAAAGGAGTTCGATTGGAACGGGAGGATTTTTCTGCGCTCTCCCTGCGCGAGTGCTGTCTGGAAAACTGTGTATTGACAGACTGCCAGCTGCAAAAGTGTGATTTTCAGAATGTCTGGTTCTGCTCGTGTGATTTTTCCGGCTGCGACTTTTCCGAAAGCTATTTCTATCGCTGCCGGTTTCATACAGTAAAGGCAATGGGAGTTAATTTGACCTATTCCCTGTTCCGCGAGACGGATGCAGTCGATTGTTCCTTTCAGTACGCAAATTTTTCTTTTTCCAAATTGGAAAAAACAAAATGGGAAGAGGCTGATTTTCGCCGTGCGGATCTGCCGAACTGCAAGTTAAAGGAGTTTCATTTGGTTCATGCCAAGTTCATCGAAACCAGTTTTTTTCATACGCCGCTGGCAGGCGTTGATTTTACAAATAGTGAAATTATGGCTCTTTCACTATCAGAGTCCAATGAGGAATTAAAGGGAGCAATCGTGAATATCGATCATGCCGCGGAGCTGGCAAAGCGCATGGGGCTTGTCGTAAAATAAATTTCCTGCGGAAAACTATGCTGGAAACTAAAAGCCGCCGGCGTCATTTTTGACGCCGACGGCTTTTGAGTGTATCGGCTTTATCGGCACGCTCTGTTTAGAGGCAAGGGCCCCTTAAACAGTCCCTATTTGGTATAAATATAGTATTTTGTCTCATAAAGATTCATTGGCTCATGGAACCGTCTGCCTGCTGATTGGCCGCTGTGTTTTTGATTTATGCTTTTGCACTCCAATTTCTTGCCGCTTCGGCAAATGCCCGAAGATTTGCTTCCGGCGTGTTGCTGGGGAGGGCACATCCTGCTCCGATTACTAGATTTTTGCCCTGGAAAACATCCAGTACATGCCGGGTTTCCTCCGCCACCTGTTCCGGCGTACCGAAATAGAACATGCCGGACGGATCAATGATCCCGAATACGGCAGATTTGCCGGCAAAAACCTTTGCGGCGTTCTCAATATTTGTCTTATAGTCGATTTCCACGCCGGTAAAGCCGATGCCGGCCACGTCTTCTACAATATTGTCAAGATTTCCGCAGATATGGCAGATTGTCTGGATTCCCTCCTGCTCCAGGTCTTTTTTCAGACGCTGATGGAAGGGATAGGCAAATTTCAGATAGCAGTCCCGGCTGATTAAATCGGGGCCGCAGGAGCTGTCCCCAAAGCTGGTAATGTCCGCTCCGGCCTGCTTCATCAGCTTGTGATACTGCAAATGTACGGCATATGCCCGGTCAATCAGGGCAAGGATCTGCTCTTCGCGTTCTTCGTCGAGCAAATCAGCCATAAAATCCGTCATTCCATAAGCCAGCATTGCCAGGCTGAACGCCATCTGATCACAGTTTCCGCGAATGAGAAGCTCTCCGCCGACACGGCTGCGAATCAGTGACACAGCCTCCAGCATAATTTGAATCCGATCGCATTTCATCAGCTTATCGGGGTTCATCATTTCCATTAACGCATGGATGTCATTCGATGCCGGGCCTGTTACCCGAGCCGGTTCATCCTCCGGATAATCGACCGGAACTCCGATTGCAGAGGCTTCCATACATGTATCAATATCGAGCAGGATTCCATCAAGGCTATATTTACGCGCCATTGTAATGTGTGCCTTTGCTATATTTTCCGGGCTTGTGCGGTATTGCTCCATGGTCATGCCGAGCTCAGACGCCGCCGGCATAAAATTGTGGAGCATAATAGGCGGCATATCCGCTTGCTTGCCATCGAGCACCGTTTTGATTCGTTCCAATCCGTTCATAAAAACCATTTCTCCTGTCTTTTTGACTTTCTAAAATGTACTGCCCTTTTTGTAATAGGCATATTGCTATTTTATCATCGATTCTGCAGAAAATCCAGAACATTTTCGATGGAACCGATCTCGTTCCATAAAAAAGGAAGAGCGGTTTAGCTCTTCCTTTTTCTGCTAATTCCGTTTGGCGCCATCGACAAATTCTGCCGGGAGAAAGTCGTCTCGTTTGGGAGTGAAAAGGTCGATCAAAATACCTTTTGTGAGGCTTCTTACTTTATGAGGTTCGTTGGGAAGCATAGCAAGGCTGTCGCCTTTTTCCACAATCTGCGTCTCGTCTCCGACTGTAAATTCAAACTTTCCCTCGACCACATAAGTCATCTGCAGGTGCGGATGTGCGTGCAGTTTTCCATCAACGCCGGCTTCAAAGGAAATCTCGCACAGCATCATCTCGTCCGTGTAGGTTAAGACTTTTCTGGATACGCCCGGCTCGCAGGCATCCGCTTTCACCCGGTCATGAAAAACAAACATAAATCTCCCCTCTTTCGTTAGCATTCTTTATTAAAGTAAATGAACCGCCTTACATCGATTGGAACAGCCCAAAAACTCCTGCCAGGATCACGACAACGGCAAAGAGCATCCGGTAAATTGCAAAAATCCGCATTGGTTTCTTTTTTAAGAACGCGATAAACCGTTTGACGACGACCAATGCAACGCCGAACGCAGTCACAAATCCAACGACCAAAGCGATGATTTCATCCGGAGTAAGATCAGCAAAACCGCCGATTTTGATAATTTTCAGCGCGCTCATCCCAATCATAACCGGAATGGCCAAAAAGAACGAAAATTCCGCCGCTGCGACCGAGGAAAGACCAACCACCCAGCCGCCGATAATCGTGGAAGCAGATCGCGACATGCCGGGGATGATGGCAAGACACTGGAACAAGCCGATGATGAGCGCCTGCTTTGCATTGACAGACCAGTTCTCATCCAAAGAATGCCGCCTCTTGCGCAGGTAATTCTCTGCGACAATCATCAAAATACCGCCGGCGAACAGCGTAATCGCAACGGACGTTGGATTGAATAAATATGTTTCGGCAATATCGTCTAAAAGGATTTGACAGAAAAAACCGGGTATGCAGGCTATGACGATCATCAGCCAGAACCGCAGGCCGGATTTTTCAAATCCTACTTTTTTCG
>CALYAR010000258.1 GCA_944393585.1 uncultured Clostridia bacterium | reverse complement strand
GCATTAGGGATTGCCGATACTTCATATCTTGTGTTATACTGGTCATGAAGGATACTGTCTCCTTTCGGTATATTGATGTGTTCTAACTTAATTATACCTCATGAGACGCTATCCTTCATTCTTTTTTCATCTGTCCAATATGTATTGTACTCCTACAGCTCTTTTCGAAAAAGATTTTTAGCTGCTCTTGAAAAACCGCGGAAAATATAGTAAACTGATTTATAGTGAATTTGTGCCAAAATCCGGCATATTGAAAGAATTGCGAGGTGTTTTTATGTATCAGGAGGGCAGCGCAGAAATAACCGTTGCCGGACATATTTGTCTGGACGTTTCCCCTGATTTTTCAGCAATCCGGCGCGATAAATTAAGCGATATCCTAACCCCCGGCAAATTAATCAACATCGGAGCGGCTCAGATGAGCGTAGGCGGAGTTGTCTCCAATACAGGCGTTAGTCTGACAAAGCTCGGCATCAAAACTGCATTGACTGCAAAACTGGGCAGGGATGAATTCGGCGATATTATCCTGTCGATTTTAAACAAGACCGGTGCAAATATCGAAATTAAAACCGTGGAGGGGGAATCCACTTCCTATTCCATTGTTTTAAACATTCCGGGCTTTGACCGGATTTTCCTGCACAATCCCGGTGCGAACAATACATATACCGCCGATGATATCGATTTTAATCAGGTAGCCGGCTCCAAGCTGTTTCATTTCGGATATCCGACCCTGATGAAAACCATGTATGAAAACGAGGGCGAGGAACTCGTTAAAATTTTCAAAAAAGCCAAAGAGGCGGGAGTCATCACTTCATTGGATATGGCCCTTCCCGACGCCGCTTCCCCTGCCGGACAGGCTGATTATATTAAAATCTTTCAAAAGCTTCTTCCTTATGTGGACATTTTTGTTCCCAGTCTGGAAGAAACCGTTTTAATGCTGGACCGTGCGCAATATCTGCGCATCGTGGAGGAAGCTGACGGGCGCGACTTTATTAAAACCGCAGATCTAAATATCCTGCCTCAGCTGGGCCAGACCTTGATCGACATGGGAGTTAAAATTCTGGTCATTAAGTGCGGCTCCAAAGGGTATTATTTGAAAACAGCCGGAAAAGATCAAATTGCAAAACTCAATCTTGATGACGGTTTTGCCGGGCGGGAATTATTCGAGGAAACGTTTCATGTAGAGAACATTAAATCCACGACCGGGGCGGGAGATGTCAGTATCGCAGCTTTCCTTGCTTCCATCATCCGCGGATATAGTTTGGAAGACTGTGCGCGCGAAGCGTGTGCAACGGCTTCTCTTACCATCCAGAAAAGCGATGTATTCAGCGGAATCCGTCCTTTGGAAGAAACGCTTGAGATTGTAAAAACGTGGGAACGCGATCCCGTAGTACTGCCGGAAGGCTGGCAGTATGAACCAAGCGAAAAAATCTGGTACAGTACCCAAGACAGCAGATTTTATAAATAAATTACCAATTTAGTCAATCATTCTATCAAAGATTGTGATAAAGGAAGGAAGAAACAAAATGAGTATTGTAACATTAAGACCAAAAGAAGAATGTATGTACGATTGCATTTCACTGGGTGAAATTATGCTTCGTCTTGATCCGGGTGAGGGCAGAGTACGCACCTCCCGTGAGTTCCGCGCCTTTGAAGGCGGCGGAGAATACAATGTTACGCGCGGCCTGCGCAGATGCTTTGGTCTAAAAACAGCCGTTGTAACTGCTTTTGCAGATAATGAAATCGGCCGGCTTCTGGAAGATTTTATTCTGCAGGGCGGCGTTGACACTTCGTTGATCAAATGGGTTCCCTACGATGGAATTGGAAGATCCGTTCGAAACGGAATCAATTTCACAGAAAGAGGTTTTGGAATCCGCGGTGCCGTCGGTACATCTGACCGTGCAAATACGGCTGTATCCCAGCTGAAATGCGGCGATATTGACTGGGATTATATCTTCGGCAAGCTGGGCGCCCGCTGGCTCCATACAGGCGGTATTTTTGCCGCTCTTTCGGATACTACCCCGGATGTAGCGATCGAAGCAGTAAAGGCTGCTAAAAAATACGGAACCATTGTATCTTATGACCTTAATTACCGTCCTTCTCTGTGGAATGGAATCGGCGGTCAGAAGCGGGCTCAGGAAGTAAACCGCGAATTGGCAAAATATGTAGACGTCATGATTGGAAATGAAGAAGATTTCACCGCTTGCCTGGGCTTTGAAGTAGAGGGCAATGATGCAAACCTCAAAAAGCTGGATATCGATGGATACAAAGCGATGATCAAAAAGGTTATGGCAACATATACGAATTTCAAAGTAGTTGCCACTACCCTGCGCACGGTTAAAACTGCTACCATCAACGATTGGGGCGCTATTTGCTGCGTTGACGGCAAGTTCTATGAATCACAAAAATTTGATTCCCTGGAAATCCTCGACCGCGTCGGCGGCGGCGATAGCTTCGCATCAGGCCTGATCTATGGCCTTATGACATTTGACGATCCTTCTTTGGCCGTCAATTATGGTGCGGCACACGGTGCTTTGGCAATGACCACTCCGGGCGATACTTCCATGGCAACGCTCAAGGAAGTAGAAAAGGTTGTTTCCGGCGGCGGCGCGCGTGTTGTTCGATAATTAAACTGAATAGGAAGCAGCGCGCTGTGTGGAAGCAATTTCCGCAGCGCGCTCTTTTTGATTTGACACATCAAACAGAAAGGATAAAAATATGGAACAGCTTTTTTCGCTCGGCCTGATTGGACTTGGCGTTATGGGAAGCAATCTGGCACTCAATCTGGAAGAACACGGCTGTGATGTTACCGTCTATAATAAGGAATCCGACTGGACAGAACGCTTTATGAAAGAAAACGGAGAAGGAAAACATTTCAAGGCCGTCTATTCGCTTCCGGAGCTGACAGAAGCACTGCCCCGTCCCAGAAAAATCATTCTGATGATTACAGCCGGGAAACCAGTCGATCAGGTGATTGACTCCATTCTTCCCCATCTGGATCCGGGTGATATGATTTTCGACTGCGGCAATTCTTTTTTTCAGGACACAGCGCGCAGGGCAGAAAAACTTTCTGAAAATGGGATTGAATTTATGGGAATCGGCGTATCTGGCGGTGCGGAAGGTGCGAGACGCGGCCCTTCTATTATGCCCGGCGGGTCTTTTGCCGCATATCAAGCGATTGAGCCGGTCTTAAAAGCCATCAGCGCCAGGACAGGGGATCATCAGCCTTGCTGCGCTTATATGGGAAGCGGCGGAGCCGGCCACTTTGTAAAAATGGTGCACAACGGAATTGAATATACCGACATGCAGCTCATCAGCGAAGGCTATCATCTGATGCGGGATCTGCTTTCCCTGTCTGACGACGCTGCAGCAGATGTTTTCGAACGGTACAACAGCGGGCGGCTGAGCAGCTATCTCTATGAAATCACCTATAAAATCCTTCGCTTTCGGGATACGGACGGAACCAATTTAATCGAGAAAATTCTTGATATGGCCGGGGCGAAAGGAACTGGATGCTGGACTGCTCAAACTGCACTGGAAGAAGGAGTATGCCTGCCTGTCATAACCAATTCCGTCTACACCCGAAATCTTTCGATGAACCAGGCTCAGCGCAGGAGGGCATCTGAGATCTTTCCGCACTCTCCCGTACATATGCCTGTATCGGAAAATTTTTTGGACAACCTGGAAAACGCTTTATATGCTGCAAAGCTGATTGCCTATGCACAGGGGTTTTCGCTGATGAAGCAGGCCGATGCGCATTATAACTGGCATTTGGATTTTTCTTCGGTTGCCTCGGTATGGCGCAGCGGCTGTATCATCCGCTCCGTCTTCCTGGACGATATCAGCGCGGCATATCAAAAAAATCCAGACTTGCCCGATCTGCTCTTCGACCCTTACTTTGCCAAAGCGCTTGCAGACTGCGAGAAATCCCTTCGGGAAATCTGCATGACTGGAATTCAAACCGCCATCCCCCTTCCCTGCCTTTCTGCCGCATTGTCCTATTTCGACTTGCTGAGGACTGAACGTATGGCAACGAATTTGATCAGTGCCCAGCGGGACTTTTTTGGGGCCCATACTTATTACAAACAAGGAGAGGCTTTGCCGGTTCATACCCAATGGGAAGCAAAATAAGGGAAAGCAGGAAACCGCCCAAACTGAGGTCTGTCATAATGCTAAAATGAAGGAGCGCTTCAGAAAAATTTAATAAAAAAGCTCCTTTTAATTAAAAGGGAATTTTGGTATAATAATTAAAATATAGTTTATCAATACAATGGACATGAGGAAACCCGACGGATGAAAAGAGTAACAAAAATTCCAAAACCCAAAAGTAAAATTATGAATTTTGACTGGCTTTTGACTTTAGCAGTGGTTGCCTGCTGTATTTGGGGCATCTTTATCGTATATGCTGCGACGGCCAATGGTAAGTTCGGCTCCCCTATGAGCTATGTGAAAACGCAGGCAGTTGCGTTTATCCTTGGTATGGTTGCTTATGCGGCGGTTGCCTTAATTGATTACGAACACTACCGCAAACTGGTAAAGTATATCTATATTGCCGGCGCAGCCCTTCTGGTTCTGGTACTGCTGATCGGTACCGGAGACAGCATAGGCTCCAAAAGCTGGATCAACATCGGAGGCTTTGGCTTTCAGCCGGCCGAAGTTGTAAAAATCGGTTTTATCATAACCTTTGCAGCGCATTTATCCAAAGTGAAAGACGCAGTCAACTCGCCGAAAAATGTATTTTTTCTGCTGCTTCACGCCGGCGTATTGATTGGACTGATTATGTGCCAGCCCGACGCCGGGACAGCACTGTGCTTTATTGTGATATTTGTCTTTATGATTTTTACGGCAGGACTCAGTTATAAATACATTGCTGCAGCCGCTGGTTTGGGTGTAATCAGCGTACCGCTTTTGTGGCTTTTTGTGCTGAAAGACTATCAAAAAGACCGGATATTAACCTTTTTAAATCCCGACCGGGATCCTCTGAACGCAGGGTACCATGCCATTCAATCCAGAATTGCAGTCGGTTCGGGAGAAATTACAGGAAAAGGACTCTTAAACGGAACTCAGGTCCAGGAAGGGATCCTGCCGACTCCGCATACCGATTTTATTTTCAGCACAGCGGCCGAGGCCTTTGGCTTTATTGGTTCCATTTTAATTTTGGCTTTGCTGGTATTTATCATATGCCGGTGTATCACCACATCCATACGGGCCAGAGACGACTTCGGCAGTTTTATCTGTATTGGAGTGGCGGCCATGTTCAGTTACCATGTGTTTGAAAACATCGGAATGTGCATTGGGCTTCTGCCAATTACCGGAGTCCCTCTCCTGTTTTTCAGCGCCGGCGGCTCTTCCATGCTGACAAGTTTAATTGCCATTGCGCTTGTCGTTGCAGTCCGGCGCCAGCCGCAGATGCTCAACGATATAAACCGAACGCGGGATAAGACTTCAGCTTAAACCGGTTGTAATCGGAAAAGCAATAGATTGTAAAATTTACTAGGGAGTTATTATATGCCAACGATATCTGTAGCAAAATGCGATGATTATCAAAATGCAGAAACGGCGTTTTTGCATTGTATCGATCATTTAGGGGGAATATCGCAGTTTATTTCGCCTGGGGACAAAGTCGTAATCAAGCCGAATTTTATCTCACGGAAAAGGCCGGAAGAGGCCGCAACAACCCATCCTGCCGTTATAGCGGCAGTCGTACGCGCGGTACAGGATGCGGGCGGTTCTGTCATTTTGGCGGAGAGCCCCGGCGGCCCCTATCATGCCGCTATATTAAAAAAGATTTATGAAACCTGCGGCGCCTTGGAGGTTCAAAAAGAAACAGGATGTGAATTAAATTATGACATTGCCTCGCAGGAAATCGAGTATACCGGATTGAAAAAAAGAACGTTTTCCATCCTCACGCCAATCCTGCAGGCCGACAAGGTAATCTCCCTGGCGAAATTAAAAACCCATACGATGACAGGATATACTGGGGCCGTCAAAAACCTGTTCGGCGCCATTCCAGGATTAAACAAAACACAGCATCATTTTGAACTGCAGAAAAAAGAGGATTTCTGCGCTATGCTCCTGGACTTGTGCGAATACATCAAACCAACGCTGAGTATATTGGATGCTGTTTGGGGCATGGAAGGCAATGGGCCTACCAGCGGAACCCCGCGGAAAGTCGGCGTCCTGCTGGCCTCGGCTAACCCCTATGCACTGGATCTGGCCGCTTCTCACATGATTGGCTTTGAACCCGATGAGATCGAAACCGTCCGCCAATCTTTGGATTTGGGATGGACTCCGCCTTATTCTGCTCTCACATTTGTGGGAGACCCGATCGAGGCGTTTCATATTGCAGATTACAAACGGGCACGGGGAAGTGAAATTCATTTTCTGAGAAAAATCAATCTGCCGGAACCCATCGTAAAAAAAATTGATTCTCTGGCGCAGGCAAAGCCAAAATTCAATCCAAACTTATGTGTTGGGTGCGGAGAATGCGCGCGCTGCTGTCCGCCAAAGGCGATTGTAATACAAAACAAGTTGGCAAAAGTTGATTTGAAAAAATGTATCCGCTGCTTTTGCTGTCAGGAGCTGTGTCCCAAAAAAGCAGTGGAAGCAAGGCGAAATCCAATTTTTGAAAAGCTATTCTCAATTTAAAGGAGTTTTACCATTATGAGTCTGCAAATTGTTCTGGTGGAACCAGAAATTCCACAAAATACCGGAAATATTGCCCGAACCTGTGCGGCGACCGGAATGGGCCTGCACTTAATCAAACCGCTCGGATTTGAAATTGACGACCGAAAGCTCAAACGGGCCGGGCTTGACTACTGGCATTTACTCGGCGTGAAATATTATGAAGGGATCGATGATTTTTTTGAAAAAAATCCCCATGCAAATTGTTATTATGCCAGCACTAAATCCTTGCAGCGGTATACGGACGTTACATATCAGGACGGTGATTTTCTGGTATTTGGAAAGGAAACAAAAGGATTGCCGGAAGAACTGCTGAAAGAAAA
>CALYAR010000257.1 GCA_944393585.1 uncultured Clostridia bacterium | reverse complement strand
TCCGGATACAGCACCACCGAAAATATTGTTCACAATGATATCATTGGAATAAACAGCTGATCCATAAAATGCCGGGCCTGAGGTTGCAAATACATTATTAATAATTTCACAATTTTTCACCGAGGTTTGGAAGTTTAATCCCCAGTATGTCGAAAAGACATTATTGATTATTTTCGTATCTTCCAGCGGCCCCCAAACATAAAGTGCACTGTCGCCGTTTATGAAATAATTCCCGTCTATAATCTTCTCGGTTCCACCGGAAATACGTATTTGGGAATACGGGGGGAGACTTCCTGCATAACTGAACGTGCAGTTCGTCAGGCGGCAGTGACTGTTATTTAAGAACATCATCGTCTGACCTTCGCGGCTGTCATCTGTTTGATACTGAAAATGTATGCCGCTGACCGTTATGTATTCACAGCCGGTTATAGCCGCTGACGCCATTTTATCTTCCGCGGCATAATAGGAAGTTTTTCCGAAAATTACTTCGCCTTCTGCCAAAACTGTAATTGGAGAATCTTCGGTACCTTTGATGCCGTTTAATTCAAAAAACTGTTCATAATTACCTTCCAGAATAATGAGCATATCTCCGGCGGATAGCTTTGACACTGCCATTTTCAAGCTGCCGAAGGCGGATTCTTTACTCAGTCCGTCATCCGCATCATTTCCATCGGCGGACAGGTAATAAGTAGACGGCATCTGATCAATTTGGGAAAAAACTGAATTGCTTGGGATGAATAGAGAGATAACCAAAAATGCAATAAGAAAATGGGCAATAACTTTACGTGCTGACTGCTTCATTGCAACTCCTCCTTATGTTATTTTAGAACGTTTCAATGGGATTTCTAAGCCTTCTTTCATCAAATTCGCAAATACAATACCTGTATTATACTTGTATTATATTATGTGTATTGCAATATGACAATATGTTTTTTCATTTTCGTGAAAATAATACAAATAATAACGAACAAATTGGATGTTTTAACGAAAAAACCAGGGAACAGCAGTTCACAGACTAACCATTTTCATTTCACCCTTTTTGCTGAAAGATTTCATTTTCCTTATGATTTTGATAGCAGCTTTATTATTTTACAGGCAGTCTCTTCCACCGTCTCCATTCCCAACCAAAAAAGCCGCATTTCTTCCTCGCACTCTTCCAAAAGATCATTGTTGTGGATCATTTCATTCATAAATACAATGTTTTCCGGAGATTCATTGAAATTCATTTTTTTAATTGTTTCTGTATTCCATATTTTTTCATTGATATCCGGATAAATGGAGGGGAATTTTCTTTCTTTTGCCAGGCGTTCTTGAACCTGATGGGAAACCATCAGTTCGGAAAATGCAAGCGATAGGTCCTTGTTTTCAGAATTTTGAGAAAGCAGGACACAGTTGGATACTGCCATAGTTTTGCCGGCACGTTCGGCCGGAAAAGGGAGAGGCTGAATGTCAATATTGCGATTATGGTACTGCCAGCCTGCCTGTTCGATTCCAGTTGTAATGGTTACAGCGCTGTACTCTTGAAAAAAAGGATTTGTCATGGATTCACTGCTGTCAAACAATACCGTGCTGCGCTCGCGGAACAAAAGATTCTGGAAAAAAGCCAAAGCCTGCTTTAATTCTTTTCGGCAGCTTTTCAGCCGTGTAAAGTCCACTCCCAACCTCATAGCCGCCGCGATCCATCGGGTAGTATAAGCAACCATGCTCATCCCATAATGATCTGTGATGCCGTCTTGATTGAGGTCTAAAGTTAGATTCTGCAATACAGTCTTGAACTCGTCTATGTTCCAGCTTTGAGGCAATTTTATATTTTTTTGCTCAAACATATGGTAATTGCATGCCAAATATACACAGGAAAACGTTACAGGCAATGCAAAAGAATAACCGTCCGAGGAAAGGAAGTGTTCTTTCAATTTTTCGTACCAGCCGTCAAACTCATTCACTTTTTGCCTGAGCGCGGCAGCCAGCGGGAAAAATTGAGCAGTGTCCTGCAAAGTATTCATTTGATCGTCTGCTATCAGGTATAAATCCGGCTTCAGATCCGATAATTCCTTCTGGTTGATTGTGCTGCAAAAGTAACGATAGGGAACACTAAGCGAACACACCTCGACATTTGGATATCGATAGGAGAATTCTTCTATGACAATCGGCAGGGCGATTTGAGCGTAAAAAGAAGGAAATGTACTCATGATCCGAATTGTCCTGCGTTCATTTTGGGGAACGGTAAATCCAGGGTTTACCCTCGTTCCCCGGCCGATTTCTTTTTCAATCAGGTTTTCCTTTAAAAGCAGCTCCAGTGCGCTGCGCACGGAAACACGGCTCATTTGATAATGAGATGCCATTTGATTTTCCGACATTAAAAACTCTCCCGGCTTGATATAGCCGGAAAAGATTTGTTCCCTTAATGTGTTTGCAAGCCTCTCATATAAATATTCCGATTCCCGCTTCAAATTCCCACCTCAAATCGTATGAATAGTATCATTCTATCACAAGATTTCTGCTTTTGTCTATGCGTCTGCGTCTAAAATAAATCTTTTATTCGATATCGTAATCGGCCTATTCTCTGCAATGCGGCTTATCCATTGTTACTGGAATGAAACAGGGACAGGCGGCCTTTTGCATTGACAGAAAAGGCCGCTTATGATAAGATGATTAAAATATTATTATTCCCAATGAGACTTTTAGAATCCGCACCGGAAACCAAAAGTGGAGGGAGCTCTGGAGAATCTCACAATGAGTGCCGAAGGTGCAAGGCTGAAAGGCCGAATCTCTCAGGCAAAAGGACAGAGCAGGCCTGTTTTGTTATTTGTCTGCATCGATTTTCCAGAGGGCTGAATGATTCAGCATTTTTTATGATAAGGGGGATTTTATGCAGGCGTTTCTTACTGTGGTTCAGCAAATTAATTATTACTTATCCGATTATATCCTGATCGTCCTGCTGGTAGGAACCGGGCTTTTCTTTACGATTAAAACGCGGTTTGTCCAGGTGCGCTGCTTCCGCGAGGGGATGCGGAAGGTTTTTGGATCGTTTACCTTAAAAGGCGGAAGGCAAAAAAGCGGGCTTAGCTCCTTTCAGGCGCTCACGACGGCGATTGCCGCTCAGGTCGGAACGGGAAACATCGTTGGAGCCTGCGGTGCAATTTTAATCGGGGGACCGGGGGCGATCTTTTGGATGTGGGTGATTGCGTTTTTTGGCATGGCTACGATGTATGCCGAAGCAGTTCTGGCCCAGAAAACAAGGGTTGTGAAACCGGACGGAACCGTGTTAGGCGGGCCGGTATATTACATCCGGGCAGCGTTTTCGAATCGGTTCGGAAAAATACTCGCTGGATTTTTTGCCGCGGCCTTGATTCTGGCGCTCGGCTTTATGGGCTGTATGGTGCAATCCAATTCCATCGGAGAGACTTGCAGTACGGCATTTGGAATTCCGTCATGGGTGATCGGGATTGCAGTTGCTTTGATCGCTGGTTTTATTTTTTTAGGCGGAATCCAGAGAATTGCTTCTGTGACGGAGAAGCTGGTGCCTGTGATGGCAGTCTTGTATCTGCTGGGAGGTCTTGTTGTTTTAATTGTCCGCATTCAATACCTTCCGGAAACCTTTGGCTTAATATTCCGCTATGCTTTTGCTCCCCAGGCTATCATCGGCGGCAGTTTGGGATATGCGCTGAAAACGGCAATCAGCCAGGGCGTCAAACGGGGATTATTTTCCAATGAGGCCGGAATGGGATCAACGCCCCACGCACATGCCATGGCGAATGTCGAAACGCCGCACGATCAGGGAGTTGTCGCGATGATCGGCGTGTTCATCGATACGTTTCTGGTCCTTACCATGACGGCGCTGGTTGTGATTTCTACCCTCTATGCAGGCGGCGGGGTGCTCTCCGGCGGTGCGGCGGAGGGGATCGATCAGGCGAATATGGGACAGATGGCGTTTGCCAGTGTGTTCGGCGAAAGAGGCGGGAATCTCTTTGTAGCTGTCTGCCTGCTCTTCTTTGCCTTTTCGACCATTATCAGCTGGAACTTTTTCGGAAAGATCAACGTCAATTATCTCTTCGGCAAAAAGGCGGTCAAAATCTACTCTGTCCTGGCTGTCGTGTTCATTTTCCTGGGATCCTGTTTGTCGAACGAGCTGGTCTGGGAGCTTGCCGATCTGTTCAATCAGTTAATGGTAATTCCCAATGCAGCCGCTCTGCTTGCCCTTTCAAAGGTTGTAGCTTCGAGCGCATTGGAACAAGGTAATTCCAATCGGTTATCCCGCGGTTCGAAAAAAGGGCGAACCTCAAACCGATAAAACCCGGACGATTTCGATCCGCCCGGCAGGGAAACCGACCGAAAATAGAAAGAGAGGAATCGCATAATATGACGGAAATCATTGCAAGGCGGCAGTTCGATCCCTTGTACATTTGGCTTGATATTGCGTTTTTATTTGTTTTTGCGCTCCTGCTTTGTATCAAAAAGAAATATGCCACGCTCATCGTTGGAGTTCTTGCCGGAATTCTATACATGCTCGTTGACTATGGAATCTTCCATTTGCTGTGCGGTGCGCGAGAGATTTTCAATGGTTACAGTCTGTTTTGGGTACTGCTCTGGATGTCGATGAGTTACGGTTTTACCAATTTCACCTGGATCTGGCTCTGGGTCTCCAAAGACGAAAATTTACTGGAGTGGTCTCTGCTTATTTTGGCCTGGTGGATCTGCGCT
Source organism: uncultured Clostridia bacterium (assembly GCA_944393585.1). GTDB lineage: Bacteria > Bacillota > Clostridia > CALYAR01 > CALYAR01 > CALYAR01. Next base: position 5,581 of record CALYAR010000257.1, on the reverse strand, counting down.
CCGCTGATTACGCAGACGTTCGGCGGCAGTGCCCTGCCGGTGATCATTCAGCGAACCACAGGCGCTTATCACGGTTATATGGCCCTTCTCCTGCTGATCGGGTATTTTGGCCTGATTCTCTGGAATTTGCGGCAAAAGAAAGATGAAAGGCGGATTGCCATTCCATGGCTGCTTGCCATAGGAGTGTTGGTTCAGTTTGGCTGGGAAGCGGCTTTGCTGCTCGGCGGCATCCGCAGTGCGGGATTTGAAAACATATCGGATAAGCTTATGACGCTGATTGTAAATTCCCTGCTGGAGACCAACCTCGGAATGCCGTATCTCTATGCGATTTTTATTGCATTTTCCAGCAAACGGACGGAACGTCTGAAGCGAAGGACAAATCCGCTGTCCTTTGCAGAGCGGATAGAAGAAAACAACCGGGAGCGGGTAAAAAATAATGCGGGAGAATACCGGTGAGAAAAAGAACTGTTTTGCTTCCGGTTTGATCCAGTATTTCCATCAGGCTGTCTGCGGCCCGGTACCGCAGAGGTTTGCTTTGGAACGTCTTAGTATAAATGTCCTTAAAACGGAAATATTTATGCCGCTTTACCACCTGGTGCGGAGATTAACTGTGCCAGTGCCGGTATCTGGCACGGCGGTCAAGCCGACATGCTAAAAGAAGAGTTTGGCCCGCCAGGACAAGCAGAGAGTGTAAATGGGTACCATGAGACTTTGCTGCTTCAAGCATCCTGAGGGAGCGCTGCTCGGGCAAATGAATGGCCGCAGTTTCGAAATCCACTTGTCTGGTTTTCGAAACTGCGGCCATTAAAATGGAATCTATAACGTTATTTTTGCGACTTCTCCTTTTTCTCTCCAATGCTGAGCAGAAGATTCAGAAGGATGCCGAAAATAGCTGCGCCTGCTATACAGGGAACCTGAATGCCGAAAAACGGAATGTTGCCGCCGAAAGCATAATTTCCGCCAATTCCAATAATCATGATGGAAGCGATGACAGCAATATTTTTAGACGAGAACATGTCCACCTTTTTTTCTATCATAATTGCAATACCCTGTGCCGCAATCGCACCGAACAGATAAATTTCCAATCCTCCGATTACCGCCAGAGGGATTCCGTAAATTACCTGAATCAATGGGGTGAAGAAACTGACGATCATGGCAATCACAGCTGCAACGATCAGGACGGGAACGGAAAAGACCTTTGTAATAGCCATCGTGCTGATGTTTTCCCCGTAATTGGTACCGGCAGGGCCGCCGATGGCACCGGAAACCATATCGCAGATTCCATCGCCGATCAGGTTGCGGTCGAGCATATCAATCAGGCTGTATTTCATCTTTTTGCCTTTCTTTCGGGCCACGTCATTGACATAGATATCCAGCTGGTACATGTGGGCAGTGGATTCCGGAATTGTGGCAATAGCAATCGGCATAATGGCGGCGACAGCAGTCCAGGAAACTTTTGGAAGAGAGAACGCCGGGACAGCAAAAATGGAACCATCGCCCAAACGCCAAATAGAAGCCTCCAAAGCAGCGTCAGGCATGGCGCGGAACAGGTTGGCCCAGCCGGCGGCGTAAGCAATACCGGCTACTGCACAGCCAGTCAGTACGCCAAGGAGCAACGGAAGCTGTCCGAGAAATCCTTTTAGGTACTTCGAGTAGAGGATTGTAGAAATCAAAGTGACTAGGGCAACAATGACCCATACAATGCTCTCGCTGGTAACATTCGTGACATTGGGGACAGCGTCGCTCAGAGCATTCCCCGCCAGAGTAAGGCCGATTATCATGGCAATCGGGCCGGTGATGGAAGCGGGAAGGATGGTTTCCACGATTTTTTTACCGCAGAAACGGATCAGCAGACCGGCCGCAATTGAAATAAGGCCGGAGAAAATAATACCGAACTGGGCATACTGAATGGCTTCCGTCGGCAGAATACCGTCTACCTTTTCAAAACCTTCGGCGGCACACATGCTGGCGATGGCAGTCAAATAGGCAAAACTGGAACCATAATACAGAGGGATTTTTCTGCCGGTAATCAGAATAAAGCAGAGTGTGGCAAGACCGCTTGCAAAAATGGTAGTAGAGACCTGAAACCCAGTGACGAGGGCAACTGTTACGGTTGCGGGAAACATGACGATGACCTGCTGGACGGCATACAGCAGCAGTTTAACAAAAGTTGGCCGCTCTTCCGGCAGATATCCGATAGCGTGATTGGGTTGATTCATGTACAACGAGTCCTTTCCTGTTTGTTATCTGAAAGGCGCTTTACTCCGACATCCTGGCAATAGAACAAAGAGCCAATCTTAATTAAGTATAGTATATTTGCCGGCGACTTTCAATACTTTTCTGTGCGGAGGGGTCGAATCCTTTGTTTTTAAATCATATCAGCACGAATTTTCTCCTTTTTTGCAGAGGGACATTTCAATGCAGAACATGAAGTGCACAGCCAGGGATACGCAAAGGCGCCGGCATGAAGCCGACGCCTTTGCAATCTATCATAAAATAAAGGGAAGAGGGGCTATTTTTGAACGCTTTCCAAATAAGTTTGTATTTCTTCTGCGGTGGAAAGAGAGCGGACATGTTCGGCAACCTGCCCGGCCTCTGGCATGTTCCAGCGCGCAATCGTTCTTCGCGTTGGCAGAACGGAGGGAGCGCTTACACTGAATTCGTCCAGGCCATAGGCCAACAGCAGAGGAGTAAGCAGAGGATCTGCCGCCGCTTCACCGCACATTCCAACGGGAATTTTGGAAGTGTGCGCGCTGGAGATAATGCGCTCAATCGACCGCAGGACCGCGGGATCATAAGTAGAATAGAGGTAAGCTGCTTCCTGATTGCCGCGGTCTGCCGCCATGACATACTGTGTCAAGTCATTGGTTCCAATGCTGAAAAAGTCGGTCTCTTTTGCCAGCAAATCTGCAATCATACAGGCGGCGGGAGTTTCGATCATCACGCCGAGCGGGATGGTTTTGCCAAAGGAAATTCCTTCCTCTTGGCACTCGGCCTGGATGGATGCGATCATGGCTTTGACTTCGCGCACTTCGGTGACAGTCGTGACCAGCGGAACCATAATCCGAAGATCTCCGAAGGCCGCCGCCATTACCAATGCTTTGAGCTGATCATGGAACAGAGCCTGATTTTTCAGGCAGTAACGTACTGCCCGAAATCCAAGAAACGGGTTTTCTTCCTGTTTCATCCCAAGATAGGGGATATCTTTGTCGCCGCCTACGTCAAGTGTCCGTATGATGACGGGTTTTCCTTCCAGAGCCGTGACCACTTTTTTATATACCTCAAACTGCTCTTCCAGCGTCGGTGCCTTGTCCCGGTCCATAAACAGAAATTCCGTCCGGAAAAGGCCGATGCCTTCGCAGTCATTTTCCAAAACAGCGGGCAGGTCTGAGGGGGTTCCCATGTTGGCACAGAGCTCCGCTTGCTTTCCGTCGGCAGTCTGCGTTGGTTTTCCAACCAATGTGCGCAGTTCTGCCGTCAAAGCCTCGTATGATTTCTTTTTTTCTTCCAGTTCGGCGAGCTGCTCGGAATTTGGATTGATCCAGACTTCCCCGCTCGACCCGTCCAGAGCGATCTTATCTCCGTTTTGAATGCGTCCGGCCGCGTTTTCCACCTGCAGAACAGCCGGAATGCGGAGCGCCCGGGCTAAAATGGCAGAATGGGATGTGCGCCCGCCGTTCTGCGTGACAATTCCGGCAATGGCGGCTTTGTCCATCTGCGCGGTCATGGACGGCGTGAGGTCCTCCGCCACCAGCACAGTGCCCATAGGAAGTGCCGATAGGGCAGAAGAGCCGGAGTTTGTCAGAAGTTCAAACAGCCTTTGACGGATATCGCGGACGTCCGCCGCACGCTGTATGGTCAATTCGTCGCCGGAGGACTCAAACATCTGGATGAACAGGGTGCACGCAAAATCAACCGCCGCTTCCGCACTGCTTCCCGCGTCAATTTGTTCTTCTATTTGCGACTGCATGAACGGGTCCTTTACCATTAGGATGTGGCCGCGCAGGATCTCGCCTTCTTTTTCCCCGGCAGACTGCGCCATCTCTTCCGCCAGCTTTTCCGTCTGTTCGCAAAACTGTTCCAGAGCCTGATGAAACCGATTTTTTTCCGCCGCCGGATCGGCGGCATGTTCTTCATAGGAGGCGGCCTGCTGTTTTATGACAACAGCAGTGCCGATTCCGATTCCGCCGGATACCCCAATTCCCTTTATCATAACGCTTCATCCTCCCAAAATATCAGGTCGATTACTGTTCGCCCAGTCCGGATTCGATCAGCGAAACAGCCTTGTCCATCATTTCCTTTTCATCTTCGCCGGAACAGGTGATTTCAATTTCCGTCCCGCACTTGATGCAGGCAGAAATCAGATACATCAGACTTTTTCCGTCGACGGTCTTTCCGTTGGCCGTAATGGAGATAGTGGATTTGAACTTTGCCATTTCGGCGGTAAAGATTCCGGCCGGACGCATATGAAACCCTTGTGAATTGGTTACCGTTATTTTTTTTGTGATCATTTTGCAGCACCTTCCTTAACCATATTTTTGTCTTCTACATTTCTTTTCAGCAGTGCGAGCAGGAGCATTCCGATGACAGAGCCTACTGCCAAAGCTACCACGTACCAGAGCGGATTGCCGACCACGGGGAATACGAAGATACCGCCGTGCGGCGCCTGCAGGGTACAGCCGAACAGCATGGACAGAGCACCCGCGACAGCAGAACCTGCAATACAGGAGGGGAGAACGCGAAGCGGATCAGACGCCGCAAACGGAATGGCGCCCTCTGTAATAAAGCACAGTCCCATGATATAGTTGACCGGACCGGATTTCCGTTCGTCTGCGGTAAATTTGCGCTTGAAGAATGTAGTTGCCAGTGCGATGGCAATCGGGGGAACCATACCGCCGATCATGACGGCCGCCATAATATCAAAGTTGCCCGATGCCAGTGAGGCTGTTCCGAAAACGTAAGCCGCTTTGTTGAACGGACCGCCCATATCGATGGCCATCATGCCGCCGAGCAGCGCGCCGAGCAGTACCTTGCTCACAGAACCCATTGAGTTCAGGCCGTTGGTAATTGCAGTGTTGAGCCAGCCGACAACCGGGTTAATCAGGCACATAAATGCGCCCATCAAAACAATTCCCAATAGGGGGTAAATCAGCACCGGCTTAATTCCTTCCATGCTCTTGGGTAGGAACGAGAAGGCCTTGCGCAGCAGTACAACAATGTAGCCGCCGACGAAACCTGCGATCAATGCGCCCAGGAAACCCGAAATAGCCGCCGTATCACCGGCAGGGGCCGCAAAGGTACAGCCCAGCGTTGCGATGGAACCGCCGACGAAGCCGACGGCAAGACCAGGACGGTCCGCGATGCTTCGGGCGATGAATCCGGCCAGCACAGGAAGCATAAAGTTAAACGCAATATTGCCGATGGATTTAAAGAAGTTGGCAGCCGGAGTATAGGTACCAAAGTTTGCATCCGTCGGAGCGCCCGCAATCGTGTCGATCAGGAAAGCCAGGGCAATCATGATGCCGCCGCCGATGACGAAGGGGAGCATGTGGGATACGCCGTTCATCAGGTGCTTGTAAAT
>CALYAR010000256.1 GCA_944393585.1 uncultured Clostridia bacterium | reverse complement strand
ACACGGACAACCGGCGGCGCGATCCGGATAATTACAGCGGGAAATTCCTGCTGGACGCGCTGGTGCGGGAAAGAATCATAGAGGACGACAGTTTCCAGCACATCGATTTGGCGCTCACAGCCTCCTTCGGGCAGCCGAAGAAACAGACGGTCATTACGGTAACGGAGGTGATCGAGTGCCAAACCGGATCATAAAGGAAAGCATATGCTCCAGTGAAAGCGTGGATTCCCTGTCATGGTTTGAGGAAGTATTTTTCTACCGGCTGATCGTGAATTGTGATGATTACGGCAGAATGGATGCAAGACCCGCCATTCTGAAAGCAAGGCTTTTCCCGCTCAAGGATGTGACGCAGAAACAGATTGAAGCTGCTCTTAATAAGTTATCGACGGCAGGCATGATTGAGTTGTACGTATGTGACCAGAAACCGTACCTGCAATTGGCAACTTGGGAACAGCATCAATCGATCAGAGCAAAAAAAAGCAAGTTTCCCGGGCCGGAAAAAACAAACTTGCATGCACATGAAATCATTTGCAAGCAGATGAAATCAAATGAAAGCAAATGTTCCCGTAATCCAATCCAATCCGAATCCAATCCGAATCCTAATCCGAATCCGAAACCGAATCCAAACGCGCGCGCGGTCGCGGCGGATGATTCTCAAGCGATCTTCCGGTACATCGAGCAATATTTTGGCGCGTTGTCATCCCGATCCATACAGGAAATACGCGCTTGTTTGGAAGAGCAGACAGAACCGGAATTAATCCGCAGGGCAGTAGACATCAGTGTAGACAATGGCGTGCCCAAGTGGGCATACTGCCGGAGCATTCTCAATACCTGGCTGGTGAACGGAATCAAAACACGGGAGGCGGCAGACGTTTACGAAGCGCGCCGAAAGCAGGAGCGCGCGGCACAGAAAACGGATGACGCGTCCTTTGCTGACATTGCGCGGGAATTGGAGGGAGAACACGATGACGGCAAATGAAACGGCAAAAGTGATGGCGATCCTGCAGGTGGCATATCCTGCCTTTTACGGGAAAAAGAGCGCAGAGGAAAAGCGGGCTGCTGTGAGCCTGTGGGCGGAGCTGCTGAAGGAATATGACTGCAGGCTGGTCATGGCCGCAGTCAAGGAGCTCATTAAGACGCACAGCGGTTACCCGCCCGACATTGCGGCGGTAGTAGAGCGGATCGAAGGAATAAAAGACGCGGCCGGTGGACAGGAGACGAATGAAGAGCTGTGGCTTCGGTTAAAACAGGCGGTTTCTAATGGCTACTATGGCGCGGAAGAAGAATTTCAAAAGCTGCCGGAGGTACTGAAACAGTATTTGCGCTCGCCTTCCCAGCTTAGAGAACTGTCGGGAATTGATTCCGACACGCTTAACACAGTAACACGGGGGCAGTTTTTAAAGACCATCGAAATAGAAAAGCAGCGCCAGCGGGATCGCAAGGCTGCTCAAACGAACCTTCCGCCCGAATTGGCAGAAGCATTGCGGCAAACTGCGGAAAAAATGGCGCTGCCGGAAGCGGCATGGGAAGGGGAAAACCTCCGGGGAAAGGATTATGATTTTGACAACATTCGGCGCATTGCCGCCGGAAAACTCGATGGAGGAAATTGATATGACCGAGGATAAAATCAGCCAGGGGATCGAAAATTTTTTAGAGTACATACGGCGAACAGAACAGCTTTATCACATTTCCATTGCAAACGAGCAGGAGGCGAATGACGCGACGCAGGATATTCTGCATTCTCTTGAGCTGGAAGAGCATGATTATCACAGCAGCGCAAGGATCGCCCGTAAGCTGAAAGAAGTACGGCAGACGCGAAGGGCTGCGAAAGACTTGACGCTCAAGACGCAGGTAGTCGTAAACTGGATTGACGAGAACCGGAAAACAATCAAAACCCTGGAACAGCTTTTGGGAGAAGTACGCAAGGTGGAAAGAAACACAGAAAACCGGATTTATACGCCGAAAACTTCGGTTATTGAGTAAAGGAGAGGAAGGAAAATGAGGACAGAATTATGGGGACTGCGAAACAAAGAAACAGGTGAACTTGTTTTAGAATATTGGGCAAGTTCTCAAAAACATAAAGCATTGTTTTCTTCATACGATAAAGCAGAAAAGGCTTGTAAATGGAAACATAATATACAGCTTGAACCATTTAAAATTGACACGGTACCGGTAGTTCGGTGTAAGGATTGTAAATATTGGGATTGTGGTGATTGCTATCGCCTTGAATTAAGCAGACCAGATGATTATTGCAGCTATGGAGAACGGAGGGAAGAGGAATGACCGCATTAGAATTAAAACAAATGTTGGAAAATGTACCAGATGAAGCGATAGTAACTATAATGTCTTGTCCTTCTGATATTTTGATGAAAGACGATTATGATGTAGAAAATGTAATTAAATACGAAGATTTAATTAAACACGAAACATATATTTGCTTATTTTAAAATAAGGTAAACGGATTATAGGAGGGTTGAATAAAATGGCTGAGTACATAAATCGGGAAGAAATATTGATGGAGTTAGCGGAAGCGTATGATGAGATAGACCCGCGTTTTTCACGCGGACGTGCAATTAAAGAAGCTATAGTTATAATCAAGAATCGAATTAACGCTATACCAGCCGCAGAAGTTGCCCCAGTGGTGCATGGGAAGTGGATGAAAGAAGATAAAGGTTTCGGAAGGGACATAACCACTTTGCATTTAATGCATGTATATAAATATATTTGCCCGTTATGTGGCTATAATACAGATAATCAGGCAAGTAGATTTAATTTCTGCCCCAACTGTGGGGC
>CALYAR010000255.1 GCA_944393585.1 uncultured Clostridia bacterium | reverse complement strand
TCCTGCTGGGAAGTTTCCCGGAACGTTTCCCGCACATTTGCCGCTTCCCATCCGGCAAGAAACATAAACCCCAGTCCGCAGAACAGAAATACCAGACGTTTCAATGGCGGTGACATATGACCTGCCTCTAAAACCGCGCGAACGATCGGATCGCAGGCGGTTTTCTGTTTTTGCTATTATATGAGTGAGTACCAAAAACTATACGCCGCTATTCCACAGTCACCTGTAAGGAACCACAAAAATTATCACCCATTCACAAATCCCGGAATTGTCATGCAAATGATTGCAATAGCGCCGACTGCATACATGCTGTTGATTGCAGCACATACCTGCATAAGTTTTGATTTTACCCTGCCTTTGGCATAAGCAAGGATGGAAAAAATACCTGAAAAAATCATAAAGGCGGCGTAACTATAAATCATAATCTCCGCTGCCGGCGACTCCAACGCCCAATCAAAGCTGCGCAAAGGTAGGATCGTCCAGGGGACAAACAGCATAATGGTAGAAATAGCAGTTAAAATTTTCTGTTTCATGTAATTACTTCCTTTCAGATGCGCCGAATCGAACACAAGATACGGCAAGTGCCAAAATTGTGATCCCGACTGCAACAGGCAGCCACGGAATCCAGACGATTTGTGTTTCATAAACACCTTCAGCGGCTCTCCCATATGTCACCATGATCAGATAAAACGGATAGCTCATTGGGTAGGCGAACCAGACCTTTGTGTTTATCATAAGCACGGAAGGCACAATAGAAGCCAAACCGATACCAACCGAAAAAATCGGAGAATGAATGCAAATGGAAACCGCCCAATACACAGCAGCCATTGGAATGGCAGCGGCATATATGCTGAATACATTTTTGCAGACATATAACGGCTCAAGGATAAAATTATAATCCTGCGTATTGGTAACGATTGCCGCACAGAGATAGTACGCTCCAATGGACATAACCATCTGAACTGCCGCCAGTATCAGTAAAACGGTAAACTTCGCAAGGCAAAATTTGATCGTACTAACCGGCAGGGACAGCATTTTCAAAATTCCCTTATTGGAGCGTTCCGTTTGACTTATCAGCACGGTGCAGATAACCAGCGACGCCGGAATCATAAACCATACCATACCCATAAAGCCCTGAATGAAAAAATTGTTTTCCGGAGTGATCTGGATACCTCTCAAATCGAAGTTCATATCTGCATTGATAATACTTGGAATCCACATCATAATGACGGGAATCAGCAATATCAAAAAGATTTTAGACCGACGGATTTTTTTGAGTTCTACTCCGACCAATGATAAGAAACTCATTCAAAACACCTCCTCACTTTCAGATAAATAACCTCCGCAATGCCAAACACAACCGTTTCGATTCCGCAAACAACTAAAAATAAGACAGTACGGCTATTTTCCATTGCTTCCGCAAGCATTTGATACGGAGAAGCAAACGGGAACAGGCTTAGTACGGCATTGTCCTGCGGAAAAATAGAGAGCGTGAATACGAGGATCACACCGATGCCAAGCGATACCCACATGTTCCTGCAGGCGGACGCAATGACAAGCATAAGCATGACGGTCGGCAGCGTAACGACAATTTGAAAGCCTGCAATTTTCAAGGTATCGATCGAGTCAAACGCATATCCTGGAAACCAATACTTTGTGCAGCCTGCCAAAACCGCCATCTCGATTGCCACCATAGCGGTCAAAGCCAGCGCAGCAATTATGAATTTCCAGAAAAACATAATTCCCTGACGGATTGGGAGCATCGACATTTTTTGCATAGCGTTATCGGCATATTCTGTATGGTACATCATACAAGCGCCGCAAATGGAAATGAGAATATTCAGCATAGCCATCATCTGCCAATGTGCAGACATCAACAGATCCATCGGATTTCCCGAAAGCGAAGTGAGCTCCTCTGCTTTTACCATCATGTAGACAACCGGAAAAGCTGCTGCAAGAAGTCCTCCGGCAAGAAACGCCGGAAGATAACCTGTGCGTTTCAACTTTCGGGATTCTATGAAAAGGCTCATACCGTACCTCCTCTCCTCTGATTATCCTCATCAATCATTGCAAGGAAAGTATCTTCCAAATTGTCCGTCGGAAACCCTGCAGCAAGGGCGTTCCTTTTCAGTTCTTCCATTGTTCCCTCAAATAAGAGGCGGCCGTGGTTCAAAATACCAATATCATCGGCCATAAGTTCCACCTCGGGGAGTAAGTGAGAAGAAACCAATACTGTGCAGTTACATTTCTGCGGAAGAGAACGAATTAAGGTGCGTATCTCGTGAATGCCAACCGGATCAAGTCCATTGGTCGGCTCATCGAGAATCAGGATCGGCGGTCTGCCGATCAATGCACCTGCCAAACCCAAACGCTGTTTCATACCAAGTGAATATTTTTTGGCAAGTCTTTTCCTGAATTCTGCCAATCCCACAAGCTGGATCTCCGGTGTGTCGCATGACATTCGCACGCCTCTTTCTAGGGTAATGGGATATGCCGGACAGATTGAGGACAATGAAAGCTTGCCGGAAAGCGAACGGAAAAAAGCACAGATTATCCGTCAGCAAAGCATAAAAATGAAGAATCTTATCAATGATCTAAACCTTGCGTCAAAGTTAGAATATAATATGCAGCCGATCAATCCAAAGCCCGTAAATCTCGTAGCGGTTGCAAGACAAAGTGTTGTGGATTTTATAAATTTGGATATGGATGAAAAATATCCCATAGAATGGAACACGGACGAAGCATTGACTGCCTGTGTCATAAACGGAGATAAGGAATTGCTGCGACGGGCAATCGGAAACCTGATCACCAATTCACAAACTCACAACCCTGACGGCTGTACGATTTCGGTACGCGTTGAAAAAAGTGATATGGAATATAAAATTATCATTGAGGATAACGGCGTCGGCGTTACAGATGAAAAGTTAGAGAATCTCAGAACTACGCCCCACTATATGATGAGTGACAGTGGAACTACTGAGCCGCGGCATGGTTTAGGTCTTTTGATTGTAGGACAGATTGTTTCCGCCCACAAAGGAACACTGTCTTTTGACCACGGAAAGCAAGGCGGATTTGCCGCAGCAATGACATTTCCGATGATCAATAATTAAGAATAATGCAAAAAGTGGCTGTTGCAAAAGCAAAGGAAAAATCTGCTTTTACAACAGCCATCGCTGTCTCGGTTACTCTACTTCTATAATATAGGTCCCTGACGTTTCATCCTGAAAGACAATCTGCCCCATCTGCTGAAGTACATACTCATTCAGCGCCGGATATTTCTCCCGCTCCTTAGAGCCCACAAAAATGTAGGATACCTGGTATTGGTTGAGCAGCTCTTCCACAACCGCTGCATCCGTGGAGGTATAGATCTGCTCCACATCTGCCGAACGCATATTCAGGTCCTGTGTATCGCCCCGCC
>CALYAR010000254.1 GCA_944393585.1 uncultured Clostridia bacterium | reverse complement strand
CTTAAACCAATATGCCGCAGCAGACGAAACATCCAAAGATATTGCCAAGAGACTGATTAACCTTGAAGGTCAGCTGGCTTTAGATATCAGAAAATTTTTATAAAAAAGTAAAAACCCCTGAAGCCTTCCGTTTCAGAGGTTTTACCTATACATAACCTGTTATTCATCATTCCTCAGTTTTTCCCACTGTTTTGATCCTGATACAGCTTATATTCAATGGAGTCCACCAGCGCTTTCCAGCTGGCCGCCAGAATATCGCTCGACACGCCGACCGTCGTCCAAGTTTGAGTGCCGTCGGTGGATTCGATTAAAACACGGGTGACCGCTTCCGTAGCCCGGCTGCCGTCGATGATACGCACCTTAAAATCCGTCAGACGCATGGATTTTAAATTGGGATAGAAGGTTTCGAGTGCTTTGCGCAATGCCTTATCCAAAGCGTTGACCGGGCCGTGCCCTTCTGCAACCGTGAGCTGATACTGCCCGCCCACCCCAAGTTTCACGATAGCCGAGGAACTGAACTCATTGTATTTGGGCTCGTTTGCCATGACATTAAAATGATCCAGTTCAAAGAATGGGGTGTACATTCCCAGTTCCTTGCGGATAATGAGCTCAACGGAAGCATCGGCTGCTTCAAACTGATATCCCTCATATTCCAGCTGCTTGAGACGGTCCAGTATCCGCTGCGTCTCCGGCGAGGATTTTGTCGCGTTGGGATGATAAGCGTGAATGAGGGAGAGCAGATTGGAACGGCCGGACACTTCGCTGATCAGGAAACGGCGGTCGTTTCCGACCCTGGAAGGGTCAATGTGCTCAAAGGTTTTGGAATTTTTCAGCACCCCATCCACATGCATGCCGCCTTTGTGGGCAAATGCACTGGAGCCGACATAAGGCGCATGCGCATCTGGAATCACATTCGCCAATTCGGAAATATAGCGGGACGTACCCGTCAGCAAAGAAAGATTCTCTTCCGGTATGCAGGAAAGTCCCCGCTTTATTTGCAGGTTGGGAATGATACTGCATAGATTGGCGTTGCCGCACCGCTCTCCAAAGCCATTCATACAGCCCTGGACATGAGTTGCACCGGCGAGAACCGCCGCTACGGTATTAGCAACAGCCATATCCGTATCATTGTGCGTATGGATTCCGACCGGCACAGAAATAAGTTTGACAGCTTTCCGGGTCAAACTTTCAATCCGGTCGAAAAAACTGCCGCCGTTTGTATCGCAGAGGACGACGGCATCCGCCCCCGCATCGGCCGCCGTTTGAATGCACGAAAACGCGTAATCCTCATCTTCAATACATCCGTCGAAAAAATGCTCCGCATCAAAGATGACTTCCCTTCCGCAGGCCTTGAGATAATGAATGGAATCCCAAATCATTCTCCGGTTTTCCTCCGGCGTCACGCCCAAAATCGCAGCTACATGCAGCAGAGAGCATTTTCCAAAAATTGTGACTACTGGCGTCTCCGCTTCCAAAAGCGCGAGAAGGCCGCTGTCAGTTTCCGGTGCAGTATCGCAGCGTTTGGTGCTGCCAAAAGCGCATAGCTTGGCAGTATGAAGAGAAAGTGTTTTGGCAATCTGAAAAAACTCCAGATCCTTTGGATTCGATGTCGGGTTTCCCGCTTCAATGTAGGATATTCCCAATTCATCCAGCTTGCGCACGACCTTGATTTTATCCTCCAGGCTAAAAGAGATCCCCTCCCCCTGCGCACCGTCGCGCAGAGTAGAATCGTATATTTGAATGCTTTGCATGGTTCATGCCTCCTTAAAGTGAATGTGCGCCGCGCTCAAGTGACAGCGTGCCTCCGCGTGCGATTTCTGCAACGCCGTAGCTTCCCATCATCTGCAGAAATGCGTTGATTTTATCCGAATCGCCGGTCAGCTCAATCGTAAGCGTACTGGCGGATACGTCAATGATGTTGGCGCGGAATATGGTTGCAAGCTGGATTACCTCCTGCCGGACCGATTTTCCCGCCTTCATTTTGATCAGGATCAGTTCGCGGTTCACACAGTCCGATTCCAAAAACGTCCGGATTTTAATCACATCTACCAATTTATTCAGCTGTTTGGAAATCTGCTCGACCAGCTGTTCGTCGCCGGACACAACGATCGTAATCCGGGAAACATCGGGGCTTTGCGTCACTCCTACAGCAAGAGAGTCGATATTAAAGCCGCGCCGGGAAAACAAGCCGACCACTTTAGACAAAACGCCTGGTTTATTCTCAACCAGAACGGACAATACATGTTTATTCATCGGTAGCGCCTCCTGTATCAAAAATTGTCTGTTATATGCTGCTTTGACTGGGATCGGTCATGACCTCCAGCAGATAAGGGCCTCTGCAGCCCAGCATTTCACGGACTGCGCCGGGAACGTCCCGGTCGCGTTCCACTCTCCGGCTTTGGATCCCATATGCACCGGCAAGCTTGCAGTAGTCGGGAGACCCTTCCAGGGAGACTTCCACATAATGCCCTTTGCAGCGCTTCTTCTGAATTTCCCGGATCATGCCAAGACAGCCGTTGTTGAACAGCACGATCTTAATATCCGCTCCGCATTGGCACATGGAAGCGAGCTCCGCCAAATTCATTTGAAAGCTCCCGTCTCCGGCTATGCAGATAACTGTGTCCTCCGGCGAAGCGAGCTTCGCTCCAATCGCGGCGGGCAGGCCGTAGCCCATTGTACCGAACCCGCCGGAGCTGATAAAACCTCCCGGCTGTTCAATCGAAAGCGCGTTTGCCGCCCACATTTGATGCTGTCCAACCTCCGTTGTAAAAACGCCGCTTCCATGAGCAGCTTTCGAAAGCTCCTGAAGGCAGTAAATAGGATTTACATAAGCGCCCTCTCGCGGCTGAAGCGTTTTTTCCGAACGCTTGGAATCCAGTTCTGCCAGCCAGGACGAAGTATCCGGATAAGATAGGCCAAGCTCCGGCGACAGGGCAAGGATTTGACCCAGAATTGTTTTGATATTGCCGACAAGCGGGATTTTTGCAACCGTATTTTTCCCAATTTCCGCCGGATCAATATCGATGTGGATCAAATTTGTCCGCGACGATAAAATTCTGGGCCCTGAGACAGAGCGGTCTGCAATGCGCGAACCCAGCACAAAAATCAAATCCGCTTCATCCAGTGCATAGTTGGCAGCTTTTTTTCCATGGGAGCCCAGCATTCCATAGTAAAGCGGGTGCGTGGTCTCGATTGCCCCGATCCCCATCAAGGTGGAGATAATGGGCAGGCGAAAGCGTTTGGTGAACTCCCGAAATTCCGCAAAAGCACGGGAGGATACGATTCCTCCGCCGGCCAATACCAGAGGACGCTTTGCTTCGGAAAGCAGGGTCATCGCCCGCTTAATCTGCAGTTCATGCCCTTTGTCCGCCGGTTTGTACCCGCGGATATTAATCTCCTTCGGCGGCATGGTGAATTCCCAGACCGCATTGAGAATGTCAACAGGAATATCAATCAGCACAGGGCCGGGCCGTCCCGTTGAGGCGATATAAAACGCATCGTTGATGATCTGAGGCAGTGAAGAGACGTCCTGAACCAGATAATTATGTTTACAAAGCGGGATGGTGGCGCCGGTAATGTCGATTTCCTGAAACGCATCCTTCCCAATCAGCTTGGAATCCACCTGGCCCGTAATGGCAATCAGAGGGACGGAATCCATATAAGCCGTCGCAATCCCGGTAATCAAATTCGTGGCGCCTGGGCCGGATGTGGCCAGGCATACCCCCGGCTTTCCGCTGCGGCGCGCCCAGCCGCTCGCCATATGAGCGGCGCTCTGCTCGCTGCGAACCAGGATATGCCGGATCGAAAACTGGTCGAGTTTATCATAAATTGGGACAGTAGCCGCGCCGGGGTATCCAAACAGAACGCTTACCCCATTTTCTTCCATCATGGCGAGCACGGTTTCAGCTCCATTTCGTTTCATTGTGCATTTCTCCTTTGTGTCGGAACATATCTCATTTCAAATCCGCATTTTTTAGCCGGCACTTTCGATCCGTCGGCCAAAAAACAGAAATCTTTTAGTAGTTATCTTCAATCAATCTGTTCAAATTTTATCATTATTAAAAAGCATTGTCAACGAATTGGCGCCGGCCAGCGGCCGAGCCGCCAAAATCGGAAAAAACCGGTTTATGGGTATGGAAAGCCGGATGTGCTTGACATTCCAAAACCAGGCATGATATACTTAAAAAAATATTTTAAAAGCCCTTCGTATGAATGGGATAGGAATGGATACAATTTTTTTCGGAACGGGAAATTTGAATTGTGGGAAGGTAAGTATTTAAGCAGGTATTTGGTTTCAATGTGTTAAGCATCCAGTCTAGTAAAATCGGGGCCGGTCGGCGTAACCAGACGAAAAAATATGCCGGAAAGAAGGAAGCATGAATTTAGTAAAATTTGAGGAGTTGGGTCTGACGGAAAAGCTCGCCAGAGCGATAGAAGAAATGGGATTTGAAACGGCCACGCCGATTCAGGCCAAAAGCATTCCTTTCATTCGCGAGGGATACGACGTTATAGGACGTTCGCAGACCGGTACAGGCAAAACGGCGGCATTTTTGATTCCGGCGATTGAATTGGTTTTAAAGGCCGGAACGGGGAAAAAACCGAAAATCCTGCTGCTCTGTCCCACGCGGGAACTCGCCCTGCAGGCACAGGAAGAGCTGGGAAAGCTGCTGCGTTATCTCCGCCAGATCAAAACAGCCGCGGTGTATGGAGGCGAACCAATTACAAGACAGTTTGCCCTGCTGCGGCGCGGCGTCGATATTGTAGTCGGAACCCCGGGACGTATTTTGGATCATTTGGACCGCGGCACGCTGGTGCTGGACGAGCTGAAAATGGTTATCCTGGACGAAGCGGACGAAATGCTGAGCATGGGGTTTCGGGAGGATATCGAGGCGGTTTTAACGCAGGCGCCGGAAGGAATCCAAACCATTCTTTTTTCTGCTACCATGCCGAAGGAAATCCTGGATTTGACGAAAAAGTATCAAAAAGATCCCAAGATGGTGGAAATCGACCGCAAACATGTAACGATCCATGCGATTGAACAGACGTATTACAATCTTCCCATGAACGCAAAGGCAGACGGATTGTGTACCTTACTGCAGTATTATCAGTTTAAAAGGGTGATTGTGTTTTGCAATACCAAGAAAAAGGTGGATGAGCTATGCGAATTTCTCTGCGATCGTCAAATCGGAGCGCAGGCTTTGCACGGCGATTTGAAGCAGACGCAGCGGACGCTGGTGATGAACGCATTTAAGCAGGGAAATCTTCCTGTCCTAATTGCGACCGATGTGGCGGCCCGGGGAATTGATGTGGAAGACGTTGATGCCGTCGTAAACTACGACGTGCCGCAAAACAGCGAATACTATGTCCATCGGATTGGCAGGACAGCGCGCGCGGGAAAAAGCGGCCGTGCCATTACGCTTTGCAGCGGCAGGCGGCAGGTAGGAAACCTGCTGGAACTGGTACGCCAAACCCGGTCTGTGATTGAAAAAAAGGAGCTCCCCAGCGGGGCAGACCTTGCCAAAAAGCGCGATGAACTACACACCCGCGCACTGGAGGCAAAATTACAGGCAGGAATACGAGAGGATAGTTATTCCGATGTGCTCGCTCCTTTGCTTCGCCAGGGCTATTCCGAGCGGCAGATCTTAACGGCAGCGTTGGAACTTTTATATGGCAGGCAGGCGGAATGGGAAAAAGAAGAGGCAATCC
Source organism: uncultured Clostridia bacterium (assembly GCA_944393585.1). Classification (GTDB taxonomy): domain Bacteria; phylum Bacillota; class Clostridia; order CALYAR01; family CALYAR01; genus CALYAR01. The sequence goes on along the minus strand of CALYAR010000254.1, from coordinate 17,800 downwards.
AGGCAAAAGACGAAAATTTCATAAAGCTGGTCATCAATATTGGAAAAACACATGGAATTGCCCCTAATTTTATCGTAGGAGCGATTACGGAACGGGCGGAAATCAGCGGAAGTGAAGTGGGCAAAATTCAAATATTCGATCAGAAAACCGTTGTTGGCATTCCCAAAGAACATGCAGAACATGTGATCTCCGCTATGAAAGGCTGCCGCATTAACGGCAGGGATACGGAAACAAGGCTTTATTCGGAGACTGAGGACGCCAAACGCAGCAAACAAATTGACAAACATGGAAAGCCGCATTCCGGCCGGCGCAGATCCAGCAAACGAAGATAACCAAAAGCCGGAAGTTTCCCGCTGCAAAAAATATTTCCCCAGTACAGGCTGTCTGGAATCATTTTGATTGGTCTATCCTTTTTTACAGCAAAGAAGACAGGAATATCAGTGAAATGGAGGAAACGATATGGATACAAATCTCACACTGGAAAGCAGCCGCTTAATTCTGCGCTGTTTTAACCGGGAAGATGCGCAGCCGATGCAAAAATATGGGAACAGCGAAGAAATCTCCCGCATTTTAGCAGCCATGCCTCATCCCTATACTTTGCAGCACGCCTATGACTGGATTGCTAGGCAGGAAAATCGGTTTCGAAACGATTACTCCTATACTCTTGCTATCACAGAAAAAACAAGCGGCACATGGATGGGGACGATTGAGATGTTTTGCGATCCGGCAAACCGCAGTGCCGGGATTGGCTATTGGTTAGGCGTCCCTTTTTGGAACCAGGGATTTTGCACGGAAGCCGTCCGGCTTATGCTTGATTTCGGCTTTGCAGAAAAAGGATTTCATCGGATTTGGGCCGAACATTGGGCTCTGAATCCTGCCTCGGGCCGCGTCATGCAAAAGTGCGGTATGCGGAAGGAAGCCGTTAAAATGGATGCTGAATTGGTAAATGGAGAATACCGCGATATGGTGTACTATGCCATTTTGCGGAGAGAATGGGAAGAACAAAAACGCCGGTTTGATTTACGGGAAGAATAAAGCGATTTCCGGCTTACAATCGTTATAGGCCTCCTATTTTGAAACAAAAATGAAAATAGGAGTTTTACTTTGGATTATCTTTTTCAAAATTATGGGCCATAAATCTGTTAATTTTTGATTTATCAATATCGGAAAGAATAATTGCATTCATGAAATCTACAATACAACGGTGAAATGTATCATAATATTAAAACAGCAGATTCGATCAAATGAAGACCAGGAGATTTTTTACATGGATATTTTAAAGCCGGAGCTTGCAAAAATGAACGTCAGTTATCAATCCATTGAGGTCATACAGAACAAAGACGGTGTTATTGTTGCGCGGGTTTTCTGTGACAACAGAAGCCTCATTTTAAAGTTTTTTCAGAGGTATGAGTTCGCAAGAGAAATTGAAAATTATAAAATTCTTACATCTCTGAATATTCCGACATTGCAGTTAATCTCTGCTACCAACCGCGCCTTATTGATGGAGGATATTCAACAAAGCAATACCCATAGACTGGGGACAAAAGAGGATTTAGACAACCCTCAAATTGCTGTATTGATCGCACGTTGGTACCGGTTACTACACCAAACAGGCTATGAATATTTGAAGCAAAACAATACGGTACCGCTCTATGATGAAAATGAGGTCATCACGGAACAAAATATAGAAGAAATGAAACGAAAAACGGCTACCGCTGCATTGCCTGTATGGCAGCTCATTGAACGCAATTTTGCTCACATCAAAGCTTATCTTAACAAAGTAAAACGGACTATAACCTACAATGATTTTTATCATACCAATCTGATTGTTTCAAGAGACTCTGCTTCTGCCATGATGTTCGATTATAATTTATTGGGAAAAGGCTATGCTTATGCGGATATACGAAATGTGTGTTATTCGCTTTCTCCAAAAGCGCAAAAGGCTTTTTGCATGGAATATGGACAATATGACGCATTCGAAAAAGCGCTGGATGATGTGGTCTCCATTCTTATAACCCTGCATTTTGCCTGTCAAAAACCTCAATTTCCTTCCTGGGCAAATTTTGCCCTGGCAGACCTGAATTCGAATTATATGAATAAAGTAAACCGCTTGCTTTCTTATACAAAATAAAACAAGCTGATTGATTTATTTCTCTGCAAAAATGGACCAGATTAAAAACAAACGCCAAGATGGAAACAAGAAAAATATCCGGATGTTTTATCATAAATTTTTTTACTCTTATTGCATGAATTTCCGCCGGCGGATGCATTCGCCGACAAGTTTTCTCAAGGAATGAAGAGGTACGGCAAATATTCCTTTCAAATATTTTATTGTTATTCCCTTTTATTTTTCTAAAAATAGTTCTCCTCTGGAATAAATTCCAAAATTCAATCATAAAATAAGTAAAGCAGAGAGTCTGTATTTTATGATATATTTAAAAAATACAAGCAGTTTCGAAATTCGATATTTCATAACAAGAGAGGGGTTTTTTTATGCCAGTAGAGGAAAAATACAAATCTGCGCCAACTCATAAACTACATACCCTGGTCATGGAGAACCGGGAGAAACTAACCCTATCCGGCGTAGAAGAAGTGGACAGCTTTGACGAAAATGTTATTATTCTGCGGACGAATATGGGGGTGCTGACCGTGAAAGGCAGTCAGCTCCACATCAGCCTGCTGAGTGTGGAAACCAAAGACGTCAATCTGGAAGGACATATTGATTCACTTGTTTATACCAGTGAAAGTTCGGTTTCCAAAAAAGGATTTTTCTCCGGTTTATTTAAATAAGCAGGGAGGCCGGTATGCAGACATCAAATCTGATTCAGGGATTGAATTTTTTATGCACAGCGGGCCTGGGTTTTTCCATAGGCATGCTCTACGACCTCTTTTCCGTTATTTTAACCAAAAGCAGGGCGGGAAAAATTGTTACAGCCGTCTTTGACGTCCTCTTCTGGCTCATTTCAACGGCGGCTACCTTTTTTACCTTTTTCTGTTTTCAGAATGCAGGAGTGGAATGGTATTTATTTTTGGGAATATTTTTGGGGCTGATTCTCTATTTTTTTGCATTTGGGAACATTTTTCGAAAAATATTTCTTAAAATAATCAATTTTGTGCTAAAATTATTCAAAATTCTCTTGACACCACTGCGTTTTTTCCTTAAAATGATGAATAAGGTGATACGGATGCTCACAAAGACAATCGTAGCACCGTTCGATTTTCTTTTGAATCATTTCAAGAAATGGACGTATGCTGTAGAAAAGAAATTCAGGCGGTTTGATTTCCGCCAGATACATAAAACCGCGATACTGCCACAGACACATCACACTATGTCCAAGGCGGCTCAAATGGAGAAAAAGAAAAAATGACGAAAGAAAAACCAAAGAAAAAATTAAAGAATATGGTATGGCTCATAAGCCTCTTTTCGATATGCCTGCTGATGGCAGGATATTATTTTTTTGTTCAATATCCGCAAATCCGCGCGGCCGAACAGACGCTTTCGGATGCGCAAGCCCGGCTTGATTCTGAGACAGAGAAAAAAGAACAGCTGGAAAATCAAAAAGAAGCCGTAACCTCTGACGAATATGTCGAAAATGTCGCTAGAAGCGAACTAAATATGTTAAAACAAAATGAAAAAGTATTTATTGACATTTCCAAGAGCAAATAACCTTTGGAAGCTTGTCATCAAATAAGGTATCATTTGAAAAATAAGGAGGATTTTTTTTCGTATGTCTTTAGAAATTGGTACGATTGTTACCGGAAAGGTCGTCAGCATTTTGCCGTTTGGTGCATTTGTTGAGATCGAAAAGGGGAAAACGGGTTTGGTGCACATTTCGGAAATTGCGTCGGATTATGTCAAGGATATTGGTGATTATTTAAAAGTAGGAGATTCCGTTCGGGTAAAGCTGATCTCCATCGACCCAAAGGGAAAAATCAGTCTTTCCATAAAAAAAGCGGCGGCAGAAGAAAAGCCAGCTGCACAAGAGCCGGCTAAGCCTCGCCCCATACGTCCTTCTAATTTTGATTGGTCTGCCTCATCAAAATCAACAGCAGATCTATCCTTTGAAGACAAGCTCAGCCGGTTTAAAAGCGACAGCGATGAACGTATGCAGGATTTAAAGCGGAGCATGGATTCCAAGCGCAGCGGCGGTTATAAAAGATAAAATGGAAAAAGACAGCTTTCGCTGTCTTTTTTTGCCTGGCAGAGACCGGGCTTATTTTTTAAGCTTTTAAGCAAGTGTCATTCAATGTTTTCTAGCAGTATCCAGATATAGGGCTCCCGCAAATTCAATCGGAAGATCCGCCGCCACCCGTTTGAGCCTGCCCAGATCCCGGTTATTTTTGATTAACTGAAAGAGGCAGCCGAGCAGATATTGCGGATTATCCTGGTACAGTTCACTTAAATATGCAAAGCCGCCTTCCCTTCTTAAATTGCAGAATAATTCCTGATAACGGTACTGTTCTTTTCGGGAGAACCTTTGAATCAAATCCCGTTGGAACGCTTCCAGTTCATATAACTGCGAGGGTTCCTCTCCCATCAATTCGGCACAGATTTCAGCTCCCCGGATTGCCATATCCTCATAGCTGAGCTTCTTTCCGCGCGTATGCCGCTCCAGCGCTTCCGAAAGCGGATTCTTTTTTGAAGGCAGAATCGGAATTTTTTTATCCCCCGCCATGACTGCTTCCAGTCCGGCCACGCGCAGGCAATACGTCCGGCTTAGATGTGAAAAGCCGCTGTAAGGCGCAAATGCGTAACGAAATCCTAAAATTTTCCCATATTCCCGCAATGTATCATAATATCCAAGCCGTTCATTGCGCTTCATGATCTCCTGCTGAAAGTTAAGGGTGGATCCCAAGGACCAGGAGGGACGGATATAGGTCACATAAGGCTGATTGAGGTAATTGGTATGCGTCCCATTGCAGTCCAAATCGATTGCGATGATTTCTTCCGCTCCCATTTTGATCGCAAGCGCTATGGGCAGATTGTCATAATAGCCGCCGTCGACAAACCGGTTCTCACCGATCTGATACATGGGAAATGCAGGAAAACAGGCCGCAGACGCCAGCAGATAGTGCGTTAATTCTCCTGCGGGAATCTCCCTCCGCGTTAGCTCAACCGCCTTCAGAGGCGTTGTCTGGACGGTGACTAACCCAAAATCAATCGGCCCTCTTTGCAGGCGTTCTTCATCGATTACCTGATCCAAAAGCTGAATCAGCGGAGTAATATCGGCTCCTTTGGAATTGATAAACTTTTTTAAAAACGGTCTTAAGTTTTTCATTTGATTCAGCATGGCCCGAATGGATGGTTCAAAGTTAATGCCATCGGCCATCACCTGATCAACCGTGATATTCTCCCACAAAGATTTTGTAAGCTCCAAATCCTCCTGTGCCATAAGACAGGCGTTAATCGCGCCGATGGAAGTCCCGGCGGCGATTTGATAATCCATCCCCAGTTCGGCCAGCGCCTTCCAAGCCCCCAGCTCATACGATCCGCAGGATCCGCCGCCGGCTAATACAATCGCACGTTTCATATCAAATCACCTTTGCCTTTCCAATGCGGTGTTTACCGAAGTCTGCTTTTTATTCTAATCCGCTTTAAACAGCAGATTCCAGTTGACTGCTCTTCCCTATCTGTCCAAAAAAGATTCTTTATCGATATTTTGAAAATTTTTTTAATATAATTATAAATAAAAATTGTAAGCTGTCGGGCCTTTTTCATTATAAAAGATTCCCCAACCAGCGTCAAGCGCATTTCTCCTTTTTAAAAATTCCTGCGATAATATTAAAATCTCGCTTGGTTAAACATTCCAGAAGCAGCAAAAGTGCAAAATATACTATGGCCGCAAGAAGGATGGCAGCGCTCAACCCGAGTACATTGAGGCTTTCGTTTCCGAAAAAATGGATACACGCCCGAATTGCCGCCACAGAAGCAGCAGCACCCAAACACGGCTTTACCAGCCAATCCTTTACATTCATCCGAAATCCGGAAACCTTAATCAATCTATGTAAACTGAGATATGCGTTGAGCAATTCACTGACATATATCACAACGACATACCCGGCAATGCCAATTACCGGGATAAGGGAATAAACCAGAACAACGCTCACAAAAGAATCGATGATGTTGTAGCGCATGGAGCTTAATTGCTCATTTAGCCCCTTGAGCATACCATCTACCACACTGTCACAATACATGGCGATAATCAGCGGTGCGAAAATTTTGATGTAAAATCCGACCTCTTCGCTTTTGTAGATAAGCCGTCCAAATTCCCCGGAAAAAGCCATAAAAACGGCAATGACAAAAATGGAAAAAATCAGCGTAACCTTGATTGCAGCCGCCATAACATAATGGATTCGGTTGATATCGCCCCGCGCACGGCTTTCCGCTACCTCAGGAACCAGCAGGCTCGCAAAAGCACTTAAAAATGCCGAGGGAAACAAGATGACCGGCATAACCATGCCGTGGATCATTCCATATTGGCTCAGCGCGCGCTCTTTCTGGGCTCCGTACCGCTCCAAACCGATCGGAATCATGATTTGTTCAATCGTAGTAAGTCCGGCTCTGAGGTAGGAACTAAATGCGATCGGAAGGGCAATTCCCAGCAGTTTTTTTGTCATGCCGGCTTCCGCCGTCCCATTTTTTCCGATTTTCCGCCGGTCCAGCCGATAAAGAATATATTGATAGAGACAAGATAAAATTTCGGCAGCCGCTCCTCCTCCTACGATCGCAATGCAGGCGTATTCCAAACCTTTCGGCATAAGGAGCGTTAAGAGAAAAATAGAGAGGGTTATTTTCAAAAATTGTTCCAAAACCTGCGCACATGCACTTTTCACAACCCTGCGGACGGCGGTAAAATAACCGTTGAGTGCGACGGAAACGGAAATGCAGGGCATACTGACCGCAAGAAGGTACAGCGGCCGCACCGTTCGTTCGTCTCTGAGCCAAACCGTTCCAATATGCTCTGCCCCCAGGAACAGAAGCACAAATGTAAGCGTTCCAAACGAAAGAGCGTACAAAAGGGAACGCTTCATGGCCCTTTTGGCGCCGATCTCATTGCCCCGCGCCAATTCCTCCGCAACCAGCCTGGTGGCAGTCAAGCCGATTCCCGACATGGCCAGCGTTGTCGCAAAGCGGTAAATGGACATGATGAGCTGGTACAGTCCCATTCCGGAAGAACCAATCTTATTGGATACATATACGCCGAAAAATACGCCGACCGTCCGCAGCAGCAAAGCGGTTGCCGTCATGATTACGGCATTGAAAAAGAACATCTTGATTTTTCTCATTTCGGGCCTCCTATCGAATTGCGCCGTCTGATCTCTTCCGGCATTTTACGGCACAAAGCAGCACATGGTATGTTTTAATCCTGTTTTGTTTTTGGCGCGAAAGCAGGTCCGGTTTTTCCGCTTTCCGCCTCAAACGGATTCTAAGTTTATGGATAGCCTCACGATGGAAAGGCTGGTATATCCCATTATATGAAATCGATTGGAAAGCCATGCCTGCCGCCTAACGAAAAGAAAAGCCTGCTGCGATCCCCCAGTGAGAGGAAAGGAAGATTTCAAAGCATATATTTTAAAATTTTCTGCAAAAAGACAGCCGCACACGAACCAGCATCTTTGCTTCTTTCTGCAAAATTTACTTTCCGGACAGAATGAATCACAGCAAAAATCGGCCAGCCGAATGGATCGGCTGACCGATTTACTTATAATTTAAGAAATAATTTATTAGCTGTTTACAATCAGATTCCAGACATCAAAATTGAGTTCCCTGCCATTCGTTGAAGAATCGCTTACATTCGGGATATTCCCAAGTCTCCACACAGACAGGCCTTCTACTCCCAGAAGCTTTGCCATTAACAGCTTATCTCCGATACTCCGCTCATCTTCGTACCAGACGATATTTTGCGTTTGGTCGGTCTCGTCGTAAAATGAGAGCATAGGATTGCGGTAGCGTTCATGATAGGTTACCGCTGCGCCGTCCATTTGCAGCCGCTCCGTGATACGGCTGTAGGTCGGACGAAGCGGCGTGCTGTTGATTACCCTGCCGTCCTGCTCCATCCACTGGGCACTGTCAAAACTCAAGCCCAGCACGACCTTGGAATGATCCAAAACTCCCGTCTCCGGGTCTAAAATCTTCTTGATCGCATAATAAACATCCTCAAATGGAGTGAGCGGCGTAAAGGTGTATCCCGCCTCCATTTCCGCTTCCGTTAAAGACGTCGCCTCATAATCGTAAGCCATCAAAATCACCTTATCCGCCAAAGAGCCGATCGCGGCATAGTCATAGCCGTCATAATACTCCTGTCCGTTGGGAAGCACGGGCGGAACGGTAACATACAATAGCTTTCCCTCCGCCTTGAGCTTGGACGACAAACTTTCCAAAAAATCATTCAGAGCAGTCTTGTAAGTTTCTCCCTTCAAGCCTTCAAAATCGATCACAGCTCCGTCAAACCGGCCGTCCAGCATAACCTGGTCTGCGATGGCAGAAGCCGCCCGTTCCCTTGCCTCTGCGTCCAGCAAAACTGCATCGCTGACGCGTGCTGTAGTACCGTCGGCCTTAGTATATGTCTGCGTGCGGTCCATATAGACCGTCAGCATTGCGCTCGTTTGCGAGGATTTCGCTTCATTGAGCGGAATTTCATAGCCCTCCGGGATACTCCACTCATTCTGATTGGCGGACGAAGTGTTGACATAAACTTCACCCGTCTCATTGACGTCCATTTTGGACCAGCCAAAGCATACGGCGTCCAGATCCGAAATCATATCAACCTGAGAATAGGAGGAAAAGGCATAAAAACCCGTTTTAAAGTCATAGGTTTCCTGCAGTTTCTGATACAGATTGACCATCATCGCCGCCGCTTGTTCCCGCGTTGCCGTATCCTGGGGAGAAAATGTCGTCGCACTTGTCCCGTTGATGATTCCAAAATCGTATGCCATCGTAATTGCCCCCAGGTTGGAAGTCACATCGGTAAAAGGCGTCTGGGACGTATCGATATGGTCATATGTCCCGGAAAAGCCCAACGCGTCAACCAGCATAACCGCCATTTCCTCGCGGGTGATCGCTTCGGTAGGACGGAAAGTTTCTTCTTTCTGTACAGCGCCGTTTGCCAGCGCGGTTTCGACATAGGAATAATACCAGGCGGATGGGGAAACATCCGCATAGGACGGCGTATCCGGCGTTACCGCTTCCCAGCCGAATAAGTTGGACAGCAAACCTGCAAACTCCCCGCGGGTTATCGTATCGCCATAGCCGAACCGGCCGTCGTCATACCCATTGATGAGCTTATTTTCCTTTGCCAGCGTTATGTAAGACACTGCCCAGCTGTCGGCCGGAACATCCGGAAACGGCGTTTCCGCCGCACCCGCCTGCGTACAGGGCGCCAAAACAATCGCCGCCGACAAACAAAGAGACATTAATTTTTTTATCATTTGCATTACCTCGATTCCAGCTTAGCCATTGATTTATGTTTTTTCATTCCTATTGAAATCAAATAAAAAGCACCCAAAATCCAGCGCCATCCGGCGCAGGTTCATTTGGATACTTTCTATTATAACTCTGTTTTATCTCAATGTAAACCGATCAATCACGGGAAAATACCGCCTCCATTTCCAAAGCCTCCCGTTTGATCCAGCCAGCTTCTCCATTTCGCTTTTTTGCCAACACATACCCCGAACAGGATTGATCCATAACAGCGACCTCTTCCCCTTCCTCTGCACTGAGCAGATTGCAGATACAATCGTACACGACCGGCGCGCCGTCCTGCCAGCGGATGTGTTCATTTTTTACAAAAACCGGCTCGTTGGAAGAAAGCAGCGTACAGCGGGAAAAATGCTTTCCCTGCTGTTCGATCCGAAGATGGATATTCCGCCAGTCCGACTTTCGCTGAAGAATTCCCGTTCTTTTTACAGGATAACGAACCTGGCAGGTTTCCAAAGCGTCTGCAAAGTCAAAAGAGAAATGGAGCTTCCCCTTGTCCTTTTCTATCACCAGCGCGTTGACCTGGTTAAACCACGAAACGCCGCTCCCCCCGTCAATCGCAATGACCTGGTTGTCCCTGTTGATACAGGGCAGAGAGGTCATGCCGCTCATAGGATAGGAAAAAGTCGGAATATGCCCGCAGATCACCCATTTACCGGTTGTCTGCCGTTCATATATAAAATCTTCCTGGCGCAGAACTTTTTTGGGATCGGAATCCCTCCAGTCCGGCAGCGGCTCCAGCCCTGCATGCACAAATACGAAATCTTCGGTTTCCAGTGCCATGGGGAGCGAATACAGCCAATCGAGCTGCTGCTTAAATTGTATCTTCACTGCCGCCATTGCCGGATCGAAGTTATCCAATGTCAATGGAGAAAAACCTGCCTCCTGTGCCCAGGCTTTATACAAAGCACTTTTCTTCCATCGCACCAGTTTTTCCTTCGGATATTCCCAAATATCCCTCTCCCAGTTTCCGCAGACAGCGTATCCGTTTTTCTGCCGGACTAACGTGCGGATATAATCAAAATTCTTCAGAATCTGATCCTGGGGGCCTTTATCAAACATATCGCCGACAAAAACCAAAATATCATCTGAAGTATAGTGAATCTTTTTCAAAAGCTTTTGCAGCGCCGGTAAATTGCCGTGCACATCGCTGATGGCAATCAGGCGAAAATGCTCTCCTAAGGAGACAGACTGAATCTGATTTGGTTTCATGGCCGTATCCTCCCGTTTTTCATATTCCATTGGTTTGCAATATTTTCCGCTGTTAGATGAAATTATAACTGAAAAATTCTCCTGCGAAATCAATGATTTCGCAGGAGAGTGAACTACTTACATTTTATCCGGCGCTTCTACTGCCAAAATGGACAACGCATTTTCCAGCACAATCCGAGCCGCGCAGACCAGCTTCAGCCGCGCATACATCAGCGCCTCTTCCCCGCCCTTTACGCGGCAGGCATTGTAAAAGGAATGGAACAGTCCGGCCAGATCCATCGCATAGCGTGTGATCCGGCTTGGCTCGTAATCCCGCGCCGCCGCCTTGATTTCCTCCGGAAATTCCGCGATTTTTTTCAAAAGCTCGATCTCCTGCGGCTCCTTGAGCTGGGAAGCGTCAATTTCAGCAAATGGCTTTTCTGCAATGCCTTCCTTGCCGAGCAGATTAAGGATGCTGCAAATCCGCGCATGCGCATATTGGACATAATAAACCGGATTCTCATTGGTTTCCGCTACGGCAAGATCCAAATCAAATTCCAGATGCGTATCCGCCTGGCGGAGATTGAAGAAAAACCGGGCCGCATCCACCGGAACTTCCTCCAGCAGTGTCACCAGCGTGATCGCCTTGCCGCTGCGCTTGCTGGCCTTGATGATTTCCCCGTCGCGCACCAGGCGCACCATCTGCATGATCACGACGTCGAGGCGGGATGGGTCGATTTGCAGCGCCCTTAAAGCCGCCTTCAGCCGCGGCGCATAGCCGTGGTGATCCGCGCCCAGCACATCGATTGCCTTGTCAAAGCCGCGCGTCACCAATTTGTTGTAATGGTACGCAATGTCCGGAACCACATAAGTGGGAACGCCGTTGGAACGCACCAGAACGAAGTCTTGGTCTGCTCCGTAGTCCGTCGCGCGGAACCAAAGCGCACCCTCCGATTCATAGGTCGCGCCGTTTTTCTGGAACAGCTCAATGATCCGCTTCACTTCGCCGTTTTCGTGCAGGGACGACTCCAAAAACCAGCGGTCGTAGTGGATGCGGTATTTTGCCAGGTCGTCCTTGAGCCCCTGAATATTCAGCGGCAGCGCATAGTCCACCAGCGCCTTTCTCCGCTCCTCTACCGGAGCATTCACATACTTGTCCCCATGAATCGCGGCAAAATTTTTCGCATGATTTACAATATCTTCCCCGTGATACGAATCCTCCGGCATCTCGATCCCATCCTGATACAGCTGAAGATAACGCATATCCAGAGACAGGGCAAACTTGTTGATCTGGTTTCCGGCATCGTTGACATAGAACTCCCTGGCCACATCATAGCCGGCCCAGGAGAGAATGCTGGCAATTCCATCGCCCAAAGCGCCGCCGCGGGCGTTTCCAATGTGCATCGGGCCGGTCGGATTGGCGCTCACAAATTCAACCAGATAGCGCTTTCCCTGGCCGTAATCAGTTTTTCCAAAATCCCTGCCCTGGCGTTCTACTTCGCCTAATATTTCATAAAGGTAGCTGTTGTTCAAATAAAAATTGATAAATCCCGCTCCGGCCACTTCAATTTTTTCTGCGATTGGAAGCGATAAATTGGAGACAATCTGCTCCGCAATCTGGCGCGGCGCCTTCTTCAGCGCTTTTGCCAAAAGCATAGCCACATTGGCGGAATAATCCCCATGCGACTTGTCTCTTGGCGTTTCTATGGTAAATTCGGGTACGTTTCCCTCTCCCGCGAGGGATTCCGCCGCCTGCCGGACCGCATCATAAAGCTGCGTCCTCACCTTTTCCACCAATGTCATCTGTTGTATCCTCCTTCACAGTTATCTTGAGTAAATTTTCACTTTTCTCCATGCCGATGTCAATATAAAAATCAAGTTCTACGGATAAATACCGCTCTCGCCGTTCGATCCGAATGTCGTTGGTGTAAATATCAACGTGAATCATCCCATAGGGCACGCGGTAATTCGTAGCAGTTGCGCGTCCCTTTGCGTACTCCAGCCGCGCTTCCACTTCGCCCGACCGTTTGACAACGACGGCGTCCTCTTCCACCCTGACCCGCACGCTTGAGCCGGGCAAATCGTCAATGGGCCGCTCTTCATAAAACAAAAATATTTTTCCATCCTTCTCAACCAGCCTACAGCGGTCTACCATGAGGCTTTCCCCGCCGCCCTTTTGGATGGAATGAACCGTAATTTCAGCATTAGTACTTTTCAATGTCAATCTTCTTCACCTGCTTTGCAATGTCTTTTCCCAGCAACAAACTGCCCATCGCAGAAAAATTGTATACACTGTCGCTTACAAAATACTGATGCTCTCCTTTCCTTACGTCTGCCGGCTCGATTTCGCCGCTTGATAGAATGCGTTCCACAAAACGCGCCGTCTCTTCACCGGGATCGATCAGCTTCACCTTCCCGCCGATTGCCTTTTGAATGACTCCGCGCAGAAGCGGATAGTGCGTACAGCCTAAAATCAGCGTATCAATGTCCTGCTCCCGAAGCTGGCTCACGTACTTTTCCACGCCTAAAACAGCCAGCTCGTCGTCAATGCAGCCGTTTTCCACCAGCGGCACCAGCAACGGACAGGCGACCGGGAAAACTTTCGCCGCCGGATCGTTTTCTGCGATCCGCTTTTCAAACGCCGCGCTTTTGATCGTCGTTTCCGTAGCCAGGACGCCGATTCTTCCGTTTTGGGTCGCACGAACCGCCGCATCCGCCGAAACCTGCACAATCCCGTAAACCGGGTACGCATGCCGCTCCATGCGCGGCAAAGCAACTGAACTGGCGGTTCCGCAGGCGACAATCACCATTTTGACATGGAACGTGTCCATAAAGGCCATATCGCCTTTTACATATTTTAAAATTGTCTCTTCCGAACGCGTCCCATAGGGAAGGCGGGCGGTGTCTCCAAAATACACAAAGTCTTCATGGGGGAACCGCTCAATCAAATGGCGCATCACACTAAGGCCGCCCAGACCTGAATCAAAAACGCCGATGCATCGATTATCCAAACCATATCCCTCCCCGCTCAGCTTTCCATTGCAAACGAAATCAGACGGTCAATCAGCTCCGTCTGGCTCAGTCCTGCCGCTTCAAACAGCCTTGGATACATGCTGATGTCCGTGAAGCCGGGAAGCGTATTGATTTCATTGAGCATAACCTTCTGATCGGCCTGCCTGACAAAAAAGTCAATGCGCGACAGCCCTTTGCAGTCCATGCTTCGGTATGCCCTGCGCGCAGTTCGGCGAATTTCTTCCGTCACTGCATCCGGAAGCGGAGCGGGAATCAATAAAGAAGTCGTTTCCTTTATGTATTTTTCTTCATAGTCATAAAACCCTTCGGGGCTGACAATCTCACCAACGCCGGATACAACCGGGTCATCATTGCCCAAGACTGCGCATTCCACTTCGCGCCCTTTGATAAATTCCTCAATTAAGATAAAGGTATCATGCTTTCTTGCCAGCTCCAGTCCGCCCGCTAACATTTCGCGGTTTTGCGCAATCGTAATGCCGATCGAAGAGCCCGCATTAGCTGGCTTCACAACGCAGGGATATCCAATTTCCCGTTCAATTTTCCCGATCACGCCGTGGACTCCGTCTTTTATTTCCTCGCTCTTGAAATAAATCCACTTTGCCTGGGAAATCCCTTCATAATCAAATATCATATTGGCATAAACCTTGTTCATGCACAGGGCGGACGCACAGACATGCGGCCCCACATAAGGAATCCCCGCCAGGGTAAGAAGCCCCTGCACGGTTCCGTCTTCCCCATTTTTCCCATGCAGGACAGGAATGCAGACGTCGATTTTTCGATACTCCACACAAGCCTCATGGAAAACTGCGACGGACTTAAGGCCGCGGTCCGGCATAAGTACCGCCCGCTGCATCGAAGCCTTTCCCTCGCTCCAGCTAAAATCCTTCAGTTTTTCCACAGAATCGGTATAAAGGTACCATTCTCCCTCTTTGGTAATTCCAATCACTGTCACATCATATTTGTCCCTGTCGAGAAAATGAAGGACGTTGTATGCCGATTTACAGGAAATCTCATGCTCGGAAGAACGGCCTCCAAACAAAACCAATACTTGCATTCGCTTCACACCAACCTCTTTCTGCTGAATTGCCTCAGCCTTTGTTTACTCCCTATTCAAAATCATATTAATACAACAATCTTATTTAGAACGCTTTCGGATCCAAAACAGTTTTATCTTTATTTTACCTCTGCTCAGGCGATTTTTCAATAGCAATATCGCACGGGATCGTGTTTCGCTGCTGCATAAGTATTGTATAATTATACAAGAATCCTACTTTTTTTTGTCCGCCCTTTGCGCCAGCTTTTGATAATCCACACTTCCCGCATGGCACAAAGCGATGGCAAGCGCATCCGCCGCGTCATCCGGCTTGGGGATGGATTTGAGATTGAGCAGAATCTTGACCATATTCTGCACCTGCAGCTTATCCGCCCTTCCATAGCCGGCAATCGCCATTTTCACCTGCAGCGGCGTATATTCATAAACCGGTATATCCGCCAGCGAGGCGCACAGCAGGCAGACTCCCCTTCCCTGTCCGACTGCAATCGCGGTTTTGGCATTGTTGTTGAAAAACAGTTCCTCCACGGCCACCGCCTGCGGCCGGTAGCGTGCAATCAGCACATTGAGCCCCTGATATACCTGCTTGAGCCGCAGCGGAAGCGGCGTATGCGCTTGGGTTGTAACCGCTCCGTAATCCAAAACCACCGACTTCTGGTTCGAATATTCAATCACGCCGTAACCAACGATCGCAATTCCGGGATCAATTCCCAAAATAATCATAAAAAACCTCATTTCACTATTGCATATTATTTCAAAACGATGTATAATGATACAAAAGCATTGATCTTAGTCAATCAAATCTATTGTATCATATCAAGGAGGATTTTTGAATATGGAAAAAGAAAAAGTCGTTCTGGCCTATTCCGGCGGTTTGGATACTTCCATCATCATCCCGTGGCTGAAGGAGAACTACAACTGTGACGTCATCGCCGTTGCAGCGGACGTCGGACAGGGAGAAGAGCTCGAGCCGCTTCGCGAAAAGGCGATCAAAACAGGCGCCGCAAAAATTTACATTGAAGATCTGAAAGATGAATTTGTAAAGGACTACATTTATCCGACGATTAAAGCGGGAGCTGTTTACGAGAAAAAATACCTGCTGGGCACCTCTTTTGCGCGTCCCTGCATAGCAAAGCGGATCGTGGAAATTGCGAAAGCGGAAGGCGCTACAGCTATTTGCCACGGCTGCACTGGAAAGGGAAACGATCAGGTTCGGTTTGAACTCACGATCAAAGCCCTCGCTCCGGAAATGAAAATCATTGCCCCCTGGAGAATCTGGGACATTAAATCGCGCGATGAAGAAATTGAATATGCAAACGCACGCGGAATCCCGGTTCCGGTCACCAAAAAGGACAATTACTCCATGGACCGCAATATCTGGCATTTGAGCCACGAAGGCATGGATCTGGAAGATCCGGCCAATGAGCCGAACTACGAAAACCTCTTGAAGCTCATGGTTTCGCCGGAAAAAGCTCCGGATGAGCCCACCTACATCGAGATTGGGTTTGAACAGGGCGAAGCGGTAAGCCTGGACGGCAAGCGTTTAACCCCCTTCCAGATGGTCACTGCTTTAAACCGCATCGGAAGCAAAAACGGCATCGGAATCGCAGACCTGGTGGAAAACCGCCTGGTCGGCATGAAATCCCGCGGCGTATATGAAACGCCCGCCGGCACCATTCTCTATTATGCGCACAACGATCTGGAATATTTGACGCTCGACCGCATGACTATGCACTACAAAGAGCAGGTCGCGATCAAGTATGCAGAACTGGTATACGACGGGAACTGGTTCACTCCTCTGCGCGAAGCTCTGGCTGCGTTTGTGGACAGCACCCAGAAATATGTCACAGGTTCCGTCCGCTTAAAGCTCTACAAGGGCAACATCATGTCCGCCGGCCTGAAATCGCCTTATTCGCTCTACAGCGAAGAGGTTGCAACCTTCGGAGCAGACGAAGTATACAACCAGAAGGATGCGGAAGGATTTATCAATCTCTTTGGCCTTCCGATCAAAGTTCGCGCGCTGATGATGCAAAAACATACCGAAGATCAGTAATTGAGAATCTGGGGCGGCAGCTGACGCTGCCGCCTTTTTTCTACAGGAGGGAAATAACATGAAACTATGGGGCGGCAGATTTCAAAAGGCCACCGACAGCCTTACCGATGATTTCAATTCATCCATCCGTTTTGACCAGCGGATGTATGAAGAAGATATTTGCGGCAGTATCGCCCATGCAAAAATGCTGGGCAAACAGGGCATTATTCCAAAGGAGGATTCCGATAAAATCGTCTCTGCGCTTGCCGGGATCCTGGAGGATATTAAAGATGGAAAAGTGGAATTTTCCGTTGAGGCAGAAGATATTCATATGAACATCGAAACCATCTTAACAGAGCGGATCGGAGACGCCGGAAAGCGCCTGCACACCGGCCGCAGCCGCAATGACCAGGTTGCGCTGGACATCCGCCTTTACCTGCGGCGGGAGCAGGGGGAAATTTCTGCCCTTCTGACGGCTCTCGAAGAAACGCTTCTTACCTTAGCGGAACAGAATATAGATACGATTATGCCGGGATACACGCATTTGCAGCGCGCACAGCCGGTTACGCTGGCGCACTATCTCATGGCATATTTCGAAATGTTCCTGCGCGATTTAAGCCGACTGTCCGATTGGAGAAAACGCATGAACGTCATGCCGCTGGGCTCCGGCGCTCTGGCCGCGACCACCTATCCGCTCGACCGCAGCTTTGTCGCAGAGGAATTGGGATTTGACGCAATCACGCGCAACTCCTTAGACGGCGTATCCGACCGTGATTTTGTTCTCGAACTGGCCTTCTGCCTCTCGGAAATAATGATGCATTTAAGCCGGTTTTCCGAGGAAATCATTTTGTGGAATTCACACGAATTCTCCTTTGTCGAAATGGATGACGCCTATTCTACAGGTTCCAGCATCATGCCGCAGAAAAAGAATCCGGACATTGCCGAGCTGGTCCGCGGAAAATGCGGCCGCGTTTACGGAGACTTAACCAGCCTGCTGGTTACGATGAAATCCCTG
>CALYAR010000253.1 GCA_944393585.1 uncultured Clostridia bacterium | reverse complement strand
AATACCCTTTTTTCACAAGCCCGTCCATACCAAAACCGGTATGGACGGGTTTTGATTTCAATTTGCACCAGGGTGGGGCTTGCTTTTACATAAGAACCTGCGCCCGCAGGCACAATTTGGTTCGGTTGTTTTTTACTGCGGAGCTAGTTTGTAAAGCAAACGCAGCGGAACAATAAAAAAATATCCCTTATTCAATTTTTTTAAAATTCTTTCCTTTTCATTAATTTTTTTCATCCGTTCTTCCCTTCCACAAACCATTTTAGCTTTTCATAGAATAAAAAAGTCTCCCTTCCCCCAATTTCAACTGTATACCGAATTCCCTGTCCTCCGGCTTTTAAGCTGGCGGCTCGGATTTTTTTCGTGATCCGGTCGATTGGATAGATGCGGCCGTCTTCCCATGTGATCGAAAGCGGAGTCACTTTTCCCTCCGGGTCAAATTCCGCCACAACACTGACATAAACTTTCCGCACTGCATTCACTCCTTAGTATCACTGAAATTTTTAAAAAACAATTCCGGGTGGATCAAATGATCTTCAGCCGGATGGAACGCGGAGAGCTGCGGGTCCGTTAACATGATTCCCCGCTGGATGGAAAAATGCCCAAACCGGCTGCGGATGCGGTCAACCTCGCGCTCTACGGTTTCTTTTTTTTGCCGCTGCACTGCTTCCTCGAAAAAGGAAAGCTGCTGATCCTCTTCCGGGCAAAGGCTGCAGGCACGCAGTCCAAGGCTCCGAATTGGCCGCTCGGTTGCCTTTTTTTCGTCAAAAAGCGAGAGCGCCTTTTCAAAAAGCTCAGAAGAGAGACAGGAAGGAGAGCGCAGCTTCCCCTGCCGCTCATAGGTAAACAATGTATTATCGCGAACCTGAATCTGTACCGTCCGGCACCGGAACCGCTGCGCCCGAAGCCGTTCGGCTACGCTTTCCGCCAAAAGGTAGAGCGTAATTTTAATCTCTTCCCTGCTGACTAAATCACGCGGCGCCGTCATCTGGTTTCCAATGC
Organism: uncultured Clostridia bacterium; assembly: GCA_944393585.1. Classification (GTDB taxonomy): domain Bacteria; phylum Bacillota; class Clostridia; order CALYAR01; family CALYAR01; genus CALYAR01. The sequence goes on along the minus strand of CALYAR010000253.1, from coordinate 6,532 downwards.
TTTTGACCAGCATAGCAGCATTCTCATGCGCAACAGGAGAGCGATCCCATCCGTTGGCAAAGTTCCAAAGCATACGCCCGTTTTTTCCCAATAGATATTCCAGCACATTTACGTCATTCTGCGCCAAATCGCCGATGCTCCTAATTCCGTACCGGTTTAATTTTCGGGCCGTTGCCTGCCCGACAAAAAGCAATTCCCCCACAGGAAGGCTCCAGACAATCTCTTTATAATTTTGAGGCGTAATCACAGTCGTTGCGTCCGGTTTTCGATAGTCGCTTCCCAGCTTTGCAAAAATTTTATTATAGGATACTCCAACTGATGACGTGATTCCCAATTCAGCTTTTACTCTCGTACGAATTTCATCCGCAATTTTTTTGCCGCTTCCCAGCAATCCGATGCTCTCGGTCACATCCAGCCAGCATTCATCCAGCCCATAGCTTTCGACCCGGTCGCTGTATTCACAATAGATTTCACGGGCCATGCGGGAAAATTCCAGATAGAGATCAAAGTGCGGTTTCGTGCAGATAAGCTTTGGGCATTTCTGCTTTGCCCGCCAAAGCACTTCCCCCGTTTGGATTCCATAGCGTTTCGCAATCTCGTTTTTTGCCAGCACAATCCCATGCCGCAGTAACGGGTCTCCCCCCACTACTACCGGATGATTCCGAAGCCCGGGATTGTACAGGCATTCCACGGAAGCGTAGAAATTATTCATATCGCTGTGCAGAATGACGCGTTCCACGGTCCCGCCCTCGTTTCAGAATATTTGTTCTATAATTCATATTATAGATTTCAGAAAAAAATACAATAGTGAGTTTTTGGTAATTTCATTTTTAACAGGATCGGTGTTTATGCTAAAAAAGAAATAACTGAAATAAAATTTGGGCAGGCCGAAAGAGAAATCAGAGCGGATTGGGAAAAGAATGACGAAAACGCTCTAAATACCGATTGAAATTTATACGCGATAAGAGTATAATAGCAGGGAAGGATTGAAATATATTTTGCTGAGCGGGAGTTGCCGCCCGGCAACGAAAATTGGAGGCTTACATATGAAATTGATTCGATGCAAAGATTATGATGAGATGAGCCAGATTGCGGCCAATATTGTCGCATCTCAGATTACACTCAAACCAGACAGCATCCTGGGTCTGCCCACAGGCGGAACGCCGGTTGGCATGTACAAAATTTTAAGCGAGAAATGCGCTGCCGGCGAAATCAGCTTTGAAGAAGTTACCACCTTTAACCTGGACGAATACTATCCGATTAAACGCGAAAATGACCAGAGCTATTGGTATTTTATGAACAAAAACCTATACAGCCGCGTGAATCTGCGGCCGGAAAACATCAATATCCCCAATGGAGAAGCGTCTGATCCGCAAAAGGAGGGAGCGCGCTATGATGCCAAGATCGAAGCAATGGGCGGAATTGACCTTCAGGTATTGGGAATCGGCCCAAACGGCCACATCGGGTTCAACGAACCGGACTGCTGCCTGATTGCAGGTACACATCAGACCTCTTTAACCGACGCTACCATTGATGCCAACGCGCGCTTTTTTGCAAAGCGCGAAGACGTCCCAACCTCGGCTCTGACTTTGGGACTGGGCAATATCATGAAAGCAAAGCGCATTATCATGCTGGTAAGCGGAAAAAATAAATCAAAGGTATTAAATCAGATTTTTGAAGGAAAGGTTACCTGCGAAAATCCGGCAACAATGCTTTTGATGCATCCGTGCGTTACAATCATTGCAGACGAAGACGCATTGAATGGTTAAAAAACGGAATCCCGCCTCATTTTTGAGACGGGATTTTTTCTTCTGCGGTAAATTTGCAAGAAAAAGAAAAGTTTTTGTGCTGATGTACGCAATTTTTTATTTCGCTTATTTGCAGGCTGTACAGCGGTAAAAAAGAAATCTTGCTTTCAGCAGCGGCAGATGCTTTTTGGCAGTGAGGAATCCGCTGTTTTTCCCTTGTATCGGGAATTCTTTCCTTCCCAAGCGGCGAGTCCTGCGCCGTACAGAACTTGGTCTGCTTTTTTAGTATAGTTCGCGAGCTTTACGGAAGAACAATTCCGAAAAGCCTGCAATGCCCTGCGCGGCTTGGAAGGAACGAAGCTCACAAGCGGCAGGATAGCGGAAGACGGCAAGGGAGCGGCAAAGAGGGAAACATTCTTTTCCGCACCGTGGCTGTGCGGGATGACGGTATTGGCAGGTTTCTGGACAAGATGGGCAAGCCCTTGAGCCGGAAAGCCATGCCGCGGTTCTTCCGCGATCACTGCACCGACCTGAGCACAGAAGAGTTTGACCCGAAAACCGACTATGGAGCCGTGCGACTGCCCGATCCGGCGGAGATTGCCATCGCGGAATACACGGACGCACCGGTCCCGCCGGCGGGACTGGGTGTTCCAGCGCCTTTTATTTTTCTGAGCAGAATATTAAATATAAATACGCTACGTAACATACAGGTAATATACAAAAATCAAACAACAAAAAAAGAAGAATCCCAATGGTTGCGATAACCATGGGATTCTTTCTGGTCGGAGTGACAAGACTTGAACTTGCGGCCTCTTGACCCCCAGTCAAGCGCGCTACCGGCTGCGCCACACCCCGATAGACAATATTCTATGAAAAATTGATGAAAAAGTCAATACCTAAAATTGAAAAAGATATAAAATTCATAAATGAATGGAATGGGGCAGTTTCGGGCAGTTTACAATTAGGAACCTGACATGATAAAATAAGGGGTATCGATACAGCTATCAAGGAGGAGAAATCATGGTCCTGAATGTAAGCGGAACAGCATTTGCGGAGTTCGGCAGAGTGGACGAAAAGGGATTTGATCATGCTACCGCGGAGATTGGTGCAGTGCTGATCCGCCAGCGTGAAGTTTCGGACAAACAGGTTCGGGTATTGTTTGTCAATTCAGAAGAGAAAACGGCACTGGATATTTTGGATGGGACCGCTGTTTTGTTTGTGGGACGGGATGAAAAAAACTTAGTCGCATTTCTTTTGGATAAAGCTGTGGTGTTAAACCGTGATATCTACTACTTTGTTTTGCCTCTGTTATCGCGCGCAAAAATCAGTGTAGCTTCAAAAGGGAAAACATGCCGCGTTCCGGCTGCAGGACAGAAAAAACCGATTGGAATTGAGAGTATGCTTTCGCCGGAGAGAATTTATACGCTGTTTTATCAGCAAAAGAATGCGCTGTTTCGCTTTAAAGGTGAAAGCCACAGCTTTTGGGAGCTGACCTATGTGGAATTGGGTGAAATGGTGAATGAGGCCAGCGGGAAGGAAGCGGTATTATCAGAAGGCGATGTCATGCTGTTTCTCCCGGAGGAGTACCACCGCCAATATTCGGATTCCGGCGCTCCCGTGCGCTATATTACCATTACGTTTGATATGCAGATTGACGAACCTTCCCTTTTCGCTGGAAAAGTGTTCCACACCGGACCGCAGGAGAGAGAGCTGATCTCAAAAATCCTGGAGGAACAGGAAGAGAGCTTAATCTATGGCGGCGATTTAATTTTATGCTATTTGAAAGAACTGCTCATCGGCTTAATCCGAACGGAAAAAATGGAACGTTACATTCAGTCGGCCGACCAAACCTCACGCCAGACCATTGAACATGACATTGTCCGGGCGGCCTGCGCCTATATTCAAAAAAATCTATATACGCCACTTACTGTTTCGGAGGTTGCCCATACCATTCCAGTTTCAGAAGGGTATCTTTCCTCTGTTTTTCGAAAAAAAACGGGTATGACGCCGATTCGCTATATTAAAAAGACCAAGCTCGACCATGCCGCGGAATTAATCCGAAGAGGGGGGCATACTTTTACGCAGATTGCTGAACTTTTGGGCTTTGGCAGTGTTCACTATTTCAGTTCTCAATTTAAAAAGGAATTTGGAGTAACGCCGACCGAGTACAGTAATTTTAACAATATGGAAAGAAAGTGAAGCAGGACAGTCGATGAAATATCACTTCTTGCCAAAAAGAGTTAATCTGCCGGATTTTTCGGTGTACCATTCGAAGTGCCATTTCCAAAAGGGAGAACTGCGGATGAAACGGCGATTGGCATGGTTTTGCGGAAAACAGCTTGGGATCATACATGTTTTTTGTTTTTATGAATGGATTTTCCATAAATTTAAGCCATAGTCTTGCAATTAAAAAAGAGATCGGCTATAATAAATTGACCTGTAAAAGATAAAATTTTTTCCATTTTAATAAGCCCATTGAAATAGGAGAAGATTTTCTTTGAAAAGGTAAAATATGCATTGCATCCCTTATGGGAGCGATAGCAGGAGGTATGAAAAATGAATAAAAATTCGAAAGTGCTGAACCTGGTTATGCTGGCGCTTTTCGTGGCGATCATCTTTATCCTGGCGTTTACGCCTTTGGGATATATTCAGACGCCGATCATAAAAGCAACGATTCTCCACATTCCTGTCATTATTGGTTCTATTTTTTTCGGCCCGAAAAAAGGAGCGTTTTTAGGTGCGGTATTCGGCCTTACAAGCTTGATCAGCAATACCATTGCTCCGACGGCTTTGTCATTTGCGTTTTCTCCCGCGGTACCGGTGCCGGGAACACAGACAGGAAATTTTCTGAGCCTGATTATCTGTTTTATCCCTCGTATTCTGGTGGGAGTGATTCCGTATTATGTTTTTGTACTGATACAGAAAATTATGAAGAATAATACAAAGGGAGAAGTTGTCTCGCTGGCTGTTGCAGGAGCAGCGGGATCGTTTGTCGCCAATACCATTTTTGTTATGGGACTGATCTATGTTTTTTATAAAGACGCTTATGCAACGCTCAAGGGCATATCCTCTGACGCAGTAATTGGCGCAATTATGACGGTTATTGGCGTAAACGGCGTGCCGGAAGCAATCGCTGCTGTGGTGCTTACTGCTGCAATCGGAAAGGCACTTTTAGCACTGCGCAGAAAAGGAAATCTCAGCTAAAGCCGACGTTAATCCGCTTCGCGTCTTGGGCTTGGCGCGAAAGCGGATTTTTTGAATGAAAAAAAGCGGAATAGTCTCATCCATTTTATAAGAGAAACCGCTCCATCAGCATTTGACTGGAAACATAGGAGGAAAAATAAATTATGATTTTGGCAGTTGACATCGGAAACAGCAACATTGTGTTTGGCTGCATTGATGAAAAAAAGATCTATTTTGTTGCACGTATGGCTACCGACCGGTCCCGCATGGCGGATCAATATGCCGTGGAAATCAAGAATATTATTCGCCTGTATGGTCCGGATTATCTGGATCAGATTGACGGCGCAATTATTTCGTCAGTTGTGCCCCCCTTGTCTTTGACTTTCAAAGAAGCGATTGTAAAAGTCACGGGCAAGGCTCCGCTGCTGGTTGGACCGGGTATTAAAACCGGACTCAATATTTTAATGGACGATCCCGCTAAGCTGGGAGGAGATTTGGTAGTGGACGCAGTAGCGGCCATTGCAGAATATAAGCATTCCATTGCGGTAATCGATATGGGAACGGCGACGACAATTTCCGTCATTGATCAAAATGCCTGCTATATCGGCGGGGTGATCATCCCGGGCGTGCGCATGTCAGTTGACGCATTAAGCGCACGTGCCGCACAGCTTCCTGCTATCAGCCTGGAGACGCCGCCCAAACGGGTGATAGGGAAAAATACAATCGATTGTATGACAAGCGGCGTTATTATGGCAAATGCCGCTATGATCGACGGAATGCTGGACCGGATTGAGGACGAGCTGGGCTATCCGCTTACCGCAGTTGCAACCGGAGGAATTGCTCCCTTCATTGTTTCGCACTGCCGCCGAAAGGTGATTTGCGATGAGGATTTACTCCTTAAGGGGCTTTATCTGGTTTATAAGAAGAATCATTAACGGATTCTAGCTGCCAAAAGGTACGACAGTCTGAGTAAAGTACAAGATATGATTTGGAGCCCATTCGGATGGATGTACCGCAATGGGCTTTATCATTCATCCAAGAAGAAGGCGGCATTTTCCCTTTCGGCAGCGGGGATTACCCGGCGGACACAAGAGATTATATTTGCCGTCGCACATCGTTTGTTCTGTGAACACCAAAAAGTTCCAAAAAATGATTGACGGCGGGCAGGAAGAATGCAATAATAAAAGAAACAAAGCAGGGAATTTCGCAGAGAAGCGATTTCGAAGAATTCTGGAAAGGTGTTGAAAAAGATGGACATCAAAGCATTGCAGGAAGCACGAAACTGGATTCAAAGTGAGCTGGAACGCTGTCTGGAATTTTGGCTCAAGCATGGAATGGACACAAAACATGGGGGAGTCTATACCTGTTTGGACCGGAAAGGAGAGATTTTTTCCACAGATAAGAGCGTATGGATGCAGGGACGGTGCGGCTGGCTGTTTGCCTGGCTGTGCAATACATATGGAAGGCAGGAGCAGTGGCTTGCGGCAAGCAAAAGCTGCATTGATTTTCTGGAACGCCATTGTGTCAATTCTGCCGCGGGCGGACGGCTGTATTTTACCGTGACGGCAGACGGAAAACCTCTGCGCCAGCGGCGCTATTGT
>CALYAR010000252.1 GCA_944393585.1 uncultured Clostridia bacterium | reverse complement strand
ACGCACCTTTTGGCTGAAATCATAATCGGACGGGCGCTGCATCGGCAGGAAAACCGCCGTCATACCATAAGTTTTGCTGATATAGTCGCAAACCCTTGCGGTTTCCGCACAGAATTCCTTTTTCAAGTTGACCCATTTTCGAATCGACACTCCAAAATACTTTTTGTTTAGAGTTGTCATAGCTTGAAACAAGGCGCTGTCAATCTCTGAATCAGCAGCTGGCTGCAACCGAAAGACGGGATCAGCAGTCAATCGGACATTCGGATTCTTTACCCCCATATTTTGCAGTTCCCGGACGGAATCCTCTTCCCGAAGCGTTATGATATTGATCCGGTCAATAACCCGTCTAGCGATCTCACGGTTTCTGGGCTTTATTACCGGCCCTACTCCATTGGCATATAACATCGTTTTAAGCCCTTTTTTCTGCGCATAGGAAATCAGTCCCAAATAATAATACAATGATTTGCTGCTTGTGCTGTCTTGTATCAAGTTACCGCTTCCGGCAATTAATACTCTGCTGTTTCGGATTTCCTTCCATAAGCAGAAAGGATGAAAACGGTTCACGGCAGCAACATCATAATCTTCTCTGGTATTCCTGGAATTTCTCGATAAAACACAGATTTTCGCATCGGGACAGGCAGAGCGGAGATCTGCTACAATGGAACTGAGAAGAGAGTCGTCTCCGCTGTTGGAAAATCCATAGTATCCCAAAACGAGGTATTCATTGATTTTTTTATAGCGGGAATAGCTTTCCCGATAAGTTTGTATTGCATCCTCCACCATTTTGTCCAAAGAGTAGTTTTCCATCACGACCTTTCGGGAAAATTGACCAAGCCGCTCTTTTTCCTCCATCGGCAATTCCTTGGCAAAATACAAAATATCCCGGTAAAGCTGATCGGATGTGGTTTGTCCCATTCCGCGGCATGTAAAATTGGTCGCAACCGCAGCCTCTAATTTACTTTCTTCCAGTAAACCAAGATATCCGCTGATGCCGGCTAAGATAACATTTTTTTCACACGCCATTGCTTCCAGTGCAGACCGTGCAATTCCGATAAATAAATCTGCCGTATTCAAAAGCTCGGGAATATCTGTCCGCGCACCGGTCATAACGGCAAAGGGCTCCGTCGATCCATTTGCCAGATCTACTTCCCGCTTGAGTTCATTGTAGTATTTTCCGTTTCCGATTATCATCAGTTTCAAATTCGGGATCTGTACCTTCAGCCGTTTAACCGCTTCCAGCAGGGCAAATGCCACGTCCTTTGTATCGTCATCCAGACGGCTCATATGGACAATCCGGAATTCGCCGTCTGACAGGGAAAACTCCTGCAAAACAGATTCACAGGACGTTTCACTCGAAAAACGTTCCACATTGATTCCATTGACGCTTATCACAATATGTTTTTTCGGAATATGATAGTTTTTTTCCAAATATTCTCCAATGTCTCCGCTGACGGCAATCGTCCGCTGGCCCCAATTGGTCAAAAAACGCAAAAGCCATGTCACTTTAAACGTACCATGTGCACTTGTAATAAAGGGAAAGCGCAAAAAGTGCTGCAGGATTCCTAAAATAAAAGAAGGGATCCGCGCATGGCTATGTACAACGTCAATCTTCTCCTTTTGAATAACGCGTTTCATAATGAGACAGGATTTAATCATATTAACCGGATTCTTGCTGGTCAAAGGGGCAAAATAATGGGGAATTCCATTCTCCTCAAATTCCTTGACATAAGTGCCCCCGGCCGATACAATGACTGGATGCAGTCCTCTCTTTTTTAATCCCTTTGCAAGTTCCAGTACATGTGTTTCCGCACCGCCAATATCCGCGGCCATTAAAGCTAATAATATATTTACAGGCATTTTTTCTCCCCGTTCTTTCTGCGAATTTTTACAGTGCTGGCTTTTTTTCTTTTCCCATAGTGGTTTTACACTGTCTTAGCTTTGTAGGATGTTAATAGTATACCATAATTGGCCTGGATTTACTATCCTATTTTGATCTTTTATCGTTGTAAAAAGGAATAAATTTGCTGTAGTTTTCTTGAATTTTTCGATTTAATTCATTATAATGGAATTTAGTTATATACCAGCAAATCAAAGGGGGATTTTCTATGAAAGCATATATCATGACTGACCTGGAAGGTGTGGCGGGTGTGATCAATCCGCGCGATTACATCTATTGGGACAGCCGTTATTATGAAACTGCCAAATCGCTGCTGACAGCTGAAGTAAACGCCGCAATCTCCGCTCTGAAAGAAGAAGGCGCGGATGATATTTGGGTGGCCGACGGCCACGGCTACGGCGGCATCCAACTTTTGGAGCTGGATCCGGCGGCCCGGTATTTGAGAGGGTTTCCCGATCCATGGCCGTTTGCTCTGGATTCCAGCTTTGATGTCATGCTTCATGTAGGGCAGCATGCAAAAGCAGGGACGCCGAAGGCGCATATTCCTCATACGGGATCACACAATGTAATTGATCTTCGAATCAATGATATTTCCGTAGGTGAATTCGGGCAGATCGCAATGTGTGCCTGTGAATTGGGAGTTATGCCGATTTTTGGATCAGGAGACCTAGCTTTTACCAAAGAAGCTGAGGCTTTGATCCCAGGTATTGAAACCGTATGGGTAAAAGAAGGGCTCAAAGAGGGCAGCGGCGATGAATGTACAACAGAAGAATATGAAGCACGAAACTGGGAAGCCATTCATTTTCATCCAACCGTTGCACGCAAGCGCATTTACGACGGTGTAAAAAGAGCTGTAAAACGCTGGAAAGAAGATCCCGCCAGTTTTCATCCCATTCATCTGGAGCCTCCTTATGTCTTTGTCTGCGAATACCGGCCCAATGCTGGAAAACGAGCCGTTACTGTGACAAAACGCAATGACAAGAGCATTATTGACCTGTTAAATGGGAAATAATCGCAAATCCCGCCGAAATATAGGCGGGATTTTTTTCATCACACCCTTCTTTTTGATCCGATTAACTCATAAATATGGAAACAGCAGCAAATAGTTGGGAGTGAAAAATTTGATTATTATATTAAAGAAAAAGTTTCTTTTTCTGCTTGCTATTGTTGTGGCATTTATCGGAGCAGCAGGACTAACTGTCCATGCGGCTTTTCGGGCCAATGAGTCTTTATCTGTGAAACTTCCGGTCGTGATGTACCATCATATCTCGCCAAAACAGAAACTGCAAAACGACTATACCATCTCTCCAGAGCAGTTTGAAGACGACTTAATTTATATTAAAGAACAAGGGTATCAGACAATTACGGCTAAAGATCTGATCGGCTTTACTTCGAATGGGGATCCTCTGCCTGAAAAATCCATTATGATTACATTTGACGATGGGTTTGAAAGCTTCTATGCCTATGCTTATCCCCTGCTGCAAAAACACGAAATGCACGCAATCGTGTTTGTTACAGGAAAGGATATTGATCAATTCACAGAGGCAAATGACCATAATTTGGATTATTCCTATATGACCTGGGACGAGGTATCCGAATTAGCAGCCAGCGAGTGGGTGGAAATTGGAAATCATACCTACAACATGCATAAAGCAAATGGCAGCCGTATGGGGTGTAAAATCAAAGACGGCGAAAATGTGGAAAGCTATAAAAAACTTTTGACCGAGGATCTTCAAAAGACGCAGGATAGAATTTTAAAAGCGACCGGCAGGGAAAGTACCTGTTTTGCATATCCTTTCGGAGGAATTTGCAAACCTGCCAGAGAAGTTTTAAAAGAAATGGGATTTTATGCAGCATTTTCCTGCGAGGAAAAAGTCAATGTAATCAAACCTGGAGACGATTTATATAAAATTGGACGCTTTAATCGTGCATACGGAAAAAGCAGCCAAAAGTTTTTTGAAAAAATTTTGGATATGGAAACAGTACCAAAAAACCCGCAAACCAGAAAATAAAAGGATAGAATCCGCGCTTATTCCATAAAGGGCATTCTGCAAATATTTCTTTCAGCTTATACTGTACGGCTGTTTCTTACATGAAAAGCAGACTGTGCCGTCGGCCGGGCTTTATTTTGCCGCCGCATCTACAGCTGCAATTTGTATTGCTTTTATTTAGAAAAATGTTTTAAAAATGCAAATAGATTACATTTTTATGTTGTTTTATAAAATATTTCACAAAAATTTTGTGGAAAAGCTTATACATATATGTTATAATGAAAAAGATGTAAAATCGTTTTCTAAGGACAAGCACGAAAGCCAGCTTATCAATAGAAAATACGAAATATAAAGGAGGATTTGCCCTAAATGGACAATAATTTGAAAAACTCGCTTTCCATTTGTGCATACAACATCCGCAAAGATGTGATCGATGCAGTTTACAGTGCTTCTTCCGGTCATCCAGGCGGATCGCTTTCCATTGCGGATGTACTGGCGTATCTGTATTTCTACAAAATGAACGTTGATCCAAAAAATCCGAAAGACCCGGACCGGGACCGCTTTGTGCTTTCCAAAGGTCATTGTGCCCCGGCATTATATGGCGTGTTAGCGGAAAAAGGTTACTTCCCCAAAGAAGATGTTAAAACCTTCCGCCAGACTTCCAGTTATCTTCAGGGCCATCCCGACATGAAGGGAGTTCCCGGAGTGGACATGTCTACCGGTTCATTGGGTCAGGGGATCTGTGCTGCCAACGGCATGGCGCTGGCGGCTAAAATAGACCATAAAGATTACCGCGTCTATTCCATTTTGGGAGACGGCGAATTGGAAGAGGGGCAGGTGTGGGAGGCTGCTATGTTTGCAGCACATTACAAGCTTGACAATGTTACGGCTTTTATCGATTTTAATGGACTTCAGATTGACGGCGATATAACCAAAGTAATGAACCCGACTCCAATTGACAAAAAGTTCGAAGCATTTGGATGGCATGTGATACATATCAATGCTCATGACTTTGATGAGATTGACGCCGCCGTAACAGAAGCGGAACAAACCAAGGGACAGCCTACCATGATTCTAATGCATTCGACCAAAGGAAAAGGCGTGTCTTTCATGGAAAACAACTATGAATGGCACGGAATGGCTCCGAATCAGGAACAATACGAGCAGGCGATTGCCGAGCTGGACGCTAAAATCAAAGAATTGGAGGCTTGTAAATAATGGCAAAAGTAGCTACCAGAGAATCCTATGGAAATGCACTGGCGGAATACGGAGCGGACGAACGTGTCATTGTACTGGACGCTGATTTGTCTAAATCCACAAAAACTGCCACTTTTAAGAAAAAATATCCCGAACGTTTCTTCAATATGGGAATTGCAGAAGCAAATATGATCAGCACGGCTGCGGGGCTTGCAACCTGCGGGAAAATTGTTTTTGCCTCTTCTTTTGCCATGTTTGCAGCTGGACGGGCTTTTGAACAGATCCGCAACTCGGTCGGATATCCAAAGCTAAATGTTAAGATCGGAGCAACCCACGCGGGAATCTCGGTCGGAGAAGACGGAGCGACTCATCAATGTTTGGAAGACATTGGGCTTATGCGCACCATTCCGGGCATGGTCATTTTAAATCCCGCAGATGATACAGAAGCAAAACTCTGTGTAAAAGCTGCGATTGACCATGTAGGGCCGGTTTATCTGCGGTTTGGAAGATTGGCAGTGGAAGATATATATGATGAAAGCTACCAGTTCGAAATCGGCAAAGGAAACGAACTTGCTCCCGGCACAGATGTTTCCCTCATTGCAACTGGCCTGATGGTTGGCGAAGCGCTGAAAGCACGTAAAATTTTAGAAGAAGAAGGAATAAAGGCAAGAGTCATCAACATTGCTACCATTAAACCGATTGACGAAGAAATCATTGTAAAAGCGTCAAAGGAAACAGGTGCTATTGTAACGGCAGAAGAGCACAATATCATTGGCGGTCTGGGAAGTGCAGTCGCAGAAGTGTTGTGCGAAAAGGCGCCCTGCCATATGGCTCGGATCGGATCGCGCGACGTCTTCGGCAGAAGCGGCAAGCCGGCCGAATTGCTTCGGATGTATGAAATGGACGCCCAGGCGATTGCAGAAAAAGCACGCGAAGTATATCAATTGAAAAATAACTGAGTAAAACAGAAAAAAGCTCTCTTAATCGGATTTAAGAGAGCTTTTTTTCATATTCTATTCTGGTATGCTAGGGTATTATTTCCAATAAAAATTACTTATTGGGCTGCATCTCCTCTCCTGATTTCTTACAAATGACACATCATAAACTTGAAAAGCAAAGCGAATCATAGTATAATTTTAATCATTCCAATCCATTATCCATCTTTACAACCAAAAAGGAAAAGCGTTTATGACTACCGTATATTTTATCAGACATGCACAATCAGATTCATCGATACATAATCCTTTTCTTCGGCCGCTTACAGAAAAGGGGCTTCGCGATTGTTCTCTGGTGACAAATTTTTTAAAAGATAAAAAGATAGATGCTGCTTTCTCCAGTCCCTACAAAAGAGCTGTTGACACTATTGCAAGCTTTGCAGATCAGAACGGTATTTCTATCAAGCTGATTGACGATTTTAGAGAGCATGAAACAATAAGTGACAATTATTGTGATTCTGATTATTTCCCTTTTATTCAAAAATACTGGGAGGACAAGGATTTCAAGATTCCGGGAGATGAAAGCATAACGGAGCTCCAAAACAGAAATATTCTGGCACTCAAAAAAATACTTAAAGAACACAAAGATCAAAACATTATCATTGGAACCCATGGGATGGCGCTGTCTGCAATCATTAATTACTATGATAAAACTTATGGGTATAACGATTTTTTATCAATGGTAAAAATGAAACCCTGGGTAGTAAAAATGACTTTTGATGATGATTTATGCACCCAAATGGAATTTATCGATTTATTTGCAAAATGAGCCCGTAGTCTACAGCTAATAGCCTGTCCACCCATCTACGCCAGCGATAAAACGAACAGCAGCGCTGTAGCCGGCAAGTTCGGCAGTCCCGGCTGGCAGGTAGCCAATACGGCAAAATTACCAAATGCCTTTGCCACCCATTCTGGAGTCCCATTCAGGGACTCCAGAACCGTTTTTATTTGACTCAAAGGAAATATATTCCATTAATTGTAACTAATTCTGCACTATAACGAGGTGGATACCAATCAAACTGTTCTGCTGTACCAAATATTTTTCCTAAATTCCCCTCCCTTGCTCTTGTTTACACATGAAAAAAATCGCAGTGAAAGCACAAAAAGCGGCGCTTTCCTGCATTTCACTACGAAAAGTGTTTTTGCTGTTTTCAAAATTTCTTTTGAAAATTCTGTCTATCCGTCAAGCGGTCATTTCCCAAAACTTTTGGGTTCATAGAAAAGACGCGAAAAAGCAGAAATTTGATATATGTTTGGACAAAGGATCTATTTCCTGATCCGCACGTAGTACTGATTTTCATCCTCACGGCAAATATATCCTCCGTTATGCAGCATTACATAAAAAAGAGCTGTGATATTTTTAGTCACAAAAACAAGCAATTATGCAGCGTATCAGCATAGCGAGATTCTAATCATTCTATTCTTATTTATCTCCATGCACAAAACCATAAAATCGGCCGCTGCAGCTATTTTTTGAGCGGATATGTATGTATATTTACTGGTTTACTTCGTTTCTGCTCCAGAATAATTTCGCGAAAAATAGCAAGCGAAAGACTTTCTTATTTGAGGGTGAATCGTATCGTCCCACAGCTTTTTTCTAAGAAAAGGCTTTCGCTTTCATCTGCGTCTGCAAACATATTGAAAAGAATTCACAGAGCATATTTTTTAGTAAAGTTTTTAATTTGAATTTATAGCTGCGAAAAAAATCTTGTATTGGCCAATTTCACTTTTTGCCGATAGCAAAACCCCATAAAGGGGTTCAGCCGACCTTTTTCCAATTTTATTCCGCATTCTTTTGCAATCGTTTCTGCAACATCACATATGGACATATTTTCAGTATCAATTTTTCCTTCCGTAATGTCCGTGTCAAAAGCAGAAATACAACGCTCAATTTGCTGTGCCGCCCAGGAAGATTTCCCCTCCAGCCGGGTGCGCAGCCTTTTTTGAATGGCAGAAGCAGGCAAGTATAATACAAAGTGTTTCACTTCAATTCCATTGCTGCGCAGCCTGCCGATGATTTCATCAAAATACTGACGGTTGGTAATCGTCATAGGAACGACAATATTTCCCTGGAAAGATTTTACCATTGAGCATAATATTTCATAATTAAAGTTCCGCCACAGCGGAATATCCTGAAAATCTGGCGGAAGCATAGGTTGCGGCAAATTCTTCCTTAAAAAATACCCGATTTGTTCCGGATCATAATAATACAGCTGGCTGCATCTTCTGATCAGCTCCGACGCTGTTTGCGTCTTCCCCGATCCAAACGCTCCATTGATCCATATAATCATCTTTACTTGAGCGGAACCAGAAGGGAATTGTAAATCATAACACTCGCTTCTCCCCGATTCATAACAGCTTTATAGTCTGAAGCGGTTATACCGCTGAACAAATTCAGCTTTTTTGCCTGTTCAATGTATTGATAAGACCAGTCTCCCGCTTTGGCATACTGTGCTGCGTCGGAATCATACCCGAGAGCACTGACTAGAATTCGTGCCGCCTGCTCATAAGTTATGTCCTCATCCGGCATAAACCGGCCGGTTCCGTCTCCTGAGATGATATTGTTCCGGTATGCCGCATTGATAAACTTTTTTCCCCAATGAGTAACTGTATCAGAGAATATATTTTCATTTGCTCCCGTTTCATAATCCAAAGAAAAGGCTAGGGCAATCATGGTAGAAAAAGAGGCTCGGGTTAGAGAATCCTGCGGATGAAAATTCCCGTCATCATAGCCGGAAATAACACCTAAATTTGCAATGGTGCTGATTTGACTGTAATATGGATGATCGGAGGTTACATCCGGAAACTGTTTGTATTCAGCCAAAGCTGATGTGCTCCATAGAATTGCCCCGCAAAGGACTACTGGAATTGCTTTTTTTAAAATTTTCATGGTATGCTCCTTCATTAATAAATCGTATAACGTTCAATTAAATCATCTTGAACCGTGATATCCAATTTCTTGATTCCCTCTTGTAAAAGCTGCTGAAATCCGTCATTTTTGACGATTACTTCAATCTCATCCCGAACTTCATAGTAGGGAAGCTGCTGCCGTTTTTCCATCACTTTGACAATGTGATATCCATACTGGGTTTCAATCAGGGAATCGACTACCCCTTCCGGTGCTTCTGATATTCCTGCCCAAAATTCAGGCTGTACACTGTCTTCTGTGGCGAGAAAACCAGCTGTTTCAGTACTGGTTGCAGCATCGTCCGAGAAAAGATACATTGCCTTATCAAAAATATATTGGTTGGTTTGGATACCGTTTAAAACCTCCAATGCCTGCTCTTCCACCTCCTTTTTCTGTGCATATGGAAGCATTACTCCATTTTCATCCGTTGTCTGAAACAGGATATGTTTGACTTGAATATTTTCTTTTTGAAATTGGGTAATGTGGGAATTGTAATATTCCTGATAAGCTGTCTCATTGCTTTCTTCCGTCAGCTTCTCTACTACCATATCCCGAAAATAATAATATTCCTGAATGCAGTAATAATCTAAATAGGAAATGCCGACTTCATTGCTTAGAAAACTATAAAAATCCTCTTTGCCTCCAAAGTTTGCTGCGACCAGTGCAATCTGTTCTTTCAGTTCCGTATAATTTTTCGAAGTCATTTCCAGTCCGTTCACACGAGCTATGTAATAGACACTTGCAGCTTCAATGATTTGGTCCACTACAAACTGTTTAAAGTTTGTAAATCCGGTAATGGAAAAATCGGAAATTCCGGAATTGTAGCGAAGCCATTTTGCAAATGAATTAAAACTGCTCATCGTAATAGGGTAATCCCCAATTGTCATAACGACAGATTCATTGAAAGAATTTGAATTGGCGAAATTGTCCAGATACAATTTCTTTTCATCGACATCGTAATAGGCCTCCATACTGATCCAGGGTACAAGGTCGCTGATTTTGATATAGATACTATTGTTGTATACAATGGGAACACTGTCAAACTCTTTGGAATTAATGCTGATCTGGATATTCTCCATGAGCTCCGGTGTATTGTCTGCTGCCAAAACATTTTCCGTTGACAAAAACATGGTACAGACACTCAATAAAACACAGATTATTCTAATTACTCTTTTTTTCATAAGAAATCCTCCAAATTTAACTCTGTGTCAAGTATAACAGAAATGGAATTAAAATTGGAGGAAATCTTAAATTTGTAAACAAACTTTAACGTTCCTGTAATATGGCCCAATGGCAAATGAATACCCATTTTTATCGGATGGATACAATATTTCCCGGCATTGTTGGTTCTGTTTTAATAAATCCCAAAAGCTTAAAGAGAATATTGTTGTCATAGATCAATGTTTTAAAGATGGTACCGTCAATATAGGTTTGAATCTGCATAAAAAACCCAAACGGCAGAACCATAATCATAAAAGCTGCAATGTACAAAATAATAAAGCCGTTTACAAGCCCCAAAATGCCGCCAAGCAGCTTATTTGCCGTATGAATAACCGGTAATTTTGCAATCAGGCCCGTGATCCAGGAGATCAAATTAATTAGCAATAAAATCAAAATAAACAGGATAATTCCAAATGCAATCTGCATCGTAAAATTAGAGATTATATCAGAAATCAGTTCTGTTGTATTCTGACCATATAATTCATGCATTCCTTCCGCACTGTCTTTGAGTGCATTACCGATATAATCTGGAAAGCCCATCGAGTCAATTGCATCATTGACATTGTTCAGCGAACCGTCAATATGCTCAGAAACATACTTTTCCACATTATTTGAGACACTCAGCTCTATGTTGTGAACAAAATCCAATCTAAGAGCGAATTGATACAAAGGCTTATACAATAACAGCATTAAAATTATGGCCGTAAGGAAGGAAAACGTCCGAAACAGGATTCGAAAGAAGCCCTGCCGCATTCCATTCAAACAGCAAAAGACCAATACGACCAAAGCAATAATATCAACGATCACAAGTATCCTCCCTTATTCCAAGCCCAAAATATACGCTGCTGTTTTTTTCGCTGCCAACGCCTGTTTCCCAGAATTGAAAACCAAAACATTTTCCACGGAAGCATCTTGCGGAAGAGCAGTATTAAAAATTGATGCTGCATCCAAACCTAAAACATAAATCTGGTTAGCAAACGACAGTACAATACGGTCTCCGCAAAGTGATGTTAATTCAACCTCAGTTGCAGCTGTAAAAACGTTTTCTTCTAATTTTTCATCGAATGAGTTTAAAATCGTAACTCTTCCGCCGCTATTGTTCCAAAAAGCAAGCACCAGATTGCCTTCTTTGTCCCAGGCGTAGGATGTAAGCTCCATTCCCTGAAAATCATACTCCCGCACTTGATTTCCCTCTTTATCGATGACGCGGGCCTTTTGCTCAAAGATTGCCATTATTGACTGGTCATCGGTTATTTGCAGCGAAATTACCATTTCATCTGCAAATTTTTGGCGGACAAGAGGTTCCGTTTCATAAATATCAAACATCAGAATTTCAGAAGCAATTTGATCGGTGGTATTTAACGTCGAAACTGCTATATTTCGGCCGCTTTTTGAAAAATTCACTGCCGTGATATAGCCGTCAGCTGACAGCCATACAAACAGCTCTTCTCCTGCCGAATTTTTTACAATCAACCGGTTTTTATAACTTTCATCTTCACAAACAACTGCATACTCCCCTTTTTCCGTGATATCAACAGCTGTTAAATTAGACGGGAATGTTTCTTTTCGCTGCAGCTGCATATCGTTTAAAAGGATGAGCTCACTGGACCCCCTGGATCCTACTGCAATGTATTTCCCATTTACCGCTACAATCGGATCCGGCATATTCAGCGGATAAGAGGACTTCTTTTCTCCACTGGAATCATAGTAAATGACTTCAGTCGAATTCACGCAAAGAAAGCCATTTTGATATTCCAAAAACTGATTTTCTGCAGTAGACTCCAACGATAACTCTTTCTGCAAATTCAAAATTGATTCTGCCGTATTTGTTTCACTTTCTGATGGTACGGCAATGGAAGAATCCGCTGAAACTGTTCCTTCCGGAGAAGGGCTTGCGGAAGCAGAAGGCGATACTGTCTCCGCAGCAGGTTCTGCCTCGTCATTGGAAGGAAGCAGATTTATCAAATCATCTTTAAATACCAATAGGCTCATAATGATAATCAGCACCAAAAGACAAATCAAAATAAACGGGGTCATACCGCCTTTTTTCGGCGGTTTTTGATTGTCATTCTCTTCTGATTCATTCACCTGTTTGAATTCTAATATTTTGCCCAATTACGATCACTCCGATCCCTTTACATAAACCTTCACCAAATATAGTCCATACGGCGGCGCTGTCATACCAGCCTTTGTACGGTCTCTTTCTTCAATCAGTGTCTTCATTTCTTCCGGAATTCGTTTTCCCAAACCTACTTCCACTAAGGTTCCGGTAATAATCCGAACCATATTGTACAAAAAACCATTTCCCGTCACGTCGATCATGATGTGATTACCTTTCCGTTCGACTTTGAGTTCTGTAATCGTACGCACTGTTGTCAGCGTTGTTGTGTCGGATGAACAAAAGGCCGCAAAATCATGCGTTCCAACGAAATAAGCGGCAGCTCTCTGCATTTTGGTCTCATCCAGTTTGTGGGCGTAATGCCAGGCATAATTGCGCTCAAACGGAATTGCAAACTCCCCATTTGAAATCACATAACGATAAGTCTTTTTCAGTGTATCATTGATGGAGTGAAATGCCTCTTCTACTTCGTAAGAATCATGACAGACGATATCATATGGCAGCTGCGTATTGAGTGCATATTTAAACCGCTGCGGCGGAATCGTACTTGCTGTCCGAAAGTTACAGACATATTCAACGGCATGTACTCCCGCGTCTGTTCGGGAAGCGCCAATAACAGTGACTTCCTTTTCTTTTGTCAGGGCCCGAATTGCCTTCGTCACCTCTGCACATACACTGTTCGCATTTTTCTGGATCTGCCAGCCATGATAGCGGCTTCCATCGTAACTTAGCTTGAGCAGTATATTCTTCATCTTGCCTCCTTAGCCGCCTTTTCCATTTAAAGTGCAAATTGAGAGAACAGCGGAAAAAGATTGGTAAATATTATAGTTCCGATCAAAGCAGCTACAATCACAGAAGCGACCGCATCATTGGCGTGCATTTTTAATTCCCGCATCCGTGTGCGGTTCTCCCCCCCATTGTAACACCGGCATTCCATTGCGACAGCCAATTCATCTGCCCTGCGAAATGCACTGACGAAAAGCGGAATCAGAATGGGAATCAAAGCCTTTGCCCGTTTGATCAGGCTGCCTGTTTCAAAATCAGAACCACGCGCAGCCTGTGCCTGCATAATTTTATTGGTTTCCTCCAAAAGAGTCGGAATAAACCGAATTGCAATTGACATCATCATCGCCAGTTCGTGCGCCGGTAATCCAATTTTGCGAAACGGTCTCAACAGACTCTCAATTCCATCCGTCAAAGCCAGCGGCGTCGTAGTCAAAGTCAGAAGCGACGTTCCCATAATGAGAAAAACCAAGCGCAAAATCATAAAAACAGCTGTACGCAGGCCCTCATAGGTGGCAGTCAGTTTCCAAATGCGGAACATAACATGCTCCCCCTGCACCATAAACAGGTTCAGAACTGCCGTAAAAATCATGATAAAAAACAACGGTTTAAGCCCTTTTAACATGAATTTCATCGGAACGCGTGAAAGCTTGATCACAATGCCGGTAAACAATGCAAATACTGCATAGCCAACAAAATTCTGGACAAAAAACAGTAAGATGATAAATGCAAATACCAGCAAAATTTTCACTCTTGGGTCCAGCTTATGCAAAGGGGATTTGACCGGATAATATTGTCCAAGTGTAATATCTTTCAGCATTGCCGCTCCCCCAGTTTTTTCTCTTGAAATAATCTTAAAATTTCCGCTTTTGCCGCTTCAACCGTATGAATTCGGATATCGACCGGATAACCCTTCTTTTTCAATCCACGCATAATCTCCGTCACCTGCGGTACATTTAATCCAATTTGCCGAAGCTCCTGCGCATGGGAAAAGACTTCATTAACCGAATCGTAAAAAGCCACTCTGCCATGATCCATGACAATGATATGATCTGCAATCCGTGCGACGTCCTCCATGCTGTGAGATACTAAAATGACCGTCATGTCAAACCGCTGGTGCAGGCCGCGGATTTTATCAAGAATTTCATCTCTGCCGGCTGGATCCAGCCCCGCAGTGGGCTCGTCCAATACAAGAACCGATGGTTTCATAGCCAAAACGCCGGCAATCGCTACCCGCCTTTTTTGACCGCCCGAAATATCGAACGGTGAGCGTTCGAGCTGTGATTCGTCAATGCCGACGATTTCGATGGCCTCATACACCCTTTCTTTGATTTCGTCTTCCGTAAGTCCCAAATTTCTTGGGCCGAAAGCAATATCTTTATAGACGGTCTCCTCAAAAAGCTGATGTTCCGGATATTGGAATACCAATCCCACCTTTTTTCTTACCTCGCGCAAATTCACGTTGGGATCTGTAATATCAGTCCCGTCAATGATAATCTGACCGCTTGTCGGCTTTAAAAGCGCATTCAAATGCTGGATCAAAGTGGACTTGCCGCTGCCGGTATGACCGATCAGTCCAGTAAATGTATTTTTATCAATGTGAAGGTTTACATCATTCAAAGCGGCGCTTTCAAACGGCGTACCGGTTTGATAAACGTAACTCACATGTTTCAAATCTATCATGTTGTGCGATTCCTTTCATGGGTAATCTGTCAATTTTGCAGGCCTGAAAGCTAGATTGCTTTGAGCAGCGCTTCAATACATTCATCCGTGTCCAAAATATCGGAACGAACCGGAATTCCGGCTTTTTTCAATTCATACATCAGCTCCGTCGCCTGCGGCACATCCAGCCCCAGTGCCCGGATTCCCTCCACATCAGAAAAGACTTCCCGCGGCCCGGCATCTTTCACGACATTTCCATGATCCATCACAATGACCCGCTGAGCTTTTGCAGCCTCGTCCATATAATGCGTAATCAATATAACCGTCATATGGTATTCCCGGTTGAGCGTCTGGATTGTCCTCATTACTTCCTGCCTTCCAAACGGGTCCAGCATAGCCGTTGGCTCGTCCAGCACAATGTACTTTGGCAGCATAGCAAGCACGCCTGCAATGGCAACACGCTGTTTCTGACCGCCGGACAGCGTATGCGGCGCTTTGTCACGGAATTCATACATGCCCACGCTTTTGAGCGCCCAATCCACGCGCTCGCGGATTTCTTTCGGCGGAACACCGAGGTTTTCCGGCGCAAACGCCACATCATCCTCCACAATCGTTGCTACGATCTGATTATCCGGATTCTGAAATACCATTCCAACCGTCTGCCGTATTTTCAAAAGCAGGTTTTCTTCTTTCGTGTCCATTCCATCAATGATCACGCTGCCGTCGCTGGGAGTTAAAATTGCGTTCAAATGTTTGGCCAGCGTTGATTTCCCACATCCATTATGCCCCAGAACTGCGACAAATTCCCCATCTGGAATTGTCAAAGATACATCCCGCAATACATCCTCTTTGAGAATCTCCTCTTCTGAATCATAATGGAAACTTAAATTTTTTATCTCAATCATGTTTGTTATCGCTCCGAACCTATCAATATCATCTTTTGTCCGTTTCCCATCTTCCAGCGGTACCGCATGGAAAGAAAAGACCGTTGGAACTCATGCGCAGTCCAACTTCATCCGCCGTCACCCTTCCTCCGAACCTCTTTTTTACAGAAAACTGCAATACATTGGAAACGGCAGAAGGAGACAGGCCGGCTGTATAAGAATTAATCAGGAAAAACAGCGGATTGGGTGAGAGCAGCTTTACGCATTCCGTCACCAAAGGATAGAGTCCCTCTTCCACTTTCCACACTTCCCCGGACGGTCCTCTTCCATAGGAAGGCGGGTCCATAATGATCGCATCATACTGGTTTCCCCGGCGGATTTCACGCAATACCAGTTTTGTGACATCATCGACCAAATACCGGATCTTTGCTCCCTTAGGACATGACGCGGCGACATTCTCTTTCGCCCAGGCTACCATCCCTTTAGCAGCGTCTACATGAACAACACTGGCTCCCGCCGCACAGGCTGCTGCACTGGCGCCCCCCGTATAGGCAAACAAATTCAACACTCGAATCTCCCGCCCGCTGGTTCGAATTAAATGGGAACACCAATCCCAATTAACCGCCTGTTCCGGAAATAGGCCCGTATGCTTAAAGCCCATTGTCTTAATGTGAAATTTCAATTCCCGATAGGAAATATCCCATTGCTGCGGCAGTTTTTTCTTATATTCCCATGATCCGCCGCCGCTGCTGCTTCTATGATATACAGCGTCTGCGCAATTCCAGAGTTTGGCCGGCGCACTCTCTTCATTCCAGATCGCAGTAGGGTCCGGCCTGCGCAGAATAATATTTCCCCAACGCTCTAATTTTTCACCCGCACGTGCGTCGATTAATTCATAGTCTTTCCATTGGTCACAAACCCACATAATTACTCCCAAATTATTCTATCCGTCAAACAGCGGATAGATCGTTAAAATACACAGTTGCTCATTTTATTTATTGTACACTTTTTGCCGCTCCGCGTCAAGTTTTCCAGGCCTCTTCCAAGGCGGTACGCCCCTTTAATATTTCATAAAAATCCGCTCAATTTGCGTGGATTTTCCGGTCGTTTCGTCAATGGTAAACAAGGCGGCATTGATTTGCGCCATTCCATCTGCCAGCTCAAATTTCGATGGAATTCCCGTCACAAATCGGTCAATGATAACCTTACGCTCCATGCCAAGGACAGAATAAAAAGCTCCGGTCATTCCCAAATCAGTGATATATGCGGTCCCTTTGTTCGAAATCCTTTCATCCGCAGTTTGGACATGGGTATGCGTTCCGAAAACAGCACTTACCATTCCGTCAAAATACCAGGAAAATGCGATCTTTTCGCTCGTTGCTTCCGCGTGAAAATCCACTAAAATTACGTCCGTCGATTCCTTGATTTCCCCTAACACATCTGCCACGGATGTAAAAGGAGAGTCCATCGGATCCATGTAAACACGCCCCAACGCATTGATGACAGCAATTTTTATCCCATTTTTTTCATATACCCCATAACCGTTTCCAACCGTGCCCCTGGGATAATTAATGGGACGGATAATCCTCTTTTCATAGCGCAGCAGATTATGAATCTCCCGGTTTCCAAAGGTATGATTACCCATTGTAATGACGTCGATCCCGCAGTCAAACAGCGTCTGGGCACTTTCTTCATTTAATCCTCTGCCATGCGAGGCATTTTCTCCATTTGCTATAATAAAATCGGGTTTATATTGATCAAGCAGCTCCGGAAGGTGAAAAGTCAAAGCATTTCTGCCGCATCTTCCCACAATATCCCCGATTGCAAGTATTTTCATAAAATCCTCCCCAACAATCAAATAAGGACAAAGATACTCATCCTTGTCCTTATCCTCAATTCCAATCATCCTTCCCCGCACGGTCTTCTTACTTTGCGTAATCAACCGAACGCGTTTCCCGGATGACACTGACCTTAATCTGCCCAGGATACTCCAATTCCTCTTCTACCCGCTTTACGACATTACGCGCAATTAAAGGCATCGTGTCGTCTTTGATATCCTCCGGCTTTACCATAATGCGAATTTCGCGCCCAGCCTGAATTGCATAGGACTTTTCCACTCCGCTGAACGAATTTGCAATTTCCTCCAGCTTCTCCAGGCGCTTGATGTAGTTCTCAATGTTTTCGCGTCTTGCTCCCGGACGGGCAGCAGAAATGGCATCAGCAGCCTGAACCAGTACCGCTACGACGGTCTCTGGCTCAATGTCGCCATGATGGGCTAAAATAGCATGTACGACATCCTTGTTTTCTTTGTATTTCTTTGCAATATCTGCACCGATTGTAACATGGGAACCCTCGATTTCATGATCTACCGCTTTCCCGATGTCATGCAGCAGGCCGCTGCGCTTTGCCAAAGCAATATCAACGCCGAGCTCACCTGCCATTACACCAGCCAAATGAGATACTTCAATGGAATGCTTGAGCACATTCTGTCCATAACTGGTACGGTACTTCAGTTTGCCCAAAAACTTAATCAGTTCTGGATGAAGTCCATGTACACCTGTCTCAAATGTAGCGTTCTCGCCCTCTTCTTTAATATCATTTTCAATTTCACGCTTAACCGATTCCACCGTTTCCTCAATGCGGGCAGGATGAATTCTGCCATCTACAATGAGCTTTTCCAGCACTCTGCGTGCAATTTCACGGCGGATCGGATCAAATCCTGATACAATTACCGCTTCTGGCGTATCGTCGATGATCAGCTCGATTCCCGTCAGAGTTTCCAATGTCCGAATATTTCTGCCTTCCCGGCCGATGATACGGCCCTTCATTTCATCATTCGGCAGGTTTACAACTGAAACGGTCGTCTCTGTTGCATGGTCGGCAGCAACTTTTTGAATTGCCAGTCCTACAATGTTCCGGGCTCGTTTCACAGATTCTTCTTTTGCTTCGTCTTCTGCCTCTTTGACCCGTTTTGCAGCCTCATGCTGGATTTGACTTGTCAGGCTGTCGAGCAAAAAGGTTTTTGCCTCTTCTACTGTGTAGCCCGATAGTTCCTCCAGCTTTTTCATTTGCTCTTCTTTGATTTGATCGATTGTGTCTTCTTTTGTTTGAAGTTGTTTTAATTTTTTGCTAATGAGTTCATCTTTCTTGTCCAGTGCTTCCACTTTACGATCTAAATTTTCTTCTTTTTGCTGATTTCTGCGCTCCTGACGCGAAAGTTCAGAACGCCTTTCCTTCATTTCCTTATCAAATTCAATGCGTATTTTATGATTTTCTTCTTTTGCTTCTAACATAACTTCACGCTTTTTGTCCTCGGCATCCTTCCGGGCTTCGTCCAAAATGCGCATGGCCTCTTCTTCTGCACTTCCAATTTCCGCTTCACCAATTTTTTTCCGATAGGAAATTCCCAGACGGAAGAATATATATGCTACTACCGCAATTACTACTAACGCAGCAAGAATTGATAAAACAATTGTTAATATATCGTTAATCTTTATTCACCTCCCAACTTCAAAAATTACATTTTCACTATTTAAACTCCAACATTAAAATAACTTCAAACATTTGTTACACAACATAATATTTTACCTGCTTTGAAAACTGCTGTCAAGATTATTTTCTTTTTCAACAATAATTTTATTGAAATTGACCGAAATCTTGTGAAAAGATGCCATGCTTTCTGATATAACAGATTTTTCCTCCTGTTCAGCACTTCAATCAGGCTATGGATGATAAATTCAGTCTTTTCGGCAATTATTCAGCATACAAGGGGTGCTTGCTGCACAAAGCCGCAACGCGGGCTGTGATTTCCTCTTTTTTCTCCTCAAAATCAGAAATCGCCAGTTTAATGAGCGCAGCAATTTCATACATGTCTTCCTCCTGGAATCCGCGCGATGTCACAGCAGGCGTGCCAATCCGAACCCCGCTGGCATAATAAGGCTTGCGCCGGTCAAACGGGATCGCATTTTTATTTACTGTAATATTGACCTCATCCAAACGGTCGGTTAATTTCTTACCAGAGATCTCTTCTTTTGTCAAATCGATCAAGATCAAATGGTTATCTGTCCCGCCCGATACCATGGAAACGCCGCTCTGCGCTAAACCTTCTGCCAGCGCGCGGGCATTTTTTACAATCTGTTTCTGATACTCTTTAAATTCCGGAGTCAAAGCTTCTTTCAGGCATACCGCTTTGGATGCGATGATATGCATTAACGGGCCTCCCTGGATGCCGGGGAAAACCGCCTTATTGATCAAATCCTTATATTCTTCCTTGCACAAAATCAGGCCTCCGCGCGGTCCGCGCAGCGTCTTATGCGTAGTAGTGGTTACAAAATCCGCATAAGGAACGGGACTTTCGTGTTCGCCTGCCGCAACCAGTCCGGCAATGTGAGCCATATCGACCATCAAATATGCGCCTACTTGCTTGGCAATCTCAGAAAAACGCTTGAAGTCAATCTTTCTGGGATATGCACTTGCTCCTGCTAAAATCAGCTTCGGCTGATGCTCTTTGGCCAAACGCTCCACTTCATCGTAATCAATTGTCTGCGTTTCCTCGCTGACTCCATAGGGGACAATATTATAATATTTTCCCGAAATATTAACCGGACTTCCATGGCTTAAATGTCCGCCATGCGCCAGATTCATTCCCAAAACCGTATCACCCGGATTTAAGACGGCAAAAAACACCGCCATATTTGCCTGGGCGCCAGAATGCGGCTGTACATTGGCATGATCAGCACCAAAGAGCTCCTTTGCCCGCTCAATTGCCAAATTCTCAACAACATCAACACACTCACAACCGCCGTAATAGCGTTTTCCCGGATAGCCTTCCGCGTATTTATTGGTAAGGGGAGTTCCCATTGCCTCCATGACTGCTGGGCTTACAAAATTCTCAGAGGCGATCAGTTCGATTTTATTCCGCTGACGGTTCAATTCCGCTTGGATTGCATCAAACACTTCTCGATCCTCTGCTTTTACATGTTCCAATTCAAACATTGCCATCCTCCTTAAATTTTTCATCTGTGTCATTTTGAATCGATATATTTCATATCATAAATAACCGAATGCAATTTTATTATACTTTAATTGGGCACAGCGGTGCAATACCTTTTTTATGAAAAATCGTATCCATTCTGCTAATTTGTGAATTTGCACACAAAAATCGATTGGATCACTCAAAATAATCGACGAATTGAGCCGAATCTCCATTTACAGCTGCCGGATAAGACAAAATCATGCTTTTTTCAATTCTGTAGGTTTGTCAAACATATGTTACACCCCAAGTAATAAATTCCCTTAGGATAGTCTGCGGTGATTTCCACCCCAAAGGTCTCATAGGGAACTGATTGTAATCCCTGCGGTTATAGATCTGAAGCTG
>CALYAR010000251.1 GCA_944393585.1 uncultured Clostridia bacterium | reverse complement strand
CTGGCCCGCAACGGCAAGATGCCCGGCTCGGCCCAGGAGATCCGCTACATCAACCGGGACGAGAACACCCATCTGTGGCTGTTCCGGAACATTCTGCTGGAATTGCAGAAGGAGGAGCCGGAGCTGTTCAGCCCCGAGAATGTGCAGGTGCTGAAGGAAATGCTGGAGGAGGGCGTGCGGCAGGAGATCGCCTGGGGCCATTACGTGATCGGCGACGCCATTCCCGGCCTGACCAAGCAGATGGTCACCGACTACATCCGGTATCTGGGCAACCTGCGCTGGACCGGTCTCGGCTTCGGGCCCCTCTTTGAGGACAACCAGACCGAGCCCGCCTCCATGAGCTGGGTGAGCCAGTACTCCAACGCCAACATGGTGAAGACCGATTTCTTCGAGGCAAAAAGCACCGCCTACGCCAAGAGCACCGCGCTGGTGGATGATTTGTAAGCCTGATTTTACCTTTCCCATAACAGCAAAAATCCCCGATGGGTTTCCATCGGGGATTTTTGTATGCCTGCTTATATAACCGAATATTTGTTTCGGAAAAAAGGTTATGCCAAGATACACCCTCCCTTTCTGCATATACAGTCCGATCTGGTTTTTTCTGCCGCAAAACCGGCCGTATTGGGATTCAATTCATCCACCAGACCTGCGGCGATGACTATGAGGCTTACTGCTTTACCTGAAACTTGTTGCACAAACAATATCAGAAGTTGCATTTTAAACTCTTATCCTCACCAACGTTGCAAACACTTGTCGCGAGTTGCAAAAAACAGATTTTAAATTGATTTTTTGCAACATTTTAGTACAATAAGCTTAAACCAACGACCGCAATTTCGTGGTCTTCTTCCACCCATATTCTGAGGAGGTGACTATAATGACCAATGAAAAAGATATTACCTTTCTTGCCAGAAGATTAAAAGAGCTTCGTGAGAAGAATGACTTGACCCAAGCAGAAATGGCCAGTAGGCTCAGCGTATCAAACAAATCAACTATTTCCAGAGTTGAGGCCGGAAAAACCAGCTACAAAACACTGCGAATCTTTGCCGAAGAGTATTGCAAAGCATTCAAAATGTCCGAGATTCAAATTCAGCAATTTCTGCGTGGCGATAAGATTGCAATTCCCGATACCTCCGCACTGTTGAAAAACACACAGTTAATTGATGAGCTGAGCAAAGAATACAGTAAAGTTATCATTCCTAAAATTGTAATTGATGAGTTAGGCAACATTAAGAACAAAAATTCCGGCACACTGGGCCGTAAAGCGTGGGAGATCATCCGCAGCATCGGCTATGGAGATCAAACGCTCTTGATGGAATATACCGGTGATAGCCCAGATGATAACAACGATTGCAAAATCATTCATATCGCACGGGAAGCTGTAAACAGATATGGATGCAAGGTTGATATTCTCACCGAAGATGCCGATTATTCCGCCTATTTAAAAGGCGATGATTCCGTTTCAGCCCTGCATCTCAGAGAATATATGTTTACAAAACAAGATTTGGTGAATATGACTTCTCTGATCGAGTTGAAAGATTATTTTGCCGATTGCTATGATCATATTGCGGCTCCTGGCCCGGAGGAAATAAACGCATATCTTCCCGATGGCAATACACTCATTATTTCTGCTGTTCGAAATAGAAAGCCGCCTATCGAGCAGAGAAAAGCAAAGATCCGGTGGCTTATCAAGCATGGTGCAGATGTCAACAAGCGGGATTGCAACAGGCGCTATTTTCCGCCAATTTCCCATGCGATTCAGATGAATGAATTCGACATGTTTTTATTTCTTCTCCAGGAGTGCGCCGCAAACCCCAATGTTGGTAGCCGAAATCCACATGATGCGGGAAAGGTCCGGCAAAAAAATGAAGGCAATATGCCGTTGATGATAGCTGCATGGGATGGCAAAGAGCGTTTTGTAAGTGCCTTGTGCCAGGATAAGCGAACCAGT
Organism: uncultured Clostridia bacterium; assembly: GCA_944393585.1. GTDB lineage: Bacteria > Bacillota > Clostridia > CALYAR01 > CALYAR01 > CALYAR01. The sequence goes on along the minus strand of CALYAR010000251.1, from coordinate 1,105 downwards.
ATCAATCAGCAGGACGCAAACGGATTTACCGCCCTGATTAAGGCTTGTCACTGGGGATTCCTCAAATGCAGAGACATCCTTATCGACGCGGGAGCGGATACAAAAATCGTTGATATCGACGGAAAGAATGCCGCAGATCACTACAACGATTATCTGGAATCCGGCAGAGAGAAAGGCAAGCCTTTTGGAAGCAGCGGCAGCCGTTCAAAATAGCAGGAGAAAAAAGATGGTAACGAGGGTCTGTATTTCAATCAATAACCGTTGCAATCTCAATTGCAGGTACTGCCATTTTCACGAAAAAAAAGCCCATATTCAAGCATGCGATATGAATGTTTATCAAATTCTGGACAATATCAAGTCGCATATCAGAAAGCATGGAATCTGCTCGTTCAAAATAGGGTTTGTGGGAAATGGTGAACCGCTGTTGGATTACGATAATTTAAAAGAATACATCTTATACATTCAAGATGATTTAAAAAGCGGGACCATCTCTGCATATACCATAACGAACGGGCTCTTGGTCACCGAGGACAACTTGCGTTTTTTCAAAACGCATGGCGTAAGCGTTGGATTTTCCATCGATGGAATCAAAAGCGTCCATGACGCGCTGCGCTGCGGTTCGTTCGACTCTGTCATGTCAGCCATTGAACTTTCTAAAAAAATCAACGGAAAATATCCTCCCATGAACTGTACGGTAGGTAGGGAAGTTCTGGATCACGCCGAAGAAACGATTGTATTTTTTGAACGCTTTGACAGCCGAATAACTTTTTCACGAATGATCGGGCAATACGGCATCACCATGGAAGAATTCCGGCAATTCATAAAAAAAGCAGCCGCAAGGCTAAATGTTCGAACCGGCGGGTATGACTGTACTATGTACGGCGGAATGTGCGGTGCTGGAATCAACAATTTGTATTATGCAAACGGAAAAATTTATATTTGTGGGAACTGCATCGATATCGAGTCCCCTTTTTCATTCAACACTCCACTTGACAAAGTGGATTTCCGCGTGGGTCCATTTGACAGGCATCTTTGCTATAAGGAAGGATTGAGAAAATGAAAATCGTCTTTTACGGCCTTCCCTGTGCCGGAACAACAACCCTTC
>CALYAR010000250.1 GCA_944393585.1 uncultured Clostridia bacterium | reverse complement strand
GGGGTGGGGGGCGTGCAGGTGGAGGAGGAAGGGGGGGGAGAGGGAGGAGGGGCAAAAAAAGCAGGTCGTGGTTAGCTTGGCATGGTTGGCGCGAAGGGGAGTCTTGAGGGGGGGGGCGGCCCTCGTAGGCGTTCTTTGGGTGAAGGGCCTTTCTCGCGTGAGAAAGGCCCTTCAGGGGTCCCCAGCCGCCAAAGGCGGCGCGGGGTATAACCGCCGCTTGCAAGCGGCGAAACCTTTGCACGCCAAAACATTTGCAAATGGCATAAAAAAAGGGCTTTCTCAACATGAGAAAGTCCTTTTTTAGCAAGTTTATTCTTTTTCTTTGATTTCCCTCTGTGCAAGTTCGACAACCTTAATTGCCCCGGAAATTGTCTTTTCCATGGACTCGCGTCCATACTTGTCGATCTCATTTTTGTTCTTGGGTTCATGCGTCAGACATGCCGCGCCGCCGATACACCCGCCGACACATGCCATTCCTTCAATAAAGTTTTCTTTCAGGACGCCTTTTTGCAGTTTTAACAGCGCTACCTTGCACTCTTCAATTCCATTACAGGAAACCGGACAGAAGGAGAATTCCTCATCGGAAATGTTGTTTTCCTTCAATGCCTCCTCCACAGCAGCTGTTACGCCGCCGCTGCGCGCAAATATACGTCCATAGAACGAAGCGTTGTCAAGCTGGGACTCTTCTAAATTCTCCAGGTCAATCTCACGGCTGTCCAAGAGCGCCTGCAGCTCTTCAAAGGTAATCACGCAGTCAATATAAGGCCGGACGCGTTCCTCCTGAAACTCCATTTTCTTCGCCGTGCACGGCCCGATGAATACGACCTTTGCCGTCGGATCGACCTGCTTAATGAACCGGCCCACCGCTCCCATCGGCGAAAGGTTATGCGAAATATAAGGTTCGAGCTTGGGAAAGCTCTTTTTGATATAATAAACAAACGCCGGACAGCAGGACGAAGTTAAAGTGCCTTTTTCCGCCAGCTCACGCGCTTCGCTGTCCGCCACAATATCAGCTCCCAGCGCCGTCTCAATGACGTCCGCAAATCCGAGCTTTTTGATGCCGGTCACGACCTGTCCGATCTTGACGTCGCTGTACTGGCTCGCAATCGAAGGAGCAATGGTTGCATAAACCTTATACTTGGTATTGTTCTCCGATTCCTTGAGCATTTTGATGACGTCTGAAATGAAGGACTTGTCTACAATCGCGCCGAACGGGCACTGATACACACAGGCGCCGCAGGAAATGCACTTTTCATTGTCGATCTTGGCCTTTTTGTTCTCATCCATGGAGATTGCGCCGATCTTGCACGATTTTTCGCAGGGTCGGCTGGACTTGGAAATCGCCGAGAAGGGGCAGACCCCTGCACAGCGCCCGCATTCAATGCACTTATCCTGGTCAATTTTCGCATGCTGGTGCGAATCAATGGAGATTGCGCCGACCGGGCACACATTCATGCAGCGGTGCGCAATGCAGCCGCGGCAGGACTCGCCTACGGTGTAGTGGTTGACCGGACATTCGTCGCAGGCGATGTTTAACACTTCAATGACATTGGGATTCTCCTTATTTCCGCCCAGTGCCAGCTTAATGCGTTCTTCGACAATGGCCCGTTCTTTGTAAATGCAGCAGCGCATAGTTGCAACCGGCCCAGGCACAATTTTTTTGGGAATCTCCAGATAACCCTGCGGACCCTTCTCATCAAAGATTACATTGGAAACTTCCTTGAGCACATCGTACTTTAAAACCTGAACATTGGTATCAAACTTTCTCATAATTATCCTTTCCTATTCTTTTGCATTTACTTTCTGCCAAAGGAACCCTTCTAGAAGAAGGAAACCTCTACATTTTTGCCCATAGCACGCAGATTCGATGCCAGATCCTCGATCAGCCTCAGTTTCAGGCTCAGATCGATCGGCAGGCTCGGGTTCTGATGTGCCGGGTTCTTGGCGCGCCCCACAAAGAAGTGGATATCCGTAGCTTCTTCAAACAGGAGCTTGGAGATCAGCGACGCGCCGTCCTTTTTATCGCGCCAGTTCGTGGAAAAATCCTTTTCCGACGCATATTTTTTCGATATTTCCAAAACACGCCCTATGGTAATGACTCCTTCGGTCACCAGATCCACGCCCTCGATTTTGGCAGTCGGCGGGATTTTCGGATCGATGTAGTCAATGGACGCGTCAATCGGCTTGTTCAAATAACGGCTCACAATCGTGGCCGTAGTCCCGCCGCAGACGATCCTTTTCCCATCGCTGGTAAAAAACCGTTTCATCACCGCTTCGTCATCCTCCGGGTTAACCGGCGGGCCAATAATGAGATTGACCGGCACGCGGTCGCGCACCTTGACAACGGCGATGGTCGTGTCGTCGCCCGGCTTTTCCTCATAGAGGCCGTTGCAGGCTTCGCCGATGGAATCGGCCAGGCTCTTGGCCGACATGCCGGCCGCGTACTGTTCCTCCGCAAAAGCTACGATATTATCCCTCTGCCAGCCAAAATTCAAAAAGCTTCCAATGCCGGCATGGATGGTTCCGTCGCTGAGCAGGATGAACACATCCCCTACCTGGGCGGTAAGATGCGTCTGCAAAATCTTTTTTCCCCCAATGGAAAGCTCCTCGGTGGGATAATCATAATTTCTTCCGTGCCGCAGCATAATGACGTTCGGGTTATCGAACTGGACGATGGAGACGTCCTTGTCTTTGCCGATCTGCACAATGCTGAAGGTGGAATACGCAATTCCCCGCTCCTTGCAGACCGGAAGCGTGCAGGCAATGGTCTGCACACAGTCCTGAATACCGATGCCGTTTGCCGTCATGGTTGCCAAAATCTTGCTGGTGAGCGTGGACAGGATATTCGCCTTGACCCCGCTTCCCAGCCCGTCGGCCAATACGATGGTGAACAGATCCTCGCTTTTTACCGTCTCCACCCGGTCGCCGCAAAGGGTTTCCCCTACTTTATTGAGGCTCACATATCCGCTTTCAATAAACGCTCTATTCATCGCGCTTTTCCTCCGACAGGATGGTATTTTTGAGCTTGGTCAGTACCACCTTGGTTTCGGCCACGGTCTCGCCCAGGAGCGACGCAATTTCCTGCACTGCGGTCATCTGCTTGTCGATGACGCGGTCCGTCGCCTCTACCGTATCCAGCTGCACCTGTTTTGCCTTTTCCGCCTCCTGTTCCTCCTTAGTGATGTCCTTTAAGATACAGATGAGGATGTCGCTGTCCTTATAATAGATAATGAACTCTTCCACATACTTTTCGTATCGGGGGAGGTAGCACTTCCGGTTCAAAATCGGCTGTTCGCTCGCAAGCACTTCGGCATATTCCGCAGGGTCCATCAGGGTAATGACATTGGAATTGAGCACCGCCGCCGGCTCCTCAATTCCGAACAGCTGACAGGCCGCTCCGTTGATTTGGGAAACGTTGAGCTGCGCGTCCAGCACCATAATAGCGTTCGGCGAATTCTCGATGATGATGTTGGAAAAACTCTCGGCCTTTTCCTTCATGAACGGCAGGCACATGGTGACGTCTGCCTTTCCTTGGTAGACAGCCAGAGCCTTTTCCCGGCACGTATTGTAGCCGCAGGTGCCGCAGTTTAACTCGTCTTCGGGCTTTGTTTTTCCCATCTGGGCCAGAATTTTGCTGATTTCCGCCTCTCCCGGATCCATCGGCGCCTCGTATTCCGGATCGATCTTCCGGTCGAGCGGCACGGCGCGCTCCCAGTCAAAATCGAGCGTTCCTTCGGCGCTCAGGGTCACGCGCTCTTCGCTTTGCAGCATGTGCTCTTTGTATTTGCGCGTGGCCGGCCCGCCGATACAGCTGCCCTCGCAGGCGCTCATCTCTAAAAAGCAATGCTTTAAATCGCCGTTTAAAACCGAATCCAGCGCGCGCATACAGCGTTTGACCCCATCAACGGCAAGATAGCGGTAGCCCTCCTGTTTGTCCATCGATTTGAGTATTCCGCCTGTGGACGGAAAGAACCGTGACCGCTTTTGATCGTCTGCCAGAGGCAGGCTTTCCGATTCGAGCGCAACTTCCCGCTCCGCGGCCCACTCCCGCAGCTCATCGAAGGTTAAAACGGCGTCCGTATACGAACCGTCCTCGTCCCCCTCCGCCTTCTTTGCAATGCAGGGGCCGATAAATACAACATACGCATCCGGACAGCGGCGCTTGATGTCCGCCGCGTGCGCCTGCATGGGCGAAAGCACATGCGCGAGATATTTGACCGCAGCAGGATAATACTTCTGTACCAGTCGAACTACTGAAGTACAGCAGGTGGAAATAATGACGTCCTGCTTTCCCTCCCGGACCAGATTTTCATATTCTGTTTTCACAATATAAGCGCCGATGGCAGTTTCCTCCGCCGCAAAAAACCCCAGTTTTTGAAGCGCCTTTTCCATTTCTCCGATTCCGGTCACAGAAAAATCGGCAATGAACGACGGCGCGACGGTCGCAAACACCCGCCGGCCGGCACGGATGGCATCCTTGACGCGGTCGGTGCTGTCAATCACGGATTTTGCATTCTGCGGACACGTTACTACACAGCGGCCGCACAGGATACACTCGTCGTCGATGATGTGCGCCTGATGATCTGAAAACTTGATGGACTTGACCGGACATTCGCGGATACAGCGGTAACAGTTCTTGCAGTTGGATTTTTTCAGGCGGAGTACTTTCATTTTAGCGCCTCCCCCTTTAAGACATAAGTGTCAAACAAATCCTCTAAGGTTTCAAGCTTTACTCCCGCGACAATCTCGTCCCCGAACTTGACGCTTACCCCGTCGCTGGTGCATTTCCCCAGGCAAAAAGAAGCCGCAAGCTCGACCCGGTTTTCCAACCCGTGCTGAGCGATCAGCTCGCGCAGTTTTTCGATCACTGAATACGACCCCTTCAGATGACATGAACTTCCAATACAGACACTGATATTCATTGACAAAAACCCCCTCATTCCGTCTTATGCGCCAATGCAGGCGCAGTGAAATCGCTTTTTTGAAAAGATATGCCAAAAACGCAAAAGGATTACGCATTTGTCCCAAACAGGACAAACGCTTGCCAAATTGCGTCAAATACCTTGCATTTTTCGCTTATTAAATGGAACTGAACCAGCCAGACCGCCTGCCCGCTCCTGCCGGAAAGCCGCCTGCCGAAGCAGCAGGACAAGTCCAAAACAGCGCTCCGTCCTGCTTTTTTTCAGCGCCCGTTGTCTCCAAACGGGCCGGCTGTCATGTTCCTATCTTATGCGAAGGGGCAGCGCTTTTACCACACGATCCGCGAGGCACCCGTGGTTTTACATTTTTCCGGCTCCTTCGCTTTTTTCTGCCATATTGCGCTATTATTTTATCATATTGGGGGTATGATTTCAACATCTAGTTACCGGAAGCAGGGTAAAAGATAGGTAAAACCGGCCATACCTCCCATTCATTTTAAACACGGCACAGCGGCCGGAACACGACCGCCGCCAAAAGCTTATTGCAAGCCGCTTTGGTTTTACATGCAGTCAAATTCGCCTTCGGCCAAACACCCAATGACGCAGCGCCTCCCGCCTGCTTTGCGCCGTAAAAGTCCCTCTGGCGCCAGTGATTTTTTCTCTTTATTTGAACTTTTGTTTTTTATACTAAATATTGCTCAAAAATTTTGTCATTTGTTTGACCCGTAATTACGTTTCATTGAATCCATATCAAATGGGACTGCCTGTTTTTGCCGTCACTTTCCGATACAGGATAATAAGGTTTCCC
>CALYAR010000249.1 GCA_944393585.1 uncultured Clostridia bacterium | reverse complement strand
AGGCTGTTGCCAGTATTGTTTGATAGCTGTGAGCGGAACGTGCGTAAAAGGGTACGATCGGTGACAGAATAAAGCAGGATAGGGAGATGAGAAGCTTATGCGGGATAAAATTTTTGCTGTGGTATTTGCGGCGGCACTGGCCATTTTATTTTTATGGCAGCCGATCGCAAAGGTATTGGAAATACCGCCGGCTGATATTGCCACGCTGGGAAGCGAGGAACAGGCGGACGCGGCAGGCGAAGGGCCGTTTTTGGGAATTCGCACTAAATTTGAAGAGCAAAAGGCGTCGATCAAAAACTTTTCCAAGTCTCATTTTCCATTTTATGAGGAAGTTTTGTTTGCCATGCCGAAGATTGACAATGCGGCCAATGCGGCGTTGTACCGTGCGGCGGGGATCAGTGAGTTTTATCCCGTCCATGCCAGTGAAGATTATTTTTTTAAAAGTACAGAGGATAACAGCGTGATCCGGTTATATCCCTATGCGCAGTTTTACTACGACGACGGGGTTGTTTCCATGGCGAATTTTTATAATGAGCTCGCCGAAGCTTACCCGGATCTTAATTTCAATGTGTATTCCGTCACGAGCTTGAGCGTCACAGATGTATTTGACGGGTACAATCTCCATATGGACGGCCACGGCCGGTATGCGGAGCAAATGCGCGATTTGCTCTCCGATGATATTGCGTTCGGTTATTTAAAAATAAATTCGTATGAGGATTACCAGCGCATGTTTTACCGCTCTGACCACCATTGGAACATTTTCGGCGCTTATCAGGGATACCTCGATACGGTCAGCATGCTGCGGGAGAAAAAACCGGAGCTTTCCGAGCCAGTTACAGACGTGGAATTTTTTGAAGTGCCCAATCTGGTTTACCGCGGTTCCACCGCCCGGCTGACGGCAGACGAAAGCCTGACGGATTCCATCTGGGATATGCGCTCAAAACTTCCGCACTATACGGTAAAGGTTGGGGAAAATGTATTTGACAGCGCCAATCTGCTGGGCTTTTCCGACCGCGCAAAGTATTGGGAAGGGGAATGGAACGAAGCAAAATATTTTAACCACTATGCTTACTATTTCCATTACGATTATGGGGAGATCCGGTACGATTTCGAAAAAGGAACGGGAGACAACTTGCTGATTTTTGTCGATTCCATGTCCAACTGCATTGAGGAATACATTGCTTCCCATTTTGACAAAACGTTTGCAGTAGACCTTCGCTATTACGAAGAGCAGACGGGAGAACAGTTTGATTTTCAAAAATACGTTGAAGAGAATGAAATTACGGATGTGCTCTTTTTCGGGCAGTCGAGCAGTCTGCTGTTTAACTATCCGGTAGATCTGGGGGTGTGGGACTAGATGGTATTTTCCAGTATTGAGTTTATCTTTGTGTTTCTCCCCTGCTTCTTTCTGGCATACTTTATTGTACCCAAACGGGTTTGGCGGAATCTGGTGCTTCTGGCCGCTTCCCTTTTCTTTTATGCCTGGGGAGAGCCGCTTTATGTATTTGCAATGCTGGCGTCGATTGGTATTAATTACCTTTTTGCCCTTGCAATCCATTACTTCCCGAGAAGGAAAAAGCCGTGGCTGGCCGCGGCGGTTTTGTTTAATGTGCTGTTTTTGGGCGTGTTCAAGTACACGGATTTTGTGATCGGCAGTTTAAACGGGATCCTGCGGCTTAATTTGCCGCTGTCCGAAATTGCGCTGCCCATCGGGATTTCGTTTTATACCTTCCAGGTTCTTTCGTATGTGATCGATGTGTACCGCGGTACGGTGGAAGTGCAGAAAAATCCGCTTTATCTTGCCGCCTATGTTTCCGCCTTCCCGCAGCTCGTAGCGGGGCCGATTGTCCGCTATGCGGATGTGGCGGAGGATCTTACGAAACGGCGCGAGACGGTCTCCGGCTTTGCGGACGGCGGGCGGCGGTTTATCATCGGCCTGGCCAAAAAAGTGCTGATTGCCAACAATATGGCGTATGTCGCCGATTCCATTTTGAAATTCCCCGCCGCGGAATTCGGGGCGGCCGGCGCATGGGTTGCATTGTTTGCCTATACGCTTCAGATTTACTTTGATTTTTCCGGATATTCGGATATGGCGATCGGTCTGGGCAAAATGATGGGCTTCCGCTTCCCGGAGAATTTCCAGTATCCCTATATTGCAAAGTCGGCTTCGGACTTCTGGCGGAGATGGCACCTTTCGCTTTCTACATTTTTCCGTGATTACGTTTATATCCCTTTGGGGGGCAACCGCGTATCCACTCCCAAATGGATTCGGAATATGCTTGCAGTCTGGCTCTTAACGGGCCTTTGGCACGGGGCAGGCTGGAACTTTATATTGTGGGGGCTTTACTGGGGCGTATTTCTGATCGGGGAGAGACTGTTCTGGGGGAAATATTTGCAAAAGCTTCCGAGCATTGTGCAGCATTTGTACGGGATTTTGCTGATTATGCTGGGCTGGGCCCTGTTTCGAATTGAAGATTTCGATAAACTGGGGCAGTTCTTCGGGGCCTTGTTCGGAGCATCCGGCGGGGGAACGCTGGGCTTTCTCGTCTTTTCGCATGTGATCCAGTTTAAGCACATATTATGGGCGGCCGTGGGCATTCTGGCGTCGACGCCGGTTTTGGCGGCTTTTTGGCAAAAGCACAGTAAGTCCGGGCTCTGGCTTACCCTGCGGGATATTGCCCTGATTGCCTTGTTTGCCCTCTGCACGGTCTACCTTTTAACCGGTTCCTTTAACCCCTTTATTTACTTTAAATTCTGACAAAGGCGGGGATTTTATGGTCAAAGCATTGTTTCTTGACTTTTATGGCACAGTAGTCCGCGATGACGGTCTCCTGATCCAAAAGTTCATAGAAGAAATCTACCGCGGCGGAAATGCCAAGCGTATTTCCGAGGTGGAAAGCTTCTTGTGGAAGCAATTTCGGACGCGCTGTGCGGCGGCCCGCGGCAAAGATTTTGTGCCGCAGCGGGAAATCGAACGCGCCGGGCTTTATGAAACGATGGTGCAGTTTCAGGCGGAAGCTGATATTGACCGTTATTGCCGTGAGATTTTCCAATACTGGAGGAAACCGGAGCTTTTCCCGGAAAGCCGGGAGTTTTTTCGGCGGATTTCGATTCCGGTTTTTATTGTGTCCAACATTGACACAAACGATCTCCGGTGCGCGCTGGAGTACCATGATTTACAGCCCAGCGGGATATTTACCAGCGAGGAAGCTGGGGCATATAAACCGAATGGAAAACTGTTTTTCGATGCGCTTTGCCAGACAGGGCTGTCTGCGGATGAG
>CALYAR010000248.1 GCA_944393585.1 uncultured Clostridia bacterium | reverse complement strand
ACTTTAAACATTTTAGCATAGTTACCATTAATATTCATCAATGTTTCATGATCTCCCTTTTCAATAAGTTCCCCATTCTCAATATAATAAATAATATCAGCATTTTTAGTAGCCGAAAGCCGATGCGAGATCAAAATTACTGTTCTTCCGTTAGAATATTTTATCATGTTATTGTGAAGTTCAGATTCACTAATCGGATCAAGAGCGGCAGTTGGTTCATCCAATATGACAATTGTGCCCTGCTTTACAATGGCTTTAGCTAAAGCAAGTTTTTGATTTTCCCCTCCAGATAGTATTATCCCCTCTGAATCAAATTCTTTAGAGAGCATTGAATGTATTCCGTTTGATTGTTTAGTTATTTTATCTTGCAGTCCAACATTTTTCAGCGATTGAAGGACAATTTCTTCGCTTTTCTGATCTTTATCTTTTCCTGATAAAATATAATCAGAAACTGGAATTGAATATAATTGAAAGTCTTGAAAAACAGTTGAGATACACTTTCTTAATGAATAAACGTTATATTCTTTTATATTTAAACCATTCACTAATATTTCTCCTTCTGTAACATCATATAATCTTAATATTAACTTGATAATCGTTGATTTCCCTGCACCATTATGACCGACAATTGCATGTTTTTCGCCAGCCATAAAACTCATATTAATATTTTTTAATACAAGTTTGTCAGAACCAGGATAAGCAAAAGAAACATTATTAAAAACTATAGATATTTTGGATTTTTCATGAATAATAATACCTTTTTCATTTTCAATTGTTGGATTTATTTGTGTAATATTTATTAAATTTTGAGCATATAAGCTATTTTGATAAAACTGTGGTATTATATTAAATAAATTATTTAATTGGAACATAAGGGAAAATACACTATTAAGCAAAGCGGCATAATCCCCAATTGAAATAATGTTATTATATACGCGATATGTTAAAAAAATGATCATTAATATTTGCATAATTGTCATTTGGGAAGAGGATAAAAATTCAAATAATGCAATTTTGTTTCTATGATCTTTAATGTATTTAATAAGATCCAATACAGTATTTTTGTATGACTTAATAAAATATGAATACATATTATCCATTTTCATATCCTTTGCATATTGCGGTTCATAAAATATCCTCTGTGTATAATTAATCTTTCTGTCTAAGGATGTTTTATTATAATCAAAAGAATATCTTAATTTCATTAATTTACGAGTAATCATTGTTGAAATAAATGAGCCTATTAATGCAAAAATGATTAGTATAGGATCTAGGTAAATAATTATCATGAATAAAGTTGCAAGTGAGATAATGGAAGAAGAAAGATTTGAAAGAGTTGCAAGAATATTTATTGCTCTTGAGTCTGCTTCAGTTAAAGCACGTGTATACTTATCATAAAAATCCGAATCTTCAAAACAAATCAAATCAAGGTATTTTGTTTTTTCATATAATATTGAACGGATATATAGTTTTATTTTCTCATTTGCAACAGGAGTTTTTATATGCTTAAATAATGTTTTTAGAATAGCAGAAAGCAGCAAGATAGTTAATAAAATCAATATAGGCAAAAGTATATTAAAATATGGCGTTCCCTGTGCCATTCCATCGAATACAATTTTTGATAACCATGTATTTGATATTGTATCAACAAAAGCAGTAAGAGAAATCAACATAGTTAATGTGATAAACCAGGGAGATGCTTTTTTAACATAATTTAAAACAAAAATATTATTTTTAATTATACTTTTTATTTTTTCTTTCACCTTTTTTCTCCTTTCCATACGAAACATTATTGAATATTGCTGCTTCTGAATTAATTGCTTTGTTTTTTATATGTTTATTATAATAGTGCCCATATTTTTTATTAAATCTATCAACTATCTAAAGATATTTTAAAACCCAAATATAACTTATTAGAAAATTACTTTTTTAAATAATAGCACAGATATTCTTTTTTAGCAATACGCAAAATAATATAATTTTTATGTATTATTAAATATAATTTTGCAAAAACACTTGAGGTACTATTTTCTAATTGTTTCGATATTGACACATATTACAGTCAAATTAATTCAATACCATAAAGTAGTCTCATAAAGTTCAAAATTATAAAAATAGTTGCATTTGGCCTTCTAGCCATCGATAGTTTTGTTCATAAGTGATGGTTTGTATGGGTAACATTCTAATGCGAATCAGCCTTCCCCCTCCCCTTCTATAACAGCAGTTATGGAAGCCATCGAGGAATGTCCCGATAATACATACACGAGACAGATTCCAAAGCCGGCAGACGGTACACCCGACTATGTGATCTATGATGAAACAAAAGAATACTATGCTGTTTTTTCCGCGACATTACCAGAGATCAGGGAAAAAAGTACCTTACGGAATTAAAAGAAATCAGATTTGAAGAGATAGTTTATAACAGTAACTCAGTATCCATTGGAACGCACTTGCAGAAAGAAGGTATTGCCGCAAATGTCAGTGTATCCGATGGCGGATTGGGAATTTATATCAAATTAGATTCAGCAGATTCTGAAATGATATCCTAGTACCCCGCTCTGGTGTGGAGTATTTTCTGTATTTCCCATTTTCTTCTTGCAAATTGAGCATGGCATGATATAATCCATATTAGAAAGATATTGGAATGGTCAATTTAATTTGAAAGGAGCAAAAAAAGATGGGAAATATTCCAAAATCAATGAAGGCGCTTGTAGCCTATGGAAAAGACGATTATCGGTTTGAAGCGGAATACCCTACTCCCCAGTGCGGACCGGACGATATTATCATAAAAACCGAAGGCTGCGGTGTCTGTGCCGGCGATTTAAAATGCCGGCATGGCGCGGCAATGTTCTGGGGCGATGATATGCAGCCCTCCTGGGTTAAAACTCCCTTTATCCCCGGCCATGAATTTTTAGGTCATATCGTAGAGGTCGGTGAAAATGTATCGGGCTATCAAATCGGCGAGCGAATTACGGCCGATCAAATTGTCCCCTGCGGCGAATGCAGATTTTGCAAAAGCGGCCGGTATTGGATGTGCCAGCCGCATGCTACCTTTGGCTTTCAAAAAGAAAATAACGGCGGTATGGCCGAATATGTCCGTTATCCAAAAACAGCAGTGATTTCCCGCGTTCCAGAGGATATGCCGCTTCATAAGGCGCTTTTAATTGAGCCATACGCCTGTTCCAAACATGCCGTTGACCGGGCTCAGATTCGAAATGAGGATGTCGTTGTCATAGCAGGAGCCGGTACATTGGGATTGGGTATGGTCACTTATGCAAGAATGCAGAATCCCTCTCAATTAATCGTATTGGATATGGCGGATCACCGATTGGAAAAGGCCAAGGAATTTGGAGCTGATCTTGTTATGAATCCCGGCCGCGAAAATGTTGTGGAAAAAGTTTTGGAGCTCACAGACGGCTATGGATGCGATATTTATATTGAAGCAACCGGACATCCGTCCAGTGTACCGCAGGGGCTTAACATGGTTCGAAAGCTGGGACGGTTTGTAGAGTTCAGTGTATTTGGAGAACCTGCTACAGTGGACTGGTCCATTATTGGAGACCGAAAGGAATTGGATGTATTGGGCTCTCATTTAAGCCCCTATTGCTATCCCTTTGTTATCAAGAATATTTACAGCGGAAAATTAAAGACAGAGGGAGTATTATCCCGTACATTTCCGATTGAAGAATGGGAAAAAGCTTTTGAATATGCCAGCGGGAAATATGGGGATTTTAAAGTAGCCATTACTTTTTAGGAGGCCGTCATGAATTATTTAATGGGAACCGACATTGGTACGAGCGGTACAAAAACCATTTTAATGGATACGAACGGGAAGTTGATTGCTCAGGATTTACAGGAGTATGACGTGTTAACGCCGCAGCCGCTTTGGGCGGAACAATGGCCGGATGTATGGCTGGAAGCGGCCAAAAAGTCGATTCGGAATACAGTGGAAAAATCGCGGGTGGCACCAAAGGATATTAAGGGAATCTGCATCAGCGGATTGTATGGAGGATCGGGCATACCGCTCGACCGAAACCGCAAACCGGTTCGTCCCTGCTTAATCTGGATGGATCGCAGGGCAGGCGAAGAAACGAAGTGGGTGCTCGACCGCATTGGTGAAGAGAAACTCAAAAAAATCACACAAAATGGGGCCGATCCATATTATGGGTTTACCAAAATCCTCTGGATCAAACATCATGAACCGGAAAACTGGAAAAAAATTGACCTCTTCCTCCCTCCCAATGACTATGTGATCTATCATTTAACAGGAGAAATTGTGATTGACTATTCCTCTGCTGGAAACATTGGAGGCATTTTTGACATGAATGCCCGCACGTGGTCTCAGGAACTGCTGGACGAAATGGGTATTCCCGCTCAAATGATGCCGCAGAAAATTGTAGAATCTTCGGAGATTGCCGGAACGCTTACCGGCAAGGCAGCTCAGGAGCTCGGCCTTTGGAAAGGAATGCCGGTCTGTGCAGGAGGAATCGACTGCGGCGCCGCAAACATCGGTTTGGGAGTTTTAGAGCCTGGAGTATATGCTGCGGCAATCGGAACCTCTATGTGTGCTGCGTTCATCTCCGATCAGCCGGTACAAGGCGAGGATTTAATCGTATGGCCCTATCTTTACCGCGCCAAAGAACTCTCCTATTATTTTGGAGGGGCCTCAACTGCCGGAGCCATTGTCAAATGGTTCCGCAATACATTTGCCCAAATGGAATATGAACAGGAAAAAGCGGGCGGACCGAATGCTTATCAGGTTTTAGACAAGCAGGCAGAAACAATCCCAGCGGGCAGCGGCGGACTCCTGGTGCTTCCGTATTTTATGGGAGAAAGAAGCCCTTTGTAGGATCCCAACGCCAAAGGGACAATATTTGGTCTATCCCTTTCCCATACAAAGGCACACGTTTATCGGGCTTTTTTGGAAGCTGTCGCATATTCTCTCCGCCACACAATGGAATGCACAAAGGCAGATCTGGGAGAACGTATTCTGATTGCCGGCGGAGTGGCGAAATCGAAACTCTGGAAACAGATCATTGCAGATGTTACCGGTTATTCGGTTGTTTGTCCCATTCATGATGCAGAAGCAAATTTGGGCGATGTTATGCTGGCGGGAATCGGCACTGGTATCCTTTCTTATGAAGATATTAAAAAATGGCAGATTTTGGGGGATGAAGTCGTGCCGGATATGGAAAATCATGAAAAATACAGCCAATATTACTCGCTTTATCGTTCGATCTATGAACATTTAAAGCAGGATATGGAAGAGCTCAGCGAAATTAGATAGCCAAAACGCTCCCATTGGGAGCGTTTTGATTTTTAAATATTATTTTAATGTAATTAGCATCCGTTCCTCCGTCTTTTCCTATCTCGAAAAACTCAAAAGATATAGCTTAATCCGCTTATTTTACAGTCCGCCGGAATTTCTGTACACTTAAAAAGTAGCAGTCAAGGTAAATAACAGAAAGAGAGGGAGAATGTTGCCGCTCCATCAACCAGCTTGTTATTTCATCTCCTGTTTCTGATTCTGTGCTGCTCCGGACGTCAACCCAAGCATTAAATCGCTGGATTCAAATACGAAGCCTCCCCAAATGGAAAACGCCCACAATCCATATTCCTTATGCCGTTCTTCCCGACAGGACTCCCGGTTTTCAACAGCGGTTGTCAGATCACGGATAATCGAGCACATGATGCCGCGGCGTGTCATATCCAGCATTCCGCATGGAGATAACGTTAAACAGGCATTGACGGCAAAACCGCAGTAAATCAAATGGCTGATCTTGTGCTTTCGGCACCAGCAAAACAGTTGATGCGATGTGCAGGCAACATCCTCATCCTCGGCAATTTCATATGCAAATCGTCTATTTTTTATGCATGCATTTACCCCATCCAAGTTGGGCCCATATAACACCTTATCTGTATGAAGTGTTTGAAGTTTGAGAAGTGATTCATCGGACTCAATCTTTTCCAGACTGTCCTCTGCACCAGCAAGTTCGAATGTGCGCAGGTAGCCGGGAAGCTGTTCGACCCCCTGTTCAGAAAAGCTTCCAATATGGATATGCTTGATGCGTGAATTCCGCACCCATTCTAGAAATACAGGAAAGGGGCCGCGCAGGATTTTCTCAGCCCGCGGCACATATTCGCACACATTGTAAATGGGCTGTGCTTCCGGCAGCGCTCCATTGTCCCATGCATGCATGATAGCAAAGGCCGTATGTTCCGGATCAATTGGAATTGATTCTTTTTTCCACCCTCCATATCCTTCCCCCGGATATTCCAGGCTATAATCGGCATCGTACTGCTGATAGTACGATGCGGGAATAAAAATTTCCATGATGATTTTCTCCTCGTATTATAAAGTAGTAGTGTTTATAGACCCTCTCCAAGGTCTGTATGCTATACTGTTTGGAGATACTGTGGATTGGTTTCATTCTCCTACCACTTGATGGTTACAGAAAGGCTCCAACC
>CALYAR010000247.1 GCA_944393585.1 uncultured Clostridia bacterium | reverse complement strand
TAAATATCCTTTGTCAATCCCGGACTTTTGAGCAATCTGCCCAATGGTTTTTTCACCGCGAAATTCTCTTAAGTATTCCCCTAATGTCATAAAGATCTCCTTCCCATCTTAGAAATTATAAGACCTTAGCCCAATTTTATTGTAACATACCAGTATCCAAATGTACATAAACCCGCGAAAAAAATATTTCAATGATCTTGATGAAAAGAAAATGTCAAAACAGCTCACATTATCGAATCTGGAATCATAGTATATTGATATAACTGCCTGCCGCCGCTTCTGAGAAGCACATATTGCCACCAATCTGTTGTGCCCTCTTTCGCATGGCAGTTTGTTTATATAGATAGCCCTATGCGAGAAATTCCCCGCATAGGGCACTTTGCTTTATTTGTATTCTAGTCCAGCTGCTGTTCAAATGCCAATTCCGGCGCATCGTGCCAAAGCCGTTCAATGTCATAAAATGTTCTGGTTTCATCCATAAAAATGTGCAGAAGTACATCATCATAGTCCATTAAAATCCACGTGCCGCTTGCATAGCCTTCTATATGGCCCACATCTATTTCATTTTCTTCCCATAATTTTTCTTTCACTTCATCGCTCAAAGCGTGCGCCTGCACATTGGAAGAAGCAGAACAGATTACAAAATAATCGCCTAGATTGCTGACTTTTCCAATTTCTAATATTTTGATATCGCGCGCCTTTTTTTGATCCAGTATCTGCGCAATTTTAAGCGCTTTTTCTTTGCTGTCCATAATTCCTCCTATGAATTAATTTTTCTATGTTTATATCGTTCCGTCGTTGTACGAAGCAAATAGTTGCGGGCCAGCAGGGTAGCAGGATGAAGGATAGAGTTTTTATCGATATTAAACTTCAGCACCAAGTTCATGGTCATCAGCAAAGCACGATCCAAATCGACAAAAGCTTCTTTGCGAAGCTCCTCTAGGTTATCAAATTTACGGGAAGGCTCAATCATATCCGATACATAAACAATTTTTTCGATCAAGGTCATGTTTTCCCTTCCCGTTGCATGATAGAAAATTGCATTTAAAAGCTCCGGATCCGTCAGACCAAATTCATCGCGGGCGACAATAAATCCCGTCTTGGCATGGATCAATCCGCTCGTAATCAATTCGATCTCATCCAACTCAATTCCGTTTTGATTGCAAATCTCAATCTGTTCCTGCTTGGGAATGTTTTTTGCACAATCATGCAAGAGTCCGACATAATAGGCTCGCTGAGGATCATATCCATATTTTTGAGCCAAATCAAAGGAGGATTGGGCCACTCCAAGAGAATGGACGTAACGTTCCGGTTTAAGCATTGACTGCAGTTTTATCTTTGTTTCTTCCAGATTCATTGATGATCACTCCTTTGATACAGCCTATTGGCAAAAATATATTCTAACACTATTTTCGGCAGATAGCTTTCAGCAGATTTTATATCCCCCGCCTCCAACAGCTGACGAATTTGTGTAGAAGAAACGCACGGAATTGACGTATCCATGCAAAAAAGGCGGGCTTTATACTTATCTTTATAATATGCCTGATACTTTTGTATGTCAATGGCCGTATCTGCTCTTTTAAAGACCAGAAAATCTGTCAGCTCAAACAGCCTTTTCACATCATGCCATTTTTCCAGATCTGCAAGAGAATCAGCTCCGATCAGAAAGAAAATTTTCGTTTGCGGGTAAAGCCTATGCAAATATTCCATAGTCTCAGTTGTATAGCAATAAGTCTCTTTTTTTATTTCATAATCTGAGGCATAAAACCGGGGATTATCTCGAATCGCTAGGGAAACCATCTTTAGCCGCATTTCAGCGTCCGGCATTTTGAGCTGCTTATGCGGAGGATTTCCACCCGTCATAAATAAAACGCGGTCACAGGAAAATTCCGCAACAGCAGCACTCGCCATCGCCAGGTGCCCATTGTGAATTGGATTAAAGGTTCCTCCCATCACAGCCAGCTTATCCATTTGCTGATCCAAACTCCTTATTATAGCTCAATCTTTTTATTTTTTTCAGATTCCCGATACAAAACA
Organism: uncultured Clostridia bacterium; assembly: GCA_944393585.1. Taxonomy (GTDB): domain Bacteria; phylum Bacillota; class Clostridia; order CALYAR01; family CALYAR01; genus CALYAR01. The sequence continues at coordinate 10,499 of CALYAR010000247.1, read as the reverse complement.
AATTTGTTCCCAATTGCCTGAACGCACTCAGCCCCCGTCAAATTTGCCAACTCGGCACAGGTTTCCTTTGTATTCAGCATGGCGCTTTCCAGGATATGCACTTTTATCAATTCCCGTTTTTCGAGTGCTTCCTGAATTTGCATGACCAGATTGTCACTGATCCCGCCTTTTCCAATCTGCAGGATTGGTTCAATTGAATTGGCGAGCCCGCGCAAATAAGCCCGCTGTTTGCTTGTAATCATATTTTTTACCTCACATATTCAAATTCCAAATCAAAAATACGAACGGTATCGCCTTCCTGAATTCCCATCTCTTCCAGGGCATCAAATAGGCCCGCTCTGCGCAGAGTACGCTGAAAATAAATCAGAGACTCATTGTTGTCAAAATTAATGCTGCCTCCCACTTTTTCAATCCAGCTGCCCTCAATCACATAGGCACCGTCTTCTGCAATTTGAATGGTAAACTGAGGACTGCCATCGGTTTGCGGCTGTTCCTGCTCCAAATCAATTTCTGGTTCAAATACGGGAGCAGACGGTAATTTGGACAGCTGCTCATAAGTATATTTCATTAGTTCCGTTACATTCTGTCCCGTTGCAGCAGAAATGTCAAAAACCGGAATATTACGCTTTTCCAGCTCCTGCCGAAATCTTTGATACGGTTCTTCGTCAATTATGACATCGGTTTTGTTCGCCGCAACAATTTGTGGTTTTTGAGCAAGTGTTTGGCTGTAACGTTCCAATTCCGCATTGATCTTTTCATAATCTTCCAATGGGTCGCGTCCTTCTAAAAAAGATACGTCGACGATATGAATGAGCAAGCGGGTGCGTTCGATATGCCTCAAAAACTCGTGTCCCAGCCCGGCTCCTTCAGACGCTCCTTCAATTAAGCCGGGAATATCCGCCAATACAAAACTTCCAACTCCCCGCAAATCAACGATTCCAAGATTGGGCTCCAGCGTTGTAAAATGGTAGTTCGCTATTTTAGGCTTTGCCGCTGTTACCTTTGATAACAGTGTTGATTTTCCCACATTGGGAAAACCCAATAGTCCGACATCGGCTATCAGCTTCAGTTCCAGAATAATTTCCCGCTCTTCCCCTCGAAGCCCATTTTTTGCAAAATTAGGGGCTTGGCGCGTAGGTGTGGCAAAATGAGTGTTTCCCCATCCGCCGTTTCCGCCTTTGGCAAGTAACTTTTTGGGGGAATCCTCTACCATATCGGCAATGATTTTCCCGGTTGCAGCGTCACGAATCAATGTTCCGGGTGGAACACGAATGATGATGTCTTCTCCGTCTTTGCCATGAAGCTTTTTACCGCCGCCGTCTCCCCCATTTTGGGCCTCATAATTATGGCGATAGCGGAAATCCATCAAAGTAGACGCATTTGGGTCTACTTGCGCCCAGACACTGCCGCCGCGGCCGCCGTCGCCGCCGTCCGGTCCGCCCGCTGGGACATATTTTTCTCTTCGAAAGGAAATCAGGCCGTTTCCCCCGTTTCCCGCTTTTATTTTAATCTTAGCCGTATCAACAAACATATCTCACACAGTGCGGACTGCACTTTTCCTTTCTTTGCTTCCATTCCGGAATCAATCTCTTTTATTCGGCTCATCATCCTTTATTATGAATAGGATTTCTCAAAATAACAAAAAAATGATAAGCTCTTTATGATTATTTTTCTTGCAAAAAATCCCGGACAAACGTCCGGGATTTTCCATCATACACTATAAACGCTGCACTGCTTTTTGTCTCTGCCTTTGCGTTCGAACTTTACCTTTCCGTCGATCAAAGCGAACAGAGTATCGTCACTTCCGATTCCAACGTTTGTTCCCGGATGAATTTTTGTGCCGCGCTGACGAACCAGGATATTCCCTGCTAAAACAAACTGACCATCTGCTCTCTTCACGCCCAGGCGTTTCGATTCACTGTCACGTCCATTTCGGGTACTACCCATACCTTTTTTATGTGCCATTTATATCACCTCAGCTTTTTTTCATCAAATCATTGACTGGTTGTTACGCATTAATCTTTTCAATCTGAATCTTGGTATATGGCTGTCTGTGGCCCTGTTTTCTGCGGTAATTCTTTTTCGGCTTCATTTTATAAACAATAATTTTCTTCGCCTTGCCTGTTTTGATTACCTTGGCAGATACGCTAGCACCTTCTACAACCGGTGTTCCGATTACGACCTCGCCGTCCTTCGAAACAACTTTCACTTGATCAAACGTAACCATTTCCTCATTTGCCGCATCCAGCTTTTCTACAAAAAGAATATCTCCTTCTGAAGCTTTATACTGTTTGCCGCCCGTCTCAAATACTACATACATGAAAATGCACCTCCTTAAACTATGAAGTCACGCCGGGCCAGGTACTTTTTCAAGAAAGAAAAAGATTTATCACCACGCTCGTGCGGTTTACCGAACTATTATATCACAGCTTCTGTCCTGCCGTCAACCGTTCTTTGTTATTTTTTTAGCTGCAATCATTATTTTTATATACTTCCATCAATTATATTGGATCATTCCCAATAACAAAAGATGAAGCGGGTAAAAAATATAAAAAATCCACTTTCCATACTTTCCGCCTCCCCGCCTGCCGGAATATAACTTCAAAAGGGGAAGCGCGATAAAAATGCCTGCCTGGTAAAACTGTGAAAGTACCATTTGATAGGGAAAAATGAGAAATCCGCCCGCGAAAAAGCGCATCATCGGCAGGACAATCATTCCAAACAGAACCATCGCGCCTCCCCAGACAGAAAACGATACAGCCTGTCTTTTGAAATCCCCATGAAAAATTCCAAACAGCAAAATAAACCCTACTCCAAATATACTCCAATCTGCAAAAAAGGATAATAGGAAACAAAGTCCAATCAATACCATCCGAAGCAAAGGGTTTTTCATCCGGTCCCAAGTCCACAATGCCAGAAGCCCGGCCAATAAATCAAAGCCCACATTCCAATTCAGGCATGTGATTCCATTGGGCAGGCTGCCTGTCTCAAAATATATAAAAGGCAAATAGGACACTAGGGAAAAGATCAAAAGCCGCAGGGAATATTTTTTAACGTTCCTGGTTTTATAGTATCCTTCCGCGACAAAAAAGCACATGATAGGCATAGTAATTCTGCCTATCATGTGCATGAACTGGCCGGAAAAGGAAAACAACGGAACAAATGCCCACGCAATGTGATCAACCAGCATGGCGCAGATCGCGATCAGTTTCAGGATAAATGAGGTAAAACCTCTCTTTTCCGATACAGATTCCATATTCTTATTTTACTTTAACGGTCCAGTTGAATGGATCCGCGATTTTTCCAGTCTGAATACCCGTAATCGCGTCATACAATTTCTGCGAGACTTCTCCGATCTCCCCATTGTTGATGGTCATGACATGATCTTTCCATCCCAATGTGCCGACGGGCGAAATTACTGCTGCCGTACCGGTACCAAATACTTCTTCCAGCTTGCCGTTTTGATAAGCGTCGTACACTTCTTCAATGGAGATCCGGCGTTCGCTTACCTTCATTCCCCAGGATTTTAACAGCTCAATGCAGCTTTTCCGGGTAATACCGCCTAAAATGCTGCCGTTAAGCATTGGAGTGATAACTTCACCGTCGATTTTAAAGAAAACATTCATGCTGCCGACTTCTTCAATATACTTCTTCTCCACTCCATCAAGCCAGAGAACCTGAGAATAACCGGATTTCTCGGTGATTTCCTGTGCCTTCAGGCTGCCTGCATAGTTTCCGCCGCATTTTGTAAAACCGGTACCGCCTTTTACCGCACGGACATATTCGCTTTCCACGAAAATCTTAACCGGATTCAATCCCTCTTTATAATAGGAACCAACTGGGCTTAAGATTACGATGAACTTATATGTTGCAGACGCATGAACGCCCAAAGCGTTGTCAGTTGCAATAATAAACGGACGGATATAGAGTGAGGTTCCGGGCTGCGTTGGAATCCAATCACTGTCGACGGCAACCAGTTCTTTGATTGCTTCTACTGCAAAATCCACGTCGAGTGCGGGAATGCAGAGACGGTCAGCGGATTCATTCATGCGGCGGATGTTGTCAAACGGACGAAAGAGCTGAATCCCGCCGTCTGCCGTTTTATATGCTTTTAGGCCTTCAAAAATCTCCTGTGCATAATGAAACACCATGCAGGCCGGATCCATTGGGAGCGGCTGATATGGAATAATCTGCGGATTGATCCATCCCTGTCCCTTGACATAATCCATGACAAACATATGATCTGTAAAGTATTTTCCAAACCCGAGGCTGTTTGGATCTGGCTTTGCTTTCGGTGTTTGTGTTTTTATTACATTGATCTTCATACGATTTACCTCCATCATACTCTTCTGTTGATAGTCATTATATACTTTGCTTTTTCATTTGTAAAGCGATTTTGCAGATTCAGCCAAAAACATGTAATTTCTGCAAAGATTAACAAGCTTTTCATAAAACCAAAGCCTCTTAATCGCTTTGGTAAGCCATTTTATATTTTTTAAACGGCGATGACTTCCGTTTCTAACGAAAGACGCTATAGGATCAGGTCAGAGTATGTCGGCATCGGCCAAACTTCCTGATCTGTCATTGTCTCCAGCGCGTCTGCATATTTCCGCATTTCATTCATGATGGGAAGCACACCGTCACGACAGAGCACAGCTTCTTCATAGAAATCCAAATCATGGTTTTGAATTTCCGCAATCTTTTCTTCCAGCTGATAGATGCTCTCTTCCAGCGAATTGACCAGCAAAAGATAGCGGTTCAAAAATTCGCTTCGAGGCCGCAGTGCCTCCGTTGAAACAAGTTTTTCCAATGCCCGGACGTTTTGCGCCAGCCGTGTAGAAAATTCAATGCACGCAGGCAGAATTTGGCGTTTGGCCATTTGAAGGGCAGTCCTTGCCTCGATCCCAATGGTTTTGGAATACTTGCTCATTTTAATTTCATACCGTGCCTCAAGTTCTTCTTTTGTATAGACATGCTGCTCTTCAAATACATGGATTGCTTCCTCTTTGATATACTCCCGATAAGCGTCCACACTATTGGCGATGTTCGGGAAACCCTGTGCTTCTGCTCTGCGGATCCACTCGTCGGAATACCCGTTGCCATTGAAAATGATACGTTTGTGCTCTCGGATTGTCCGCATCAAAAGCTTCTGCAGGGCGGCATGAAAATCACTTGCCTGTTCCAACTCGTCGGCAAACAATTTCAGTTCATGCGCCACAATGGTATTGATTACCGTATTGGGACCTGCAATCGAAGCGGAAGAACCTACCATGCGGAATTCAAATTTATTGCCGGTAAACGCAAAAGGAGAAGTCCGGTTCCGGTCCGTCGAATCGGTGGAAAGATTTGGGATAGCAGCAACTGGAATTTCCAGCTTGGACTTCGAGGTAGGCTCTGTGTGTTCGCCCCGTTCAATCCGGTTTAAAATTTCCGTCAGCTGCTCGCCCAGGAACATGGAAATGACGGCCGGAGGTGCTTCAAATCCTCCCAGGCGGTGCTCGTTTCCGGCGCTGGCGGCAGAGGCCCGCAGGAGTCCGGGGAATTCATCCACTGCTTTCATAACCGCGCACAAAAACAGCAGGAACTGCGCATTGTCCTCCGATGTTTTTCCCGGATCCAGCAAATTGATTCCATCATCCGTAGAAAGGCTCCAGTTATTGTGTTTTCCGCTGCCGTTGACGCCCTCGAACGGCTTTTCATGCAGGATACAGGCAAAGTTGTGATGCAAGGCAACGCGTTTTAGCGTTTCCATAATCAGCTGATTGTGGTCGGTTGCAACATTGACATCCGTAAATACGGGAGCCAGTTCATGCTGAGCCGGAGCCGCTTCGTTGTGTTCGGTTTTGGCATAGACGCCCATCTTCCAAAGTTCTTCATCCAGCTCCCGCATAAAGCAGGATACGCGCTCTTTCAGGGTGCCGAAATAATGGTCGTCCATTTCCTGAGCTTTTGGCGGCCGTGCTCCAAACAAAGTCCGGCCTGTGATCTGCAAATCCTGGCGTTTGTTGTACAAGTCACGGTCAATCAAAAAATATTCCTGTTCTGCTCCCGCGTTTGCAATTACTTTTTTCGTCGTACGGTTTCCGAAAAGCCTTAAAATGCGAAGCGCCTGTTTGTTGATCGCCTCAGCTGATTTTAAAAGAGGCGTTTTCTTATCCAATGCAAGGCCGTTGTATGAGCAGAAAGCCGTTGGGATACATAATGTTACGCCGGCTTTGTCATGCTTTAAAAAGACAGGGGAAGAACAGTCCCACGCCGTGTATCCCCGCGCTTCGAAGGTAGAACGCAGGCCGCCGGACGGAAAAGAAGAGGCATCCGGTTCTCCCTTAATTAAGGCCTTATGAGAAAATTCATTGATTGCTTTTCCGTTTCCTGCCGGTATTAAAAAAGCGTCGTGTTTTTCGGCAGTAAATCCCGTCAAGGGCTGAAACCAGTGTGTATAATGGGTCGCTCCTTTTTCCAGCGCCCACTGCATCATGGCGTCCGCAATTTCATCTGCCGCTTTGCTGGAAAGCTCAGACCCTTCGTCCACGGTTTTTCGATATTCCTTATAAACTTCCTCCGATAACCTCTCGCGCATGACACTGTCGGTAAAAACATAGCTCGCAAAGGTGTCGGTATAAATTTCACGTTTTTCTTCCTTCATTCAAAATACCCTCCCCAATTTATCTATTTTATCTGCTCAAAAGCAGTTCTTTTCGCCTGACAAAAGCGCAATCCGGTGCGAAGAGAGGTATTCCCCGCAAAACCCTTCTGCATACCGGCTGAGCGCGTCAACCACCAGCTGCGGCTTCAAATTGACGGCTCCGGCGGCCAGCCTCATAAAGAAAGTGATCTGATTTCCGTTTTGCTCTAAAACACTCAGCTGATCTATCATAGGGCGGATATCTGTATCCTTTATACCGCTTTTTGTCTTTTTTTCCATCATAATCCGATCCATAGCCAGAAAATCAGCTTCAAATCCCGCCGCGGCATTCTTGCAGACAGCGCAAACCCGATACTCGCCTTTATCAATGTATTTTAGACCATCCAAATGGGATTTGGCTGGATCTTTAATCTCGATCACATAAAATCCCTGCGGAAGAGCCGCATTCATCTGCTCTTTCAGCGCGTCCAGATCTTCAAATTCCTCGTCAAAGGAGATGTCCATCAGCTCCCCTTCCGAACTCATTCCCACGGAAAGCGGAACCGCTACTGTCATAACCGGATGGGGGTTGAATCCCTGAGAATACGACAGCGGAAGTCCTGCCCGCCGGATGGAACGCGTCATCATCCGCACAAAATCCAAATGAGAGACATATTTGACGCAAGCGTCACAGCCGTATTTAAAACGCAGCTTACTCATAGCACACACCTCCGCCAAAACAATTTGCTCCGCACCCGGCGCAGGCTGCGCGGCAGTTTGCAGTGGTTTTCCCTTCATACGCTTTTTGACACTCCCGCCGGAAAAACTCATTGCTTACTCCGACGTCAATGTGTTCCCAGGGCAAAATTTCTTCCAAACTGCGCTTGCGCCGATTGTAAAATGCCGGATCGATGCCGCACTCTGCAAATGCTTCTTCCCAAAGTGCAGGCTGAAAATACTCATCCCAGCTGTCGAAAAGGCACCCTTTTTGATAAGCGGCAGCCAAAACGGCCGAAAGCCGCCTGTCTCCCCGCGAAAAAACGCCCTCCAAATTGCTGACGCTGCTTTCGTGCCATTTCAGCGAGATGCGTTTATCCGTAATTGCACCCTGAAGCAATTTTTGCTTGCGGACGAGTTCTTCCGGAGTATCCTGCTTTTCCCATTGAAACGGCGTAAACGCCTTGGGGACAAAGGAGGACACGCTGACCGTCACATTGACGTTTTTTGCCCGTTCCGACTTGGGAATATTGTCGTAGGTGCGAATAACCGCACGGGCTAAATCCGCAATCGCCGTCACATCTTTATCCGTTTCAGTGGGAAGCCCGATCATAAAATACAGCTTGATATGATTCCATCCGCCGCGAAAGGCCAATTCTGCCGAGCGGGTGACGTCCTCTTCCGTGATCCCTTTGTTGATTACATCACGAAGGCGCTGGCTTCCCGCTTCCGGCGCAAACGTAAGGCCGCTTTTGCGGACTTTCTGAACCTGCTGCATTAATCCAATGGAGAAATTATCGATTCGAAGCGAAGGAAGCGATAAACTCACTTTCGCCTTTTCCGTCTCAGCCGTAAGGCGCTCCGCCAGTTCCGGAAGCCTGGTATAGTCGCTGGTGCTCAAAGAGGACAGAGATATTTCCTCATACCCGGTGTTTTGAATCAGGCACTTGGCCGACTGCATTAGCGTATCTGGGCTTTTTTCTCTGACAGGGCGGTAAATATATCCGGCCTGGCAAAAACGGCATCCCCGGATACAGCCGCGAAATACCTCAAGCATAATGCGGTCAAATACAACTTCGCCGAACGGCACAACGATCTTATCCGGATAAAAGACATGATCCAGATCCGATATAATCCGCTTGCGGACAACGGGTTTTGCCTCTTTTTGGTTGGGAGCCACCGCTGCGATAGTTCCATCCTTGTGATAAGAGACATCGTAGAAAGATGGGACGTAAATTCCTTCAATTTGTGCAATCCGCTTTAAAAAATCGATTCTCCCGGCGCCGGACTTTTTCCAGCGGCAGTATTCTTCCATGACCTCGCAGATAATTTCTTCTCCTTCTCCCATCATGACAAAATCCAGAAAATCTGCTATCGGTTCACAATTATAAGCGCAGGGGCCGCCCGCACACACAAAAGGACATCCCTCTCCCCGGTCGCGGGAATACAAAGGAATCCCTGCTAAATCCAACATATTCAAGATATTAGTATAGCACATCTCATATTGGAGCGTAAAACCAACAAAGTCGAAATCAGACACTTTCCCTTTCGTTTCCAAGGAGAACAGTGGAATACCGTGAAGTTTCATCTGTTCCTGCATGTCGGGCCAGGGGGTAAATACACGTTCACAACTGACATAATCCAAACTGTTGAGCAAATGGTAGAGTATTTTAATCCCCAAATGGGACATCCCGATCTCATATACGTCGGGAAAACAAAAAGCGAACCGGATCTCAACACTGGAGGGGTCTTTGACAATCGAGTTCACTTCTCCCCCCATATATCGGGTCGGTTTCTGGACTTTCATTAATATTTGATCTAGTTTTTCAGAAATCCGCACTTGAATCACCTCTTTTGTTCCGCCAAATTACATGATATTGGCAAATTGACGATCCTCTTTGATACTTGAGGCGTCAATCGATAAGCATAATCTGATTTATTATACCATATCTCGCTTTTTTTCTCAATTAAAAAATAAAAAATATTAAGCAAAAGACTTTTCCAAACAGGAAAACAAATCTGTCCTGCGCTTTTAGTTCTGAGAAAAGTCTTTCGCTTCCGCATGAAGCGGTTTATATAAAAATAACAGAATTTGTATGCGTCTGTACACGCAGGAGTCTATGTCTATTTTTTGTTGCTCCGCCTCGTTTGCATGCGTCCGCAATAATAAGCGGAATCGCTCTTTTTGTACCAGCCTTTGCAGAACAAAAAAAGGAAATCCGGGGCAGTTTTAAAACTGCCCCGGATTTATTCTACTGTTATGGCAAGACTGCCGGTGAAATGCTCTCCTTCCATTACAATATATTGATCTCCGGAGGACAAGGATATCGTGTAAATCCCTTCCTGCGCGGCATCGGCTATAAGGTGGATTTTATCCTTCTCCCGCCAATATAGCCTTCCCGAGCCGGAAGTTACGTTTAAGGTATAGGTCAATGTCAGGTCGTTTCCGAAATCGCGTTCTAGGGACGTCGCTCCGAATAGATATTCTTTCCCACTGAAATCTGCATACTCTGCTTCATAAGTACCGGTATAGGCATCCGCGCCTTCTGTCTTTTTCCCTTGCAACTCCTGCTCTTCGGTTAAGACATTTGAACTGACGGAAAGCAGGAAATTTTCAAAAATAGAAATCACATTGTCCGGGAAAACTGTTTCTTTTCCGCACCCGGCGAAGGAAATTAAAATGCTGCCAAGCAAGGCAAAAGCTATGATTCGTTTGCACCGCTTCATTTTATTTCCCTCTTAAACCAATGCGGAATAAATTGCCCAGGCTCCTATGGCAATTCCGGCAATGGCATAAATACTATTGACTGCCAGACAAACCTGCATCAGCTTGTTTTGAATTTTCCCTTTTGTATAGCAGGCAATCGAGAAAGTCGCTCCCCAAATCATGAAGAGGATGTAGCAGGCTATGATGATTTCTGCGGCTGGGGATTCCAAGGCCCAGGCATTTCTCCGCAGAAGAAATATTGTCCAGGGAAACAGCATCATTGCAGCGGCAAGACCCGTTAAAACTTTATTTTTCATTTTTATCTCCTCGTATTATAAAGTAGTAGTGTTTATAGACCCTCTCCAAGGTCTGTATGCTATACTGTTTGGAGATACTGTGGATTGGTTTCATTCTCCTACCACTTGATGGTTACAGAAAGGCTCCAACCAC
>CALYAR010000246.1 GCA_944393585.1 uncultured Clostridia bacterium | reverse complement strand
GCAGCTTTGGTAGTTTTCTTCACTCAGGCCGATTGAGTGATATTCCTCTACATAGCCGATCAGGCCGCCGTGAAAGCATCCCAGATGGTCGATCAGGAGTTTTGCATCGCGAAAAATTTCTTCTCTGGTACCGGTGAGCGAGGTAGTCTGATAGCTGATCGGGCAGAGAAAACACACTTTTCCGCCAAATTGGGCGCCAAGCTTTGGAATGTCGAACAGGTTAGGCTGGCTGATGTTTAAAATATCCACGCCGATTTCAATCAGGTCGCCGATAATGTCCCAAATATACCCACAGCAATGGAAATATACGTCTAAGCCGTATTCGTGGCAAAGTGCAAACTGCCTTTGATAGCGCGGCTTAAAAAATTCCCGCCACTGTCTGGGTGAGATGATCAGGCTGTCCTGCGTTCCCCAGTCGTCAAAGAAACCGACCGCGTGAAATCCATGCGATCTTGCCTGGCGGATGATTTCCTCTTCAAATGAAAAAATACCGTCGGCGAGCTGGTTTGCATGCTCCGGATCGAGGGAAAGGTCGATCAGGGTATTTTCGAATCCGCGCAAAAGCGTCATAACGGTGAATCCGCTGAGTGCTAAACCTGCTACATAATATTTCTCTCCATAACGGCGCATCGTCTCTTCTGCGTGCTGGAAGCGGTTAGGATCATGGGGATCCGGGAACGAATAGGAAGCAAAATCGCTCCAGTCTTGAATCAAAGCGTCTTTGGGATGTCCCATCGTATCATCCAGACGCTCCCAATGAAATCCATATTCCGATGTTTTACGGTCATTGCCGCCGAAATGGTTGACAACATCAATCATGATGAGATCGGATTGCTCGAAGTCGCGGTTAAAAAATAAAATCGGTACTCGGTCCGGCGACTGCATAGAAATTGCGCGTTTGACACGTTCCAGTTCTTTCATAGATCGTTTCCCTTCTTTATGAAGATTTGAATCATTCCCTATCATACCATAAATTTTAAGTTATGCAAGAGAGGAATGGAAATTCAAGATCTTTCGGCTGGAATAAAGTGAAGCATTCTATGGAATTGTATTCGTGCAGATGATAAAATTAATTGGAAAGATTAAATGAAAAGGAGAAAATAGCATGATGTATCCTTTTGTATTTTTTGATTTAACCGATACCCTCATTCAAAAGTCGCCTTCGTTTGAGCATGTTTTAAAACAGACGCTCCGTGCGAACGGCATTTTAGTATCCGAAAAAGAAACCTCGCTTGCAAATGAATATGTGGAATTGTGGATTGGACAGCAAATTTTAAGAGAGAACCAAAGCGGAATCCGTATGCCGGACGAAGAATTTTCGGATCACATTTGCAGCATTTTGGCAGAGCATTTATTAAAATCCTCTCCGGCTCCCAAAGCATATGAAGCCCTTCGGAATTTGGTGCATTTGGGATATGATTCGGAATACATTCCAACAGAGGGGAGTTTGGAGTGCTTGAAAACGCTGAAAAAGCGTGGGCATAAACTGGCAGTTGTAAGCAACAATCCGCCTAAAATACGAAATGTAGTGGAAAAGCTGGGGCTGGCAGACTTTTTTGACGAAATTATCCTTTCATCCGAAGTGGGTTTGGAAAAACCGGATCCTGAAATTTTACGGTTGGCCTGCCGGAAATTGGGGGCAGAACCCTGCCGGTCGGTTTATGTAGGGGATCATCCGCTGGATATTTTATGCGCCGGTCAGGCGGGTATGGATGCGGTTTGGTACGCAGTAAAAAAGACAGCCGGTTTAAAGATGTATTCGGCATATAAACCGAAGCATATCCTAACCTCATTTGCTTATTTACCGGATATTGTATCATAATTTGATGCAAACGAAAAGAGGAACCATTTGGTTCCTCTTTTCGTTTGGTGTTTGCCATTCGGCGGCTATTGCTGTTGAGGGAATTTGCAGTAGGGTGGTTGGATGGGAATAATCCCATTATGAACTTCTGGCCAGCCCCCGCTGAAAGAGTAGGAAGACACGGACCAATAGCCGCCGGGTTCGCGCCTTTCGACTATAGAGTCAGCTTGACCAGATCAGCTCCGGAAGAGTAGCAGAAGTTGTCGCTGTCATCTTTCGCCCAGTGGTTTCCGCCGCCGGAAAAAAGCAGAGTAAATGCTTTCGTCGAAAGATTGACCTTTGCAAGCTGGCCTGCATAGTTGGTGATGTATAGGGGAGATCCATCCTGGCTAAAAACATCTGCATATCCTGCCAGTTGGACTAGCGGGCGGTTAAATTCAAATTCGCCTGATAGGTGACGGTCTCGGTTGAAGGATCAAAAATGAACAGTTTATTTTCAGCCATTCCCCATATTTTTCCGTCCGGAGCCGTCATCAAAGCGGAGATAATAGTAATTCCGGGCAAAATCACGCTGTATTTTTTTACCTGTCCGGTATTGAAATCATAAGAGAAGAATTCTGCCTGCGTTGTGGACTCTTCGGCGAGAGTAACTGACGGAACCAGCGAACCAACCAGCAATGCAGCAGTCAATAAAATTGACAACAAAATTCTCTTTTATATTTTTCTAGCGTCAGGAGTTTAACACGTGAAACGGGATCTGTATACAATTCTATTTTACACTTTTTAACTGGATTGTCAACAATGTATATAGCAATAAATGGAATATGGCATTATGCAGGTGGGTAATAGCTTTAATTAAAGGCAATGGATTAAAGGCAGATTTTGCCTTTCATTGTCAAATTTTCTTTTTTGTAGTAAAATAAAAATGGATAAGATATATAGTAAAGTACAAACGGTAAAAGCAAGGTAAACTTTTTAAGCAGTATAAACCAGAAGGAGAAGGCGAATGTGCGGCAGATATTATCTGGACGAATCCGAGTCGGAAGAGATCGCATGGATTATCAATGAAGTAAAAAAGAATACTCCGGAAATCAAGACAGGGGAAATCTATCCGTCGAATCTAGTACCGATCGTTTCCCAGAGAGAGAAAAAAGTAACGGCAGACGCTTGCGTTTGGGGATTTCCCGGTTTTGGCGGCAAGGGACTTATCATCAATGCGCGTGCTGAAAGCGTGCGGGAAAAACCGATGTTCCGAGACGCGTTTTTTCAAAACAGATGTGTGGTCCCCTCGACAGGTTTTTATGAATGGAGTGCTTCCAAACAAAAATATTTGTTTCGTTTTCCAGATACGAATTCTTTATATATGGCGGCGATCCGGCGCGAATGGGAAGGGGAGGAGCGATTTGTCATTTTAACGGCGGCGGCGAATTCATATGTTTCGGGAGTGCACCACCGTATGCCGGTGCTGTTTCACAAAAGCAAGATTAAGGACTGGCTGTTTCATCTGGATGCGGCTGTGGAAATGCTGAAGACTCCCAGGGCTGAATTAATCTGCAATTTGACATAATAGTTAGGAGAAGGAGAGAAACAGGATGAAAAAGAAATTTGCTTTTTTGCTGATGGGTGAACAATATGATCCGATGGTTCATCGCGCTGTCTTTGAGACAGAAAAACAAATTACGCTGATCCAAACGGTTCGCTCTTTTGAAGAGGCGCATGAAAAAATATTGGAGCTTCAAAAAGAGGGATTCGGTGCAGTGGAACTCTGCGGAGCGTTTGGAAAAGAAAAGGCACAGCGTTTAACAGAATTGACTCGCCATACAATGGCAATCGGATATGTGGTACATGAGCCGGAGCTGGATGAATTATTTCAAAATTTTTTCAGCAGTTTTTAAGTTGCCGTTTCTTCCATCATGTTTCGGCCGATAACTCTTGGCGGAATACCAGGCAGGGGAAAGCTTGTATCGGGCACAGTTTTATCCATGTTTAATTTTTTCGTTTTCGAAAATACTATAGAAGAAAATAGGTTTTGAAAAAGGAATAAAACGAAAAGGAGAGCAGTCTTATGAAACAGGAATCCAGCCCGAAAAGAGACGAAATTCCGCTTGGCCTTGAGATGAGCTTTGCGGTTAATCCCGAAGCGATGAACTGTTTTTCGAATTTAAGTGCGGCCGAACAAAATAAAGTCATAGAGTCGGTCAAAGGGGCCCATACCGGCGAGGAAGCCCGCGAAAAAGTGGAGACAGCAATCCGCAAATTAAACGAACATGATATCAGTGGCTTTTAAAAAACGGAGCAGAAACTTGCTCCGTTTTCTATTGCTATTCTATTCTTCCCGTTAAGTAGGTGCCCGGAGCGGTCAATTCGGTTCGACAAAAAATTGACAATAAAATTAAGTAAAAAGGTAATGATAAAATGTAGTAAAATTAAGTCTTTATGGCAAAACAACCAAATCCATAGGCACAGATAGGTACTTTCCATATCCATTTTAAATTAACCGCTCCAACAACCACCCTGCCCTTATTATATCTCATATTCCTTCAATGTCAAGCGAGTTTTGAAAAAACTCATAAATTTTCATGAGAAATCCATGACAAAATAGTTCATTTTCACATAAACTGTATAAATCGTGTCGTATTTTTAGACAAATTACAGTATTTACCTTTTTAAAAATTTTATTTTAACTACCAACTAATTTTGTTTTCTATAACAATAAAAATAAAAGCGGCCTGGGTTCTGCACCCAGACCTGTTGCTTTTAATAATCAATCTTGTTTAAAATACCGGTTAAATAGGCTACGGCAATGCCATAATTTGTGATCGGCACATGCTGCACTTTTGCCTCATCAATGCGGGCCATCACATATTTGCGGTTGAACATGCAGGCGCCGCAGTGGATGATTAAATCGTATTTCGATAAATCTTTGGGAAAATCAGCGCCTGCCACGACGTCGACCTGCAGGGCAGGGCCGACTTTTTTCCGCAGCATAGCAGGGATTTTTACCCTTCCGATGTCCTCCGTGAGCGGGGCATGTGTACAGGCCTCTGCAATTAAAACGTGCGAATCCTCGCTCAGCCGTTCGATGGCCTCTGCTCCCCGTACAAACTCCTGAATATCTCCCTTGTAGGCGGCGAAAAGGACGGAAAAGGAAGTCAGGCGGCTCTCTTCCGGCTTTTTTTCATATACCGTGCGGAAGACCTGAGAATCTGTAATAATCAGAGCAGGGGGTTCTTTCAAGGCAGACAGGGCCGCTTCCATCGTATCCGGCGTTGTGTTGATGCTCACACACCCCAAATCCAGAAGATCCCGAATCGTCTGGACCTGCGGCAGAATCAGCCGCCCCTTGGGCGCCTCGCTGTCCTGTGGCATTACCAGCATGACGATGTCACCGGCTTTTACCAGATGGCCTGCGATGCTCTTTTTTTCATAATCCTCTGGAATCAGGGAGAGAAGCAGTTTGCGAACTTCTGCAATCCCTTCTCCCGTTGCCGCACTGACACAGACGGCAGAAATGGAACATTCCGTTTCAATCTGCTCTTTTATTTCTTCTGCGTCCGTCAGCTGATCGCATTTGTTAATTATGCCAAGAACCGGCGTTTTCTGCGCTTTGAGCATGCGGATCCATTCGCGTTCCATCTCCATGTCGGCCGAGGAAAATACCATCAGGGCTATGTCGGTTTTAGAGAGCGCCGCGCGGGTTTTTTCCACCCGCAGCCGGCCCAGCTCCCCCTCGTCATCGAAACCGGCTGTGTCGATGAAAACGCAGGGGCCGATGCCGCGCAGCTCCATTGCTTTATAAACCGGATCTGCCGTCGTTCCGGGCGTATCCGACACAATCGCCGTTTTCTGACCGGTCAAGGCATTGATCAGAGACGATTTCCCGCTGTTCCGCTTTCCGAAAATTCCAATATGCAGCCGGTTTGCAGCCGGCGTTTGATTGAGTCCCATTTGCATCCCTCCGGCTTAGAAGCGGAAATCCCGGCTTCCGGCTTCAATTTTCTTGAGGTTATCCTTGGCGATCGCCAGCACTTTTTCATTGGTAATGCGGGAGATCTCTTTCTCAATGAGGGCTTCCCCTTTTTGCCTGGTATCAGGCGAAGCATAGTCCATCAGATATTCTTTCAGCGTCATCAGCGCATTGGGATGGCAGCAGTTGGCGATTCGTCCGGATTTTACCAGTTTCATAAAGCGGTCGCCGGTGCGGCCTTCCCGGTAACAGGCCGTGCAGAAGCTCGGAATATATCCCATGTCCAACAGCCAGTTGACGACTTCGTCCAGCGAGCGCGTATCGCTGACATCAAACTGTGCGCTGTTTTCTTCTTCTCCCTCTTCCGCATAGCCGCCTACGCTGGTGCGCGAACCCCCGGAAATCTGCGATACGCCGAGGTGCAGAATCCGTTCTCTCGTTTTCTGGTTTTCCCGCGTGGACACAATGATTCCGGTATAGGGGACGCAAATGCGCAGAACCGTTACGATTTTAGCCAGCGTATCGTCGTCAATGCCGTTGTCAAACGCATCCGGATCGATGTCGTCCGCCCGGCGGATCCGCGGTACGCTGATGGTGTGGGGACCTACGCCCATTGTCGCTTCCAGATGCTCTGCGTGCATTAAAAGCCCTACAAAATCATAGCGGTACAGGTTCAAGCCAAAGAGGACGCCGCAGCCGACGTCGTCAATGCCGCCTTCCATGGCCCGGTCCATCGCTTCCGTATGGTAAGCATAATTGCTCTTTGGCCCTGTGGGATGAAGCTCTTCATAGGCCTTTTTGTTATAGGTTTCCTGGAACAGGATGTAGGTTCCGATTCCCGCCTCCTTCAGTTTCCGGTAATTTTCTACCGTTGTTGCGGCGATGTTGACATTTACGCGGCGGATCGCGCCATTTTTGTGCTTGATCCCATAAATGGTTTTGATGCTTTCCAGAACGTATTCAATGGGACAGTGGACAGGATCTTCGCCCGTCTCCAAAGCCAAGCGCTTGTGGCCCATGTCCTGTAAAGCTGTAACCTCGCGCACAATATCCTCCTGAGAAAGCTGCTTTCTGGCAATGTGCTTGTTTTTGTAATGGTAGGGACAGTAGGTGCATCCATTGACACAGTAATTCGATAAATAGAGCGGCGCAAACATGACAATCCGGTTTCCGTAAAATTTGTCCTTGATTTCCCGCGCCAGTTCTTCCATCTGCTGGTTTAAGTCCTCCTCTGCGCAGTCGAGCAGAACGGCTGCTTCCCGGTGCGACAGGCCCTTGAGATTTCTGGCCTTGTCGATCAGGCTTTGGATCAATTCGCGGTTGTGTTTGTTTTTTTCCGCATAGGCGAGCGTATCGTTGATTTCTTCATCATTGATAAAATCTTCAGCATGTTTTGATTTTACGTCATACATAGATAAGACCTTCTTTCCGGCGGAATTGCCGCCTGATATAGTACTATTTTATAAGGGAATCCGGTCCAAATGCCGGATTTGTTCTTCCAGCTGCCTGCGGTCGGCAAGGATGTCCGTGTCGGTCAGACTGGCGGGGTAAATTTCATACAGCCGCTTGTATGAAGTGGGCGTCACTTTGCGCATGACGACGTTTGCCCCGCAGGAGAAAATGTCGTTTTTCTCCTTTCCGTTGAGCACGCCCAGTGCCGTCGTTGCCGGCAGATTGGCTTTGGGAAGCAGAATCCGCGCCAGAGCGACTGCACGCTTGCACAGCTCGCTGCTTCCGGGCGGCTGATCGCGCAGCGGCGTATCCGGGTGGGGGATGAACGGCCCGATCCCGGCCATATCACAGCCGATTTCCCGGAGCAGCAGCAGATCCATTGCAATGGTTTCTGCGGTTTGCCCCGGAAGCCCGATCATAAAGCCGCTCCCCGTCTCATAGCCCAGAGACTTTAAATTTTTCAGACAGGCGACGCGCTCTTCCAGCGAAGAATCGGGGTGCAGGGAGGCATAGATGGCAGGGTCTGCCGTTTCCTGCTTGATGAGATAGCGGTCTGCGCCGCACTCCTTCCAATACGCATACACGTCCCGGCTCCGCTCCCCGCAGCTTAAGGTAATGGCCATTTTCGCCGAGCGTTTGATCTCGCGGACGATTTCGCCCAGGATTTCCGGCGTGTACCAGGGATCTTCCCCCGACTGCATGACTAAGGTCCGATATCCTGCTCTTGCCGCTTCCTGCGCCGTTTCAATCATTTCTTCCGGCTTCATCCGGTAGCGGGGAAGAGCAGAATTTCGGGCGTTTAATCCGCAGTAGCGGCAGACTCTTCTGCAATGGTTGGAAAACTCCAGGATTGCCCGGATGTGGACGACGTCTCCTACATTTTCTGCGCGGATTCGGTCTGCCAGTTCATACACGTCCCGAAAATCTTCCCGGCGCAGCAGATCTGCCAATTCATTTTTGGTTACATGATTTCGATCAATTTGTATCATGATTTTGTTCCTGCCGCGGTTTATGAAACCGCTTACACTTTCTTTATTTTGATGTATTGTGATAACTATATCTTGGAGTAGATCGTTTTCACGCTGATGTTTTCGATCATGCCCAGCTTGCCTGACAGCGCACTGATCACATCGTTCGGCGCATCCAAGGCTACGCTGATGATACAGACGCCTTTTTTTTGATGCGGTACTCCCATCCGCCCAATGATATAGCTTCCGTATTCGTGCAGCAGGGCATTGAGCTTTTCCGTGGAATCCCGGTTTTCTACGATAATTCCAATCAACGCGATTCTGGTTTCCATTTTACACTTCCTCTCTTGCAGAACCAAAAAAAACGCCTTTGGCTTCGTTCCAGCCAAAAGCGCAGACACACATGAAAAAGCCTCTTTCCGCCGCGTCAGACTCCTCTTTTGCATAGGAAACAGTTTTTGGTATGATCACGCTTTTCCCGCAGGGCAAGCCCTTAAGGTCAGCTGGAAATGAATCTTTCTATCCGGTAACTGCAACATTACCATATTTTTATTATATCAGATCTCGCTCCGTTCTACAACCTTTATTTAATTCATTTCTTGTCGTTTTATCCAAAAAAATCGAATTCTCATTAAAATAATTTGTAATCGAAATTATATAATATTATTGACAAATTATTTACGGAGTGATAAAATTATACCATCGGAGAAAGAATAAAGCGGCGGGGAAAACAATGGTGAGTTTGGATTTCAGGGCCGGTTGACCCTGCTTTTCTCAGATCATGATCCGATGAAGGAGGGATAACGTGGGAAAAAGCGTATATAGTCTGGTGCTGTCGGACGATATTGTCGCGGCGGTTGACCGCGCGGCTTATCGGGCGGGGAGCAGCCGTTCCAATTTTATCAATCAGGTGCTGGCGGAATATGTTTCCTACACAACGCCGGAAGCACAGATGCAGAATATTTTCAACACGATGGACGAATTGTTCCACTCCATCGAAACCTTTAAAGTACAGCCGCACGCTTCGGGCTCCATGATGTCCGTCTACAGTGCCCTGCGCTATAAATACAATCCGACCGTTCGCTACAGTGTTGAGCTGTACGAGCAAACCGGGCCGGAAATTGGGGAATTGAAGGTGCTGTTCCGTACCCAAAACGAGGGACTCGTTGCCTATTTGAATGAGTTTTTCACTTTTTGGGCTTCCCTGGAGAAACACTATCTGGGAAATTATTTTCCCGGAGGGATTATGTCGGATATTTCCGGCGCGCGCTTTACGCGCAGGCTGAAAATAGGGGATCTTACCCAAACTTTAACGCCGCAGGTACTGGGAGAGGCGATTGCGCAATACATTGAAACGCTGGATAAGGCAATGAAAGAATATTTTTCTTATCTGGACCGTCCGGCTGCGGCGCAGCGTAAAACCGAAGAATGCTACCGGCAATACCTGCAAAGCAATGCAGTTAAAATATAACATAGATGAATTTATAAGGAGGAATTGCAATGAACGCTCAGAAATTTACCCAGAAATCACTGGAAATCATACAGGACGCGCAAAACTGCGCTGTCACACACGAAAATCAGCAAATTGAACAGGAGCATCTGCTTTATGCCCTCCTCCACCAAGACGGCGGGCTGATCCCGCAGCTTTTGACTCTGATGAAAGTGGACGCCTCCGCCGCTGCGCGCGAAGCGGAAACGCTTGTAAACCGGCTTCCGGCCGTAACCGGTTCGGGGCGGGAAAACGGAAAGGTATATGTCAGCGCGGATGTGGACCGGAATCTGGCAGACGCAGAAGCGAAAGCAAATCAGATGAAGGATGAATATGTCTCCGTCGAACATCTGATGCTGGCAATTTTAGACCGCCCCAACGCGCGGGTAAAGGAGTTATTTAAGGCCTTTCACATTGAGAAATCTGCGTTTTTATCGGCGCTGGCGAGTATCCGAGGCAATACGCGCGTGACAAGCGATTCGCCGGAAGATACGTACGACGCTTTGAAGAAATATGGATCGGATCTGGTAGAACTGGCCAGAAACCAGAAGCTGGATCCGGTCATTGGACGAGACAGTGAAATTCGTAATGTCATTCGGATCCTGTCGCGTAAAACGAAAAATAATCCGGTTTTAATCGGAGAACCCGGCGTTGGAAAGACGGCCATTGCGGAAGGGCTCGCCATCCGGATTGTCCGCGGCGACGTTCCGGATTCGCTGAAGGATAAGACGATCTTCTCTTTGGACATGGGAGCCCTGGTCGCCGGAGCAAAATACCGGGGCGAATTTGAAGAGCGGCTCAAGGCCGTTTTGAATGAAATCAAAAAGAGCGAAGGAAAGACCATCCTTTTCATCGACGAGCTGCACACCATTGTCGGCGCAGGGAAAACGGAAGGCTCTATGGATGCCGGCAACCTTTTAAAGCCAATGCTGGCGCGCGGCGAGCTTCACTGCATAGGCGCAACGACTTTGAATGAGTACCGGCTCTACATCGAAAAGGACGCTGCGCTCGAGCGCCGGTTCCAGCCGGTTCGGGTAGACGAGCCGACGGTCGAAGATACGATCTCCATTCTGCGCGGTCTGAAAGAACGCTACGAGGTCTATCACGGCGTTAAAATTCAGGACCAGGCGCTCATTGCGGCGGCGGTTTTGTCCAACCGGTACATTTCCGACCGTTTTCTGCCGGATAAGGCCATCGACCTGGTAGATGAGGCCTGCGCTACCATCCGGACGGAAATGGACTCCATGCCGACGGAACTCGATGAAATCTCGCGAAAGATTATCCAGCTTGAAATTGAAGAAGCCGCACTGAAAAAAGAAAAGGATAAGCTGGCGGCAGAGCATCTTTCTGAAATCCAAAAAGAATTGGCCGAACTGCGTTCGAAATTTAATGAGATGAAAGCCCGCTGGGAAAATGAAAAGCAGGCGATTGGAAAAGTCCAAAAGCTCAGAGAGGAAATCGAAGGAATCAACGCACAAATTGAAAGCGCGCAGAGAAATTACGATCTCAACAAAGCCGCAGAACTCAAGTACGGCCGTCTGCCGAAGCTGCAGCAGGAGCTGGCAGAAGAAGAGGCAATGGCGGAGAAGAACAAATCTGCACAATCGCTTTTGCGCGATAAGGTGACAGAAGAGGAGATTGCGCGCATTGTCGGACGCTGGACCGGAATACCGGTTTCCAAACTGATGGAGGGCGAGCGGGAAAAACTGCTCGGCTTGGAAGATATCCTGCACAAACGCGTCATCGGCCAGGATGAAGCAGTAGAAAAGGTCACAGAAGCAATCCTGCGGTCGCGGGCCGGGATTCAGGA
>CALYAR010000245.1 GCA_944393585.1 uncultured Clostridia bacterium | reverse complement strand
AACTACAATCCCAATCCCAAAAAACTGTTTTCTTTAGCTAACTCTTGAATTCCTTAGTTATTTTGCAGAATCATTTGCTATTTTTTCATTTTTACTTAACAGTGCCACTTTTTGATTAAGTCCATTGTACGGTTCGAAACTGGAATTGTCAATCTGATATTTTCAAACAGACGGATTCGATTCAAAGAAAAGATTTGTGCTTGGATTATCCCAACTCGATTTTATTGTATAATGTCAAAGTTATAAAATCAGAAAAACTGCATACTATTAATCTATCGCAATAAAATGAATGGAAAACCTGCCTATCCAAACAAATTCAGATAGAACATCGCGGAAGCGGAGCAGAACAAGATAAATGGAGGAGCGATAAGATGAATGTGCGGACCGATTTGGCATTTGAAGCGCGTGAAGTATATATGGAGTCGTCAGAAGATCAGCTGCCGGAAGGCGTGACTTATCAGGAAGACGAAAAAGAGGGATTTGAAATCCGCCGGGTAAAGGTGGAAAACCAGCAGGGACGGGAAGCCTTAGGCAAGGACGTTGGAAATTATATCACCGTGCATATCCCGGACGTGGAATTTTCAGCTTACTACCCAAAGGCGGCTTTCGTGGTCGCAGAAGAGATCAGCGCCTTAATGAAGCTGAATCGGGAGTCCAGTGTGCTTGTGATTGGTTTGGGAAACCGGAATATTACAGCGGACGCGCTGGGGCCCAAAGTGGTGAGCGGCCTTGTGATTTCCCGTCATTTAAAAGATCACATGCCGGATCTGGCCCAAAATTTAGGACGGGTGTGCGCAATTTCTCCCGGCGTGCTTGGAATTACCGGTATGGAAACCGGAGAGATTGTCATGGGAATTGCGGACCGGATCCGGCCGACTCATGTCATTGCAATCGACGCGCTTGCCGCGAAAAGCATAGAACGGATTGCAAATACTATTCAGATTGCCGATACGGGAATTGTCCCCGGATCCGGTGTGGGCAATCATCGAAAAGCATTAAATCAAGATACATTGGGTGTACCGGTCTTATCAATTGGGGTGCCGACTGTCGTATCAGTTGGAGTCATTGCACGCCAGACTGCGCAGATTTTGGCAGAAAGCCAAAAGGCAGACGTACACAAGACAGAAAAAGCAGCACAGCAGGAGGTGTTTTCCAAATTGGATGAGATGGTAGTAACGCCGAAAAATATTGATCTGGTAATGGAGAAAATTGCAAAAATCATTTCTTCCGGAATTAACCTGTCGGTCCACAGGGGATATAGCCTGGAGGAATTGGAAGTGTTTTTATAAATGATTGCACGGGGTGTGGCGTGAGTATGTTTGTCCGAGAATAAATTTGTGCATTTCCTCAAATAGAGGCATAACAATAAGTGAAAAATATTGCTTTAGCCATAGAATTTATGCCGTGTTTTTACTGTCTGCTGCGCAATCGGATATTTGCAATAAAAAATACTGGGAAAAGACCAATTTTGGCTGGAAATAATGAATTTCATCCGTTTTTCTATAATTGAGTTTGTCGAAATAGTGCAAATAACAGCAATTAAAGGAATTTTTTATATATTATGTATATTATTTGTGAATTTCCGAAGATATAAATTGACATAATGCAGTTTTCATTGTAGAATAAAAGCACATGATAATTGCTCTGATAGCCGGAGTTATTGGTGAAAGAAAGAATGAGTGTGAAATGAGGAAGACAAATGTCTGAAATGATACAAATAACACCTGGTGTAACATTGCATGTACTGCCGGGAGATAAATTTAAGACAACCAGCATCGGCGTTTATTTTTGCCGCCCGCTGGATAATAAACCCAATGTAACACGGGCAGCCTTGATTCCACTAGTTTTGCGGCGGGGAAGTAAAAAATATCCTTCCGCCCGTGCAATTGCAACCGCTTTGGAGGAGTATTATGGAGCAGCATTGGGCGTATCCGTCTTAAAACGGGGGGAGGCTCAGGTTCTTCGCTTTGGGGTGAAGGCGCTCTCAAAGCAGTTCGCTCTGGAGGGAGACGATCCGGTCATTGGCGCATTGTCGCTGCTTTTGGATATGCTGTTTGATCCTGTGGCAGATGAAAAAGGCTTTTTGGAAGAAAATGTTGCCATCGAAAAGGAAGATTTAAAGGACGATATTAAAAGTATTATAAACGATAAGCGTGAATATGCCCTGTTCCGGTGCAAAGAACTAATGTGCGAAGGGGAGAGTTTTGCCCTTTCCGAAAGCGGAGATTATGATGAGGTTGATAAAATCAGCCGCGAGGATCTGTATTCCTTTTACCAGGATTTGATCGGAAGTGCCCCGGTGGATATTTTTATCTGCGGACAGGCAGATGTACAGGAAGTTACGAAGCTTTTAAAGTCCTATTTCAAACCTTCCTGCCGGCAGGGATATCCAAAGACCAGTCCTTCGCGGACAACGGGCGGAACCATACGCCGGTTTTCGGAAGAGATGGATGTCAATCAAGGAAAGCTGTGCATTGGATTTCGCACTCATACAGAGGCTGATTCGGAGGATTACTACGCTTTGATGGTTGCCAACGAAATTTTTGGCGGCGGTGTTTCATCCAAGCTCTTTAACAACGTGCGGGAAAAATTGAGCCTGGCTTATTATGCTTCCAGCCGATTGGAAAAGCTCAAAGGATTGATGTTCGTATCGTCAGGTGTGGAATTTAAGAATTTTGAAAAAGCATATGATGAGATAGTGGTTCAGTTTCAAGAGGTCCAAAAGGGGAATGTGGAACGCGAAGAATTGGAGAATGCAAAAAGGGCGCTTAAAAACGCGCTGCTGTCTTTGGATGATTCTCCCAGACAGCTGCAGGACTTCATGGTTTCCAACCTCTTATCGTCGGGAGCTGATGTAAAAACGTATCTTGAAAAAATAGAAGCAGTAACGCAGGATGACGTAAAGCGTGTTTTTGCGCGGATCGAAATTGATACCGTTTATCAGTTGACCGGGCCTGCGGCGAAATGATCGAATAGAATTCGGACATCGCCGGCGCACAGGCAGACGGCATGTCCAGAAATGGAGAAAATCAATGGAGATTAAAAAGAAAACCAACTCTTTTTTAAACGAAACGATTTACGAAGCGCATCATCCATCGGGGTGCGGAGTTTATCTGTTGAATAAACCTGGATTTCACAATTATTATGCTGTGTTTGCTACGGATTACGGATCTGTGGACAGCAGTTTTCGTGCGCCGGGGGAAAGTGCTGCCGCAACGGTTCCAGACGGCATTGCCCACTATCTGGAGCATAAAATGTTTGAAGAGCCAGACCGAAATATATTTGATGATTTTGCAAAACAGGGTGCCAACGCGAATGCGTTTACGTCATCTGAGATGACGGCATACCTGTTTTCTTGCACCGAACATTTTGAAGAAAACCTCAAAACGCTGCTGCATTACGTGCAAAATCCTTACTTTACAGACGAAAATGTGGAAAAGGAACGCGGGATTATCGGCCAGGAAATCCGGATGTATGACGATCACCCTTATTGGCGGGTGACTTATAATTTTTTAGGACTGTTGTATCACAATCATCCGGTCAAGCTTGACACGGCGGGAACAGTAGAAAGCATTTCCCACATTACGAAGGAATTGCTTTACCGCTGCTACAATACTTTTTATCATTTGTCCAATATGTCCCTCTTTATTGTCGGGGATCTGGATGTGGAGCGGACGTTCCAGCTGGTATTTGAAAATCTCAGGGATCAAAAATACCCGGGTGAGATTGAGCGGATATATCCGGAGGAACCCAGCAGCATATGCGGGAAGAAAAAGATTCAATATCTTCCGGTTTCTATGCCGATGGCCATTTTGGGCTATAAGGAAACAGTCTTTCCGGAAGACGGCCTTGGAATTATGGAGCGGCAGATTGAAACAGAACTGGTTCTGGAAATGCTGTTTGGAAAAAGCAGTGCATTTTATGAGACATATTACCAGCAGGGTCTCATCAACGATTCCTTCTCAAACGCGTACGAGAGCGGAAAAGGCTATGCTTATTCTGAAATATTTGCTGAAACGCCGGATCCGGAAAAGTTATATTCTGCTGTAATGGAAGAGGTCGAACGCGTTCGCCGGGAAGGGCTGAGCAAGGCGGATTTTGAACGGACGAAAAAAGCGCTCTACGGCGCATATATCATGGACTTTGACCGTGCAGATGACTTTGCAAACAGCTATGTATCCTGGAAGTTCAAAGGGATTGATATGTTCGAATTTGACAGCGTATACCGGTCTATGACATTTGACAACCTGGTACTGCGTTTTAAAGAACACTTTGTAGAAGAGAACGCTGTTTTGTCGATTGTAAGAAGCAAATAAGGTTTTATAAGGGGGCTTATAACATGGTAAATGAAATTGGATTTCCTGGTTTGTCCATTGGGCCGTTTGAAATATCGCGCGTAGCATTTGAAATCGGACCGTTTACAGTCCATTGGTATGCAATCATCTTAATTGCAGCCATTATAGCAGGGTTTGTGTTTGCGCTGCATGAAGCCAAACGGATGAACATTGAATCCGACGTTATCTACGACGTCGTGTTATGGGGGCTTCCTTCTGCCGTCGTTGGTGCACGTTTGTTTTATGTAATCTTTTCCCTTGACGAAATGCAGGGAAGCATCTTAAATATCTTTAAAATATGGGATGGGGGGCTTTCAATCTTTGGCGGCTTGATTGGGGCTGTTATTTCTACCATCCTCTACTGCAGGCATAAAAAGATTAAGGTCTCGCTGATTTTTGATATTTGTGCGATTCCGCTGATGATCGGACAGACGATCGGCCGATGGGGGAATTTTGTAAATGCTGAAGTATATGGACAGGCTACCAATGTATTATGGCGTATGAGCATTAATGGTGTGGAAGTCCATCCTCTTTTCTTATATGAATCACTCTTAATGCTGCTTGGAATTGCCGTTTTGATTTTCTATAAGAGTAAAAAACGGTTTGACGGTGAAATTTTCCTAATTTATATTGCATGGTATGGCATTGTGCGCGGGTTTTTGGAAGGAATGCGGCAGGATGAGTTTATCCTGAGGATGTTTGGACTTCCGATTTCGCAAATTGTAGCATTTGTCAGTGCTGCTGTTGCAATAGGACTTCTGATTTATTGTTATTTGAATCAGCAAAAGCTGAATTTAACAGCAACAAAAGTATATAATAAAGAAGCGCCCAGCGATGACACGGAGGTCGTAAAGGTTGTTCCGGTAGAAGAGGCACAATTGGATGAAACGGAAGAAGAACAGGAAAAAAAGGAACAAGTGAGCGAAGCTTCCCATTCGGAAGAGGGGTTTTCTGAAGGGGAAGAGGATATATCGCAGGAGACAGACAATTAGCTTTACAAGGGGAATTGAAAAGGAGAAAACCAAAAAATTTTTTATGGAGGGTGTGTGACGATGCAATTATGTAATACGAATGAAAAAGGCGAAAACTTGACCATGACACAGCAGGAAGACCTGCAGGTTAGAATTGGAATACTGAAGAAAAAGCTGGAAGATTTATTAAACAAAAATAATGCGGATCCGGAAGAAGTATTAAAAGCAAGTCAGGATTTGGACAAGCTGATTGACGATTATTACAAGATACGGAATCCATTAACCTGCAATTAAATTAAAAAAACCATTTTTGAGGCAAAAAGACCGCACCGGGTAATACATAATTCGATACAAAAAGAATGACAAATGATCAATTGCTATAAATATACGACAAAAGGCAGCCAATGGCTGCCTCTTTACATCTCTTTAAATTTGTTCCAACGCTTGTTTTAAATCCTCAATCAAAGCGTCTGCATCTTCCAACCCGACATGAATTCGGATCAGATTTGCTCCGCAGCTATAGAAATCCTGATCTTCCTTGGAAGCGTTTTCCATTGCAGGGAGTACAAGACTTTCAAACCCGCCCCAGGAACATCCAATTTTGAATAAATGAAGCGAATCAATTACCTTGCGCATCGCAAGACTGTCCCCCTTGCACTCAAAGCTCATCAATCCGGTTGCCCCTGCCATTTGTTTTTGAAACAGTTCTTTCTGCGCAAAACTGGACAG
>CALYAR010000244.1 GCA_944393585.1 uncultured Clostridia bacterium | reverse complement strand
CTGTATCATCCAGAATGTTTAAAACTGAAAACAGTGAAAACACCCACGGATTGCCTTTGATCAGAAATCCTCCGTTCATTTGCTCTGCATACTGCAAAGCCAAATGAATATCCAAATTCCAATTCCCGATTATTTTGGTTATATCACAAAGACTATTTTGAATTTTTGGAATTTCCACGGTCAGAAGGAATCCCGATGTTTCTTTCTCTGTGTCAGATAAGAAAACGCAAACTTTTTCAGAGACGCAGACAATTTCCTGCTGACGAGCATAAATGCTCTGCCCGTTCAATAACTGAATTCTTATTTTACCGGTGGAGCACAGGATAAAACTCAAACAATTTTCATGTGTATCCGGCAATTTATTAGTATAAAAGCAATCGGCACAAGAGGAAACATGAAAGCGAAACAATTTCATTCCGTCGATATTAAAATCGCACCCTGATTTTGTCAAAATAGCCTTTTTAAATGATTCGCTCATCATGTTTCCCTCCTTCCTGTTCTACCAATTTATTACAGCAGAACATGCAGAGGGCATACTTGTTTTCAATGCCCTCTGCAAAATGTGATTATCTAATTATGCCAAAGCTGCGCCCAGTGCGTTGCATTCTGCAACGGCTGCGTCGTCAGGTGCTTCATTACAGATAACGCTGCCGCAAACCAAAACAGCACCGTCTGAAGTACAGGTTTCTTCCCAGTTGCGCATCCATTCGCCGTCCCCCCAGCCGTACGAGCCAAACAAGGCAATTTTTTTACCTGACAATTTACTCTCGCATGAAGAAAACATCGGCTCGAATTCAGTTTCCTCCAGCTGTTCTGCCCCCATAGAGGGGCACCCGAACGCAATGGCATCAAACTGATCCATCATGGAAGCATCAAATTCCGAAGCGGTGAACATCACTACTTCCGCACCTTTTTCTTTGGCTCCTGTCACAACCGCCTGCGCCATCGCTTCCGTGTTGCCTGTACCGCTCCAATAAACCACTGCAATTTTACTCATACAATTATTCAACCTTTCTTAATATTAGTTAAACAGCTACCGTAAGCCGTTCAATAGAACTGCCCTTCATATAACACCGACAATATGTACTGGTGCATCTTTTATATCGCTCAAATATTTTTTTCGCTTTTTCCTCATCTCCGTACACTTTCCAGTATCCTACGCATTTGTAACCGCGGGCTTGATTCTGAATAAATCCCAAAACATCTTCCGGAGGATACCCTAAAAATAATCCAATTTCATGAGGAAAGGCATCACAGGAATTTAGTCGGGTCATTAAGTTCCGAATAAGGCTCTGGGGAGAAGTCATACAATATCCGCATTCTCTAAGAATATTGCGTGCCATATCATCTTCGAGGTCTTTAGAAAGCTTTGACGGTCTATATAAATAAATCAAAGCACTATTCTTCTGATACCTCAGCGGAAGAACACGAACTCCTTTTTCTCTAAATAAAGTATTCAATCTACGCATCGTATTGCACAGTTCTGATAAATTTTCGAAATGATAAGTAAACATATTACCTGTTTTCATCCCAGCAAGGGTTGGAGCACAATATCTGACAATCATTTCGTCCGACAAAGGTATCTCTCCTTTTACGCATGTTCACTTAAAATATTACGCAAGGCAGAAGCTGAACTACTATGACAGCGTATAATCTTGATATTTTTTCCCTTTATCTCATTCAAGGTAGACCGAACCATTTTATGAGAAACAGTTGATGTAAAGAGCACTAACAAGTCAGGACAGCCTATACTTTTTAACGCTCCATCTGTTTTTGGAAAAACCTTTGATTTGCAATGATACTCATCACAGATTTCTCTATAACGACGAGCCATACACTCGTTTCCGCCTACAATAACAACACTCACACCATTCACCTCTCGTTGGTTAGCAAAAGCTAACTGTGCGATATTTTTTTACCGTCTCTGCGGTGTTGTTAACATAGTACCAAATTAAACCGGCATTTTCTGCTCCAAAAAGGTCATATATAATCCAAACCGACCAAAACTTTATAAAACAGACATCACTGTATATCCCAGTTTTTCTATTTGCCTTATAATAAAAGCATCATCTACCAGCGTTTCGTACTCCACCAAAACCCGATTCTTTTTCAGGTTTACTGTTGCAGAAACTCCTGCAATACGGTTAATAGACTCTTCAATTCTATTTCTGCAATGTTCACAGTGCATACCGCTTACATAAAATGTTTTTTTCTGAATTACTGTTTTCAGCTTTTTCTTTTTCGGTTTGTAGTCACCGCCCGAACAGCACCCGCCTTTACTTTTAAACCGCTTAATTGTTGCACGCAACGCAATCAACACAATGATTGCCAATAGTACAAAAACAACTACATTTTCCATCACATAGCCTCCCTTAAATCAATGCTCTGTCCAATTATTTCTTCTTTTACAGACAGCTCTATACTTTACTGGAGAGAGTCCCTTAGCTGATTTAAAAGCATTTGCAAATTTGCTTGCATTCTCATATCCATGCTTGCTTGCAATTTCAATCACGCTTTCATCTGTATGCTCAAGCATATATGCAGCCGATTCCATTTTATGAGCTTTTAAAAAAGCGTAAAACGGAATCCCATACACTTGTTTGAAGGCGTTTTTAATTTTTGTTGAGGAAATCTGAAAATATGAGGAAACTTCATCCAAAGTAATTCTTTGATCCATATTCGCAGTAAGGTATTCAGAAACCTCTTTTGCCAGTTTCACTTGATAGGGAGAAACTCCTTGGCGCAAAAGCTCATCACTTTCTAAATGGAATACACTTAAAAAAAGCATCAGCTCTAAAATTTTTATTTTAAAATAAGGCAATCTGATATTCTGCGGAACAGTATAT
>CALYAR010000243.1 GCA_944393585.1 uncultured Clostridia bacterium | reverse complement strand
AAATGTCATTTTTTTTTTCGTTTGGAATTAAGGAGACGGGGAAATTTTTAAACAGCAGCTCATGGTATTGGCGGATTATTTCATCGAACATAAGCTCTGTAATGATTATTCTGTCCGTTTTTTCAGCCCAACACTTGGCTTCCCGACAGCGGATGTCTTGATGGACGGGCCGTACTGCGGCTCAGGCAAAATGCTTACCATCAATTACAAGGGGGATCTGTACGCCTGCACCCGGTTCGCAGACTTCTGCCTCGACGGCAAGGAGCGGAGCATCGGAAATATTTACGATGGAATCAATTTGGATAAGGTGCGGCCGTTTTTGACTAATTCCCTGCGGATGCAGAGCAGCGAACAATGCCTGAACTGTGAGGTTTCCGGCGGCTGCGCGACCTGTGTGGGAAATAACTTTAACTGTTCGGACTGCAACACGATTTTTAACCGGACAACCTTCCACTGCGAGCTGCAAAAGGCCAACGTGCGTGCGTGCCGGTATTTCTGGGAGCGCTATGCCGAAGTAACCGGGGAAAAATCGATGAGGGAAAAGGAAAAAGAGCGTTTGTTCCTGGATAAGGACTGGAGAACAAAAAAGGCCAAGTACATATACTTTATCACATCAGACAATGCTCCAGCCTATTGCAGCTATCAGTCCCGGCCGGACTCTGATGTAAAAATGAGCGGGGAAATTCTCAAAAAAGGTCTGAAGTTTGCCATTGACCATGATTATATCCCGATTTTCCTGGGAGAAAGCAATGATATCATCGATCAGTTTTTGAGCAATCATCTGGGATTTCAAATGAACGGCGCATTTGCTGGCGGAATTCCGCAGCGGAATATGGCGGTGTATGAGCAGGCGGATGAAAACAATATCATTGACAATGCGAACACAGCTATTTTGCTGATCGACCGCAAAACCATACCATTTTTAGCCGAAAAGGCTGCAGAACTGGCCGAGAAGCACGGACGGATCAATATAACCATTCGGGACGGAAGTACATGGAAAAAAGAAGAGATTGCGGAATACCGTACACAGCTGACGGATTTATACCACAGACTTTTGAAACTGTACCAGAATGGCCGGTTCGTGACGGTGAACGTACTCAACGATATTATGCAGGAGAAGGATATCGCAGGCTGCGGAGCCGGAGAGAATGCCGTTGCACTGGCGCCGAACGGAAAGTTTTATCTCTGCCCTGCTTTCTATTATGAGGATGAAACCAACTGTATCTGTTCTCTGGAGGAAGCGGAGCCGGAACGCCTGTTCCATCAGTATCGCCAGCCTTTGTGCAGTCTGTGCGACTATTACCAGTGTAAACGGTGCAAGTTTCAGAATATTCATTCTACCGGCGAACTGCTGATTGCGTCAAAGAGCCAGTGCATGATCAGCTATACGGAAGCGGACGTAGCGAGAGAATTCCAACAGGAGCTTCTGGAAAATGGGTATACCGACATTGCCGGAGAAAAAATAAAGGACATCACACACCCGGACCCGATTACGAAAATCCGTGTATAGCATAGAACAAATCAAAGGAAAGGTGGTTACAAACGATGCGCGAAAAGGTTGGACAGGTTACAGAAGAAGAGAAAAATGAAATTGAAGCTTTATTTCTTCGGAAAAATTCGCTCCATGAATTATATGCTTCGACGTCTTCCCTGGAGGAAGAACAGAGGAACGTTCTGCAGGAAAAGCTGGTAAACGATCTGGCGGAAACAAACACCAAATTCAGCCGCTGGTGGGCAGGTATGGCGAAAAAGTATCAATGGAAAGGAAGCGAGAAGGGTAACTGGAGCATCGATTTTGAAACCGGAGAGATTTGTTTGCTGGATTAACCGTATGGTGGAGAGATAAATATGAAACGAAAAAAGGCTTGTCCCCGCACTTTTGAGAACAACTACTACATGCTGAAGCTCGTCTTCCAAGCGAGTCCTTCTTACGTCATTGTCCGATTTTTATCAAAAGTGCTTCAGCAGGGGATGAGCCTTTTTTTCAGTTTGATTTTTATGCGGATGGTATTCAATGCAATAGAAAATCAAACGAGTTTCCAAACGATTGTTATTTATGTAGGATTCATGCTTTTGGTATTTTTCCTATTGGGTATTTTTCAAAATTGGTATACTGAAATTTTTGAACCTGAGAAAAAACAGGTTCTCAGTGAGAAACTAAATACCATGCTCTTTCAAAAAGCAGTGGAAATAGACGTGCTGTGCTATAAAAATACAGATTTTTACAACCAATATACCAGGGCGGCCGCGGAAACCGGCACCAGGCCAGATGCAGTGCTGAATTCAATTATTTCGCTTGTTTCCGGCCTTTTGTCCGGTATTTTTGTTTTTTGTTATCTGTTTACCATTGATCATTATGCCTTTCTTTTTACGCTGGTTCCCGTAGCGCTCTCCTTTTGCATTGGGAAGCGGCTTAATCGGCTGAGGTTTGATATAAATATGAAAAACGTTCCCTTTGAAAGGGAAGAGGGATATGTCCGAAGAGCTTATTTTTTGCCGGATTATGCAAAAGAGCTCCGAATATCCAATATATCCAGGGTTTTATTTGGCCAGCTTGGCGAGGCAATGGAAGGACTTCTGGCCAATATACGGGAGTTTGGGTTCCGAATGGGATTCTGGAGTTTTTTAAACCAGTTTTCCACCAGCGTCATCAATTCCATTGGAGCAATCGCATATGCAACAGTCCGAATGATTATCCTGAAGAATTTGCTGATCGGCGATTATATTGTTTTAGTCAATGCCATTACTTCGCTTGCATCTACCATATACAGCTTTACGCAAATTATCACATCCTTTATGGAACACAGCATGTACATCGACAATCTGCGTTTTTTTCTGGAATATACGCCCCAAATCAGAGATGGGGAAAATGCTTTAAAACCGTGCGGCGGGGTTTTGGAACTGAAAAACGTTTCTTTTACCTATGAGGGACAGGTAAAACCGGCTCTTTGCAATATTAATATGGAAATTAAGCCGGGACAGAAAATAGCGCTTGTCGGCCATAACGGTGCTGGAAAAACGACGCTGATTAAGCTGCTGATGCGGCTTTATGAGGCGGAAGAAGGCGAGATCCGGCTCAATCATGTAAATATCAAGCAGCTGAAGCTTTCGGAATATCGGGATCTGTTTAACTTCGTTCCGCAGGATTATATCGGGATGGGAATGAGTATCGCAGAAAATGTTGCAATGGAGGATGTCGAAAAAGAAGGACAAAGAGCGAAGGTAACGGCGGCGCTGAAAAAAAGCGGCTTATGGGAGAAGGTTTCAGCTCTTCCAAAGGGAATGGATACCATGGTAACCAAAGAATTTGACGATGGTGGGATTGTATTTTCCGGCGGAGAAAATCAAAAGCTGGCTCTTGCACGGGCATTTTACAAGGGGAGAGGCATTCTGATTGCGGATGAGCCCTCCAGTGCGCTCGATCCGGTTGCCGAGAGCAGAATTTATTCGCAGCTGCTCGAAACCTTCCGCAGGGATACGGTTATTTTTATCTCTCACCGCCTGTCCTCGGTTACGCAGGTGGATCGGATATACTATTTGGAAAACGGCAGAATTGCGGAACAGGGAACCCATTCGGAGCTGATGAAATTGGGAAAACGCTATGCGGAACTGTTTCAAAAACAGGCTTCCAGTTATTGATTGGTGGTGATATCTATGGAAAAAACGAAAAAAAAATCTGTTTTCCATCACTGCATTTCGAATAATTGGTATATGATGCGCTATGTATTGCGGTCGGTCCCATTTTTTGCCCTGGGATCCCTCCTGCAGGCTTTGCTGGCGGCAGCCATCTCTGCATCCATCAATATTTATGTCATCAAATATATCATCGATGCAGTCCAGTACGGGCGCGGCGCCGGCCCCGTGTTTCTCATGCTGGGAATTTCCGTCGGCCTGGTTTGTGTCAACATTGGATACAGTTCCTTTTTTGAGAATATTTATAAAAAGAGGGCCGTTGTCAAGTTTCGCAACCGGATGATGAAAGAGGTCTATCAAAAAGCACAGCAGGCA
>CALYAR010000242.1 GCA_944393585.1 uncultured Clostridia bacterium | reverse complement strand
AACATAATAGCATGGATATTTCTCCGCTATCGCAGAAAGCAGTTCCCAGGCTGCCTCATGCGGCACTTCATCGTCGGCAATATCACCGACAAGCAGAATGAGATCCGGATTTTGTTTTTGAATGGCTTCGATCAATTCCCGCTGATTTTCACCATAGCGCGTACTGTGCAGATCCGTTAAAAGCGCCAGACGGACGGAGGATGTGATCCGGTCAGTTGGAATGATATAATGCTGAACGGACAATCCCTGCCAGAAGGCCGCAATACCCAAAAGCAGCAGGCAGAGGATCACACCGCTCCAGATGATTTGTTTTTTTCGAAACTGAAATCTCATATTCGCCCCGCTTACATTTATTTTCTTTCCGCCAAAGAAAACTCAAAACATCATGCAGTCCACATAGTAATCCATAAAGGTAGGGCTGGCGGATAAACTAAACTCGGAATAGATCTGTCCGGGTTCTTCATAGCCCAGCGCAATTTCCGCGGCCCCGCCAAGCGCCGCATTGCCCAGCACAACACACCGGTCGCGGAAAGCCTCCGGAATCAAACCGATGTTGACCGCCTCGTCAATGTTGATGTGCGCGCCGAAGCCTCCGGCAATGTACAGCCTGCGGATATCCTCCAGCGGCGTATCCGTTTCCTGAGACAAGGTGAGAATGCCCGCACAAATGGCCGACTTGGCCAGCTGAATTTGCCGGATATCCTGCTGAGTAATGTGGACAGAGGTTCCCTTTAGCCGGAAGCAGTCATTCTCCAAATGTCCCACATGCTCGCAGGGAATTTCTGTAAACCGTCCGGTTTCATCGATGATCTCCAAATCCTTAAACAAGCTGATGAGGCTGATGACTCCCGATCCGCAGATGCTTTTTGCCTCTCCTCCGCCAATAATGGAAAGCTCCAGTTTTCCGTCCCGGACGCAGGCAGAAGTCACCGCTCCGTCTATGGCCGCACTGCCGCAGCTCAGCTCCGCGCCTTCAAAGGCGGGACCCGCCGCCGTTGAACAGCAGGTCAGCTTGCCGTCCCGATACAAGGCCATTTCACCATTGGTTCCCATATCTGCCAGAATGGAATTTTCGTCCCGGTCCAGCATACCGCTGGCCGTGACGGAACACATCACGTCAGCTCCGACATAGGCGCCGACGCATCTGGGAAGGTATGCCTGATGGAAACTGCTCACCGTGCCGAATAGAGAAACCGTATCAAACGGATACACGCCGATGCTCTCCGGCGAAAGGCCTTCAAAAATATGCAGCATGGTCGTGTTGCCCGTCACCACCATCTTGGAAACCGAACCGATCCCCGCCTCGGCCAGCGCCTTTTGATACATTTTTTCAATCTGTGCGCGGATTGCATCCGAGAGCGCCTCCACGCCATACTGCTTGCAGCTCTCAATTCTGGATATGACGTCTGCTCCATAGGCCTTTTGTACATTGGGTTCCATTTGCTGCGCCAGCAGCCGGCCAGTCTCGGCGGAATAAAGTGCTACTACCACAGTTGTTGTACCAATGTCCACCGCACAAACTGCTCCCGAACCAGGGATTTTTGGCTCAATCTCATCCCGATACGCCGCAATGCTGTGTTTTTCTTCGATGGATTCCACGACAGCTTCTCCGCACACCTTGGCAAAGCAGGCCAGACGGATTCCCTTTTTCTGTTCTTCCTGTGTCAAAAATTTCAGCTCTCCTGCCTCCGGCGGCAGGACGTTTCCCGAAATTTTTACCTTGCATTTTCCGCACGTATGGTTTCCCGCGCAGGGAAAGGTTAAGCTGCCGGCCAGCAGCTCATGCACCGACTGAATTTTTCCTTTAGTATCAATTCTAAATATTGACATGGCAATTCTCCTGAAAATCATTTATAATATGGGTATAGAAACACAAAGTCCTATTATCTGATAAGATAATAATACAAAAAAAAATAGAATTATTCTAGTAATAACTTCTATTTTTTTGTATGATTTTGTTGTTAGGAGAGTAGAAACTATGAGAATTGCCCTCATCGGGTGCATGGTATTGGCGCGTGAGGTCAGCTATGCGCTCTATCAAAGCAAAAATACGATTCAGTGCTCCTGGCTGGAGCAGGGACTGCATAATACGCCGGAGGCGCTCCGGCAGCGCCTGCAGGAAGAGATTGACCGGATCGAATCGCGCCAGCAGACATTGCCGGCAGAACAAAAGGCAGATGCCATCGTGCTCGCTTACGGGCTTTGTTCCAACGGCGTGGTTGGCCTTCGCTCCCGGACGCTTCCCCTGGTCGTTCCGAGATGTGATGACTGCATCTCACTTTTTTTGGGATCGCGCAGGAGATATTTGGATCTGTTCCACTCCAATAATGGAATTTATTGGTTTACCAAAGGATGGGTGGAAAATTCCTTTATTCCGTCAAAGGAAAATTATGATGCGCTTTATGCCCACTATGTAAAGGAATACGGAGAAGAAAACGCAGCGTATCTGATGGAAGTGGAAACCTCCTTTATTCAAAACTATGAAAATGCGTTTTTCATTCAATCACCGATCTATGACGACAGCACCGAGGCCCAAAAAGTCCGCGAAACTGCCGGGCAATTCGGATGGGATTTCCGGGAAGTAGCTGGAGATCTGGGCTATATTTCTGATTTGGTCAACGGAATTTGGGACGAAGAACGGTTTCTGGTCTGTCCGCCGAACAAAACGATTGTGGCAGACTACCAGGGGAAGAAAATTGCAGAGGGGGATTGATTGACATGTCAGGCATGTCCGTATCGGAATTATCCAAGCATATTTTTCATTTGACTGGCGTAAATTCCAGCCTGCTTGACACATCGCTGCATACATTGGACCGGGATATTGCTTATTGTTCCTCCTGCAAAGGCTGTCCTTATTTGAATGCGCATATTTACGGGGCTTATGAAGCAGAACGCTGGAACAACAAATACATTTATTACTGCCCTAAGGGGCTGATCTTTCTTGCGACGCAGAAACCCAAGTCCAATTTTACGCTCATCACCGGCCCTATCGTCATGGAAGAGTGTGATTTTGACGCCTCCGGCATTCCGGTGCTTACCACCAAAGCGGTAGGTGCGCTGAGCGAAATCATCTGCGAATGCCTGCGTGCCGAGAGCGAGTTCAGTGAAGAAGAGCTCGCATCCCAAAGCGACCTGCTCAATATGATGTATGAAATCTCCTGCGATTTTGACAATTCCGCCGCCTATCCGCTGGAATACGAAACACAGCTCGAACAGCTCGTTATGATCGGCGACCGGCAGGGCGCCAGCGAGGTGCTCAACCGGCTGATGGGCTATATTTACTTTAGCAGCAACTGCGATTTTGACACCATCAAATCCCGCACCATCGAAATTATCGTAATCCTTTCGCGCGCGATCATCAAATCCGGCGCGGAAGCCAGCGAAATTTTCACGCTCAATTCCGGTTATATCAAGCAGGTGGAAAACTTTAACGACATCGACAGCCTCAGCATGTGGCTGATTAAGGTAGCGCACAAGTTCATCGGCTATGTATTTGACCTCAAATACATCAAACACAAGGATATTATCTACAAGCTGTCCAGTTATGTCAAAAACAACTATCAAAATAAGCTGTCCCTGTCCGATGCCGCCGCCCATGTGTACCTGAGCCGTTCCTATCTCAGCAAGCTGCTCCGGGACGAGCTGGGCTGCACGTTCACAGAATATGTCAATGTTGTCCGCATTTCCAAAAGCAAAGAGCTTTTGAAAAACTCTGATTTGTCGCTTGTCGATATTTCCAATACCGTTGGATTTGAGGACCAAAGCTATTTTACCAAGGTATTCAAAAAAACGACGGGGGTCTCTCCCGGCAAATATCGGGAGCAGAGAATGAACCGATAGCAAACTAACGTTTGTATAAATTGGAATTAGACCATTCGCCGGTACGCTGTTTTGGAAAATAATAATACATTAATACAAAAAATCGTGAAATACTTCAATCATATCGTAAAAAATACTCTTATAATGGAAACAAGAAAAAGACCTAAGGGAGGAAAAATGAGTTATGGCATTAGTCAATGAAATCAGTACATTTTTACAGCAGGGACGTGCGCCCAAAGTCAAAGAGCTGGTTGCCCAGGCACTGGAAGAGGGCGTTGAACCCAAAATAATCCTGGAAGAGGGCCTGCTCGATGGGATGAATGTCATCGGCGAGAAGTTTAAAAATAATGAAGTATTTGTACCGGAAGTTTTGATCGCGGCACGCGCAATGAATGCCGGCCTTGAAATCTTGAAGCCGCGTCTTGCTCAGTCCGGAGTAGAAGACAAGGGTGTTGCTGTAATCGGAACCATTAAAGGCGACCTGCACGACATCGGCAAAAACCTGGTTAAGATGATGATGGAAGGAAAGGGGATCAAGGTCATCGACCTGGGAGTTGACGTTGCTCCGCAGACCTTTGTAGACAAGGCAATTGAAAACAATGCAGACCTGATCTGCTGCTCTGCACTTTTAACCACTACAATGGGTGAAATGAAGAACGTAGTGGAGACCGCAAAAGCTGCAAACATTCGTGACAAAGTTAAAATTATGGTCGGCGGTGCGCCCG
This sequence comes from uncultured Clostridia bacterium, assembly GCA_944393585.1. GTDB lineage: Bacteria > Bacillota > Clostridia > CALYAR01 > CALYAR01 > CALYAR01. The sequence continues at coordinate 7,527 of CALYAR010000242.1, read as the reverse complement.
TAACCCAGAGCTTCTGTGATATGATCGGTGCAGACTGCTATACGCCTGATGCGACTTCGGCAGCTGACGCAGCTCTTGCATTCTGCACAAACAAATAAGAGAACGTACATTGGCCGGCAAACCGGAAAAGCAGTGTCAATACCGGCTTTGCCTCGATAAAAAGAATATTAAAACGCTCTATGTGAATGGCAATCCATTTGCATAGAGCGTTTCTTTTGTTTTTTCTCATGTTTTCCCCTTTTTCAAACGATACGCGTAATAAGCAGCATGGAAAGCGAAACTCCGCTTTTTTAAAATCTTTGTTCTGTCCGTATTCTGCCTCCCTCATACTCTTCATAGGACTCGCAGACAACGCTTGTCCCGCAGTCTTCGCAAGACCCGCAGTCTTCGCAAGACTCGCTGTCTTCGTAAGACCTGCAGTCTTCATAAGACCCGCGGGCAGCACCGGCCACATAGGCGAATTTGTTTCATTTGAATTTTTTGCTTTGCGCTCATGCAGACATTCATAACGAGAACAAAAAAAGCTGTGTTCTATGTAAAATCTGCAAATTTTCAGATATCAAAAACTGCCAAAGGCTATTTTCGGCAAACAAAGCATATATATGAAGCAGTAGTACGATTTTGATTATAATTTGAACCAGGAGGTGCCCGATGATGTCCAATGCTCCGTTTAATCCCTCTCAAATCCAAGTATCCGCAAGAAATCCCTATCCTCCCATTGCGGCGGAAAATCCAAACCGCCGCCTCGTAATACCGCTGTCTTATGATCTCGCATCGAGACAAAGCGAAATGACGGCAATCTATACCTATACCTATGACAGTTTTGTTTTAAAAGCAAAATATCCGGAATTATCCGAATTAGTGCTTCGCATTGCCGAGGTCGAAATGCACCACCTGCAAATACTGGGCCAGCTGATCACCTTGTTAGGCGGCGATCCCCGCTGTGCTTCCATAGGCAATGGAAGCTATTTCCCCTGGAACGGGACTGCGGTTTCCTATCAAAGAAACCTGAAAACCATGCTCCTGCAAAATAAAAAAGCGGAGCAGAACGCTGCTAACACTTATCTCAACCAGTCAAAGCGGATCAAAGATGCAAAAATATCCGCTGTCCTGGCCCGCATGGCAGAAGACGAGCAGCTCCACAGCCAGATCTTTCAGGAATGCTATACGCATTATTTCCCATCGTGATGATATAAACGGCTTAAAATAAAAGGGAAAGGATCTCTTCCTTTGAAATCCCATGAAAGTAGTCCTCCAGAGAGAAGCCGTCCAGAACAGAAGCAACTGCATCGGCACGGTGAGCCACGCCCCTGAGTTTTTCTTCTACTTCCGAAACGTCTCTTTTGGAAAAGTAATCTCCGTAGAATTTGACGTTTTGGATGATACCGCTGTCCGCTGCGTCCAGCTCCACATGAACCAGCCCGGACGGAAACTTTTTGGATTTTCGAAAAGTATATTTGGGGGAATACCCATAATTCCATTCCCAGGTAGAATACTTCGAGCGGCAGAGAGCTTCAATCTCTTCCAATTCGGCATCGGCAAACTGGTATTCTTCCATATCCGGATTCTGAGCGCACATAAATGCCAAAAAGCGGCGGCGGAACTCGTCAAGTCCCATCGGAACCGGAAGAAAGTCAGCAATATTTGCCACTCTGCTTTGAACCGATTTTATCCCCTTGCTTTCAATTTTTTGCTCCGATACGCGAAGCGCATTGGCAATGCGCGTCATATCCGAGGAAAACAACAGCGTCCCGTGGTGCAAAATCCGGTCATGGTAAGAATATTGAGCATTGCCGGATATTTTCTTTCCGTCTATGGTTAAGTCATTGCGGCCCGACAGCTCTGCTTTTACGCCCAGCTCGTCCAACAGGGCAATGACGGGCGCGGCAAACTTTGCAAAATCAAAATATTGATTCTCCCTATTTTGTACCGCAAAGGAAAAATTGAGATTTCCCAAATCGTGATAGACCGCTCCCCCGCCCGACATCCGGCGGGCTACCGTAATGTTCTGCTCTTTGACATAATCTAAGTTAATTTCCTCTAAGGTATTTTGATTGCGCCCAATGACAATGGTATTGTCGTTTTGCCAAAGCAGGAAAACGTCATCTGTCCTGTTTTTCAAAATATACTCTTCCAATGCAAGGTTATAGTACGGATTCACACTTTTTGTCTGATTGATCCACTTCATATTTCATCCTCAACTTTTATCAAATTCGCAAGGCTGCACCGCTTATAACCGGCAAGCGCGTTTCCTGCTTTTTTAGGCTGCTAATCCACCTTTTTCTCCATAACAAAGTCATTCATATAAAAGCCGCCGCCAATATCCGCGTTCTGTTCATACAGGACTGAAAATCCCAATTTATCATATACTGCCAGAGTGCTTTCGTTATGGCGGTTGCATGTCAGCCGAATCGCAGAGAGGCCTTGTTCTCTGCAGTATTCCTCCATTTGAGACAGTGCAAACCGCGCCAGTTTCCGGCCGCGGAATTCTTTTTTAATGTACAGCTTGCTTAAAAACAGGAATTCTTCGTCTCCCTCTTTCTGCGGACGGTAAGCCGTATACCCTGCACGCACGCCGCCGAGCAGAATAAACTGATAAAAATATCCGCTTTCTATCATAGACCGGATTGCAGGAGCCGACTGAAAATGCTCGAGCATATATTCGACCTGCTCCGCGCCGATGATCGGTGTAAAATGTTCGGTCCAAATCTCCCGCGCCAGAGCTGCGGCTGTTTGAATCTCTTCCTCTGTCTGAACCTGTTTGAATTCCATTTGATTCATTATTATCCTTCCCTTCTTTGCAGGTTACGCCGGCTCCAATTCGCTTTTTTCTTCCTGTCCGTTCAGTCCCATTCCCATCTGGCTGATTACCATTTTGTAATACGAGCCCTTCTGCGCCATCAGTTCTGCGTGCGTTCCCTGCTCCATAATGGTTCCATTCCCCACAACCATAATCAGGTCTGCGTCCCGAATGGTAGAAAGCCGATGGGCAATCAGGAAGGAAGTCCGGCCCTTCATCAAAGTCAGCATTGCGGTCTGAATTTGTTTTTCCGTCCGCGTATCCACGCTGGAGGTCGCCTCATCCAAAATTAAGATGGGCGCCTTGCACAAAAATGCACGCGATATGGACAAAAGCTGGCGCTCTCCCGTACTTAAATTATCCGAATTACCGGTCACTATCGTGTCATACCCTTTGGGAAGGCGCATGATAAAAGGATCTGCATTTGCCAAAACTGCTGCATGCCGCACTTCTTCATCGGTAGCCGAAGGATCTGCATAGCGGATGTTGTCGGCAATGGTGCCGGTAAACAGGCTCGTATCCTGCAAGACGACGGAAAAGCACTTGCGCAGGTCGTCCCGTTTCAAATTGCGTACGGATTTGCCGTCGATCCGAATTTCACCGCTGTCCGTGTCGTAAAATCGAGTCAGGAGATTGACAATGGTCGTCTTTCCCGCTCCCGTTTCTCCTACCAACGCAACCACCGATCCGGGAGCAATATGAAACGAAATGTGGTCAAGCACGGGCTTGATCCCGTCATACGAAAAGCATACATCCTGAAATTCCACATCGCCCTTCACCTCGCCGACCTCCTGCGCGTCCGGCAGATCCGGCGTTTCTTCGGCCTCGTCCATAACGGCAAAGACCCGCTCCGCACCGGCGAGAGAAGACTGAATGGAGTTAAACATGCCGGCAATGTTGTTCAGCGGCCGGCCAAACTGTCTGGAGTAGGTAATAAAGCTCGCAATCGTGCCCACGCCGATCATCCCCCAGACAGACAATACCCCGCCCAGGCAGGCCACACATGCAAAGCTCAAATTGTTGATGACATTCATCAGCGGCATCAAAAAACCCGACCAAATCTGCGCTTTCGTCGAATACATCCGCAGCTCTTCATTCACTTCCCGAAATTGCTGCGCCGTGTGTTCCTCCTGATTGAATGCTTTTACCATTTTAAAGCCAAATATACTCTCCTCAATGATTCCGTTGAGTTCGCCCAGCGTCCGCTGCTGGCCGGAAAAATACTTTCTTCCGCGCTTGGCTATCACCTTTGTCAATATGCCGATCAAGGGAACGGTTATGAGAGCCGCCAGGGTAAGAATCGGGCTTAGGATCAGCATCATGACAAACGAGCCAAGGACGGTTAAGATACTTGAGGCCAATTCTGTCGTCGTCTGCGCGATCGAGGAGCTGATATTATCAATATCATTGGTGAGCCGGCTCATCGTATCGCCGTGGGAATGCGTATCGTAAAATTTCAAAGGGAGCTTCTGCAGTTTGGAGAACATGGACTGGCGCATCGTCTTGACCAGGTTTTGCGAGACTACAGCCATCAAATACCCTTTTGCAGTCGTAATCAGCCAATCCATCAGATACGCTGCTGCCAGCAGAGACAAAATAAGAAACAGAAGCTCTGCATCAACTGTCTGTGTTTCAACATGAAATGTGTCTACTGCCTCGCCAATGAGGTAGGGAAACGTCAATGTGACGCCGACGCCGATTAACGTCAATACAACTGCAAGCGCAATCTGCGGCCCCTGTGTGCCGTAAATTTTCAAAAGCCGCCACAGCGTCCCCTTCGCGTTTTTCGGTTTTTCATGATAAAAACGCTGCATGCCCCCCACTTTGGGCCCGCCCATACGCGGCACTTTAATATTCCCGCTGTCAGCCATATACCTCTTCCTCCTTTCCGATCTGCGAATGGAAGATCTCAAGATATTCCGGACAGGACTGCATCAGGTCCGAATGGGTGCCGTACCCTACTGTTTTTCCGCGGTCAAGCACCAAAATCCGGTCGGCAGCCATTGCCGTCCCGATCCGCTGCGTAATCATGACAACCGCGCGCTTCTCTTTTTCTTTGCGCAGGCCGCGGTGCACCTTCGCTTCCGTAACAGCATCCAAAGCACCGGTACAGTCATCGAGCACCAATACCCCGGCTTCCTTCAAGAGCGCGCGCGACAGGGACAGGCGCTGCTTCTGTCCGCCGGATACGTTCACGCCGGACTGGCCCAGAAAGCTTTCGTAGCCTTCCGGCATCTTCCGGATAAACCCTTCCGCCTGGGCAATGTTCGCCGCTTTCACCATCGTATCATCACCGGCATTCGGATTGGACCATTTGATATTTTCTGCTATGGTGCCGGAAAAAAGCATGCTCTGCTGCGGGGCAATGGAAACTCCCTCCCGGACGTCATGTCCCGACAGAGCCCGAAGGTTAATCCCATTGAGATAGATGTTCCCCTCGGTTGGATCGTAAAAACGCATAATCAGCCATGCCAAAGTGGATTTTCCCGAACCGGTCGGCCCAATCACGGCAAGCGTTTCGCCCCGGTCCACGGAAAAGCTGATGTCGTGGAGCACTTCCCGGCCGCTTCCGCTTGGATAGCCAAAGGAGACATGATCAAATACCAACGCTTTGGAATCAGGGTGTTTTTTCGCAGCTTCCGGCTCTGCCGCATCCGGCTCCTGAAAAATCTCCAGTACACGCTCGTTCGACGCTTTGGTACGGACAAAGGTATTAAAGATATTGGTAATCTGTAAAAGAGAAGATAAAATCTGAGTCATGTAGTTGGTAAACGCAACGACTTCACCAACCTCCACATTGCCGGCAGGAAACATAAGGCTTCCAAAAAAAATAACAGCCGCCGTCCCCAGATTGACAGCAAGAGACATGAGCGGCGAAAAAATTACATTCACACGCTGAGCGGAAACACTCTTTTTCTTCATATCAACGTTTACGTTCTCAAAACGGTCCTCTTCCTCCCGGGAACGGCCAAAGGCCTTTACCAGACGGACATTGAGCAAATACTCCTGAACCGTAGTATTGAGCTTATCCATCGATCGCTGCACTTTGGAATAGCGCTTGTAACTCATTTTCGTACTCACAATAATACAGACTGCGATCACAGCAATGACCGCAAACAGGATAATACTTAAACGGGGGTTGAGCAAAAATGCCAGAACTACGCTTCCCATGCAGGTAAGCGGAGCTTTGAAAAAAATACGCATCATCCCGTTTACAAACTGGGTAATTTGAGAAATGTCGTTGGTGAGCCGGGTAATCAGGGAGCCGCTTTCGATCTTATCAACGCTCTCAAGAGAAAAGGACAGGATTTTTTGAAACGTGTCTTCCCGCAGGTCCGCTCCAAAGCTCTGCGACACCTTTCCGGAGAGGATGTTGCGGGAGGAAGCAAAAACTGTCCCGATTGCCGCAACTCCCAGCATAATACCGCCGTAAACCAAAACATTATGCAGATCGCCGACTTTCACGCCGCGGTCAATGATGTCAGCCGTAATCGTCGGCATCATCAGGTCACAGAGGGCCTCGCAAAACACGCACAGCACCGCAACGATAAACAAAAACCGGTACTTGCGCCAATATTTTCGATAAATACTCAACTTCGAATTGTCCCCCTCTTTTCTTCATATCAAACAGTCTTAATTATACCATTATTTTAAGGGAGAGGCAATCCAGATTTCCTGCTCAAATTCGTCCATAAGATACAGAAAAAAAGTTTATAACATGAAAAAATAAAATCAATCCAGCAAGAAGACAGAAATTTTAGTTTATTAATTCATAGGCAATCCGCGGGCTTCCGTCCTCCACATAAATGGTGCCGCAGGCTTCAAAACCACTTTTTTCAATCAAATGACGCATGATGGAATTATCTCGGTGCGTATCAATCCGCAGATGATCGATCTGTCCCAGGCAAAATTTCAGGCATTGTTCAAAAATGCCCTTTTCCAATCCGCTGCTGGCAATCCGGTGAATGGTGCCATAAAGCCTCCGGCTTTTCCAGCTTCCTTCAATTTTAGAGTAGTTTTTTTCTTCCCCAATTATAAAAACAAAAACGCCGAGAATGCTTTCTCCTTCTGCAATCACATAGAGATTGCCCTCTGTCCAATCCTGTTTGATCCGTTCTTTCGACGGATAACCGCCGTCCCATTGCGTAGGGTTTCCGTGAGCTGCCATGAATTTTTTGGCATATTGGTAAATTTCAAAAATCTGATCCAATTCTTCCTGTTTTGCCTGCCGTATCATCAAGCCATTCCCTTCCCACTAAAATATGCCGGTGCGTCTTAGAGTGATTGATGCGCAATTCGAAACAGCGTGCTCCTTACTCTAGGGAAGACGGTCGGGAAATTCCGTAGTTTCATCTTTCCTGCAAACCGCACCGGCAGTTGTTAGGGATATTCTATCATATAACACCGGCAAGAACAACTGAATATTCGATGAGCAGCTTCCGAAATACGTTAGCTGATTTTCCCAGGCTGGATATTGATAATTGATTTTTTCAATTTTAACTAAAACAATTCCGGCAAAAAATCTGCCCCTATCCGTCTGCATACCAACTGTCAATCCCTTCCGACTGCCCGGTGAATTCCATTTCCTTTTTCAAGAATCTGTAGGATTGTCAAACATATTGGACAAAGAACTCATTAGGAGAAAGCCATAGAAGAGGCCTCATGGGAAAGTTGTTAGAACGGCGGTTATGGAGAGCAAGCTGTTTTTCAAAGTCATCTAAAGAGCA
>CALYAR010000241.1 GCA_944393585.1 uncultured Clostridia bacterium | reverse complement strand
CTGACAGTCGCCCATGCACAGATATGCCATAAAATCATCGGGATAACAAGCAATCATTTCATCCCAGCTCGTCTGTGCCGCTTCATGTTCTCCGCGCTGCCACTGAATGAGACCGCGGTAGAGCAGGGTACGGGGACCGCCGCAGTGGATTTTCATCTGGCTGAGTACGGATTCCGCCTCGCTGAGACGGCAGTCTGCAATTAATTCGTCCAACAGCATAATATAGCCTCTTTCGCAGTCAGGATGCTCCTTGACAAACTGCTTGTAATAGGCAATGCGTTTGGAATGATTGGAAAGGTACCAATCCAAAACAGACCCCTGCTGTGCCATTCGGAGCAGGCTGTGGTTATACTTGTTTCCCGGATCGAGTTGAATTGCTTCCAGAGCGGCTGTTTCCGCTTTTGCCCGATATCCGTCGGCCATATGGTTATAAAGCTCCGCTAAGACGGATATACAGTCCTTCTTTTCTACACTGGGTTTGATTTTTTCTTTGAGAAATGTTTCAGCCCAGCGAAATTCCGATTCTTCCAGAATTGGTTTGTTTCGCAGCATATTGGAAATTCGGTTCCGATAGGCGCTGTCTGTCAAATCAAATAATTCGTCGATGGTAACGCCGAAGAACACTGACAATTCGGGAAGCAGCGAAATATCCGGCATGGTGATATTGTTTTCCCATTTGCTGATACACTGCGCAGATACGGAAAGATGATTGGCCAGCTGCTCCTGCGTAATAGAATTGCGCAGGCGCAGTTCTCGGATTTTGTTTCCTAAGTTCATAATAGTTTCCTCCTGATTGAAATGATTTGGTGCAGGTTTCTGCACAATTTCATTGTAAAGGATTGCAGAATAATTTGTAAGAACCGGCTTGGCGAGTTGAGTATCCAATTTGGCGCGGAGAAAAACAAGCGATGACGGAAAAGAATGCAGACTGTTGGTGCGGGGGAACCGCCGCGTTTTATTTTGTGAAATTTTATACCAGATCAGAAAAATAACTGCCAAACAATTACTGTGCTTTTGACCTGCTGATTTATTGCCACACAAAATATAAAACCCTGCAAGAGTGATTCTTACAGGGTTTTTTTGGAGCTACTGGGCGGACTTGAACCGCCGACCTGCTGATTACGAATCAGCTGCTCTACCGACTGAGCCACAGTAGCAAAACGACTCAATTATCATACAACAAAAATGGAATTCCGTCAAGATGGTTTTGATAATTTTTTCTAAAGAAACTGCTTTTCTGATCTTTTGGCAAGGAGATTAAACCCTTTTTGTACAAAATCTAAAGCCCTGCCTTGTTCAATGCCGCTTTTTTTGAAATGTATCTATATAAAACCAACCGGCAGGTTCTACTGCCGGCTGGTGTATGATATCAGATTCCCATTTTGCGCAGATTGTCAATGCTGAGCTTGGCATCCGTCAGCGGATCGGGCTGCGGTCTGTCATTTTCAATTACTACGGCGCTCATCCCCAGCTTATGGGCTTCTGCAACTACGGAAGCAATGTCAATTTCCCCGGTTCCGATGGAGGTGAGGGTCTCTACTTTAATGTCTTTAAAGTGGCACAGATCCGTCCGGCCAGCGTATTTCTCCAGGTAGGGAGTAGGCGCAACGCCTGCTTTCGTTGCCCAGCATATGTCAAGCTGCAAATAGAGCTTTGGTTCGCTCTCCATAAAATAGTCCATGATGTAGCCGTCTTTGTAGGGAACAAATTCTTCCTTGTGGTTGTGGTAAAACAACTTCATCCCCTGTTCGGTCAAAACCGACGCCGCTTTCCGGATAATCCGCACCGTGTTTTCGATGTTGGCTTCATCGCTCAAATCAGCCGATGGAATTACAATATTGGAATTGCCGATGGCCTTGTTATAGGCAATGACTTCGTCCAAATTCTCGTCGACCTGCTTGATCGGGGTGTGGGAACTGGTGACAATCAGACCCAAGCTGTCCAATTTTGCTTTCAGCACAGAAGCGTCCGTGTCAAAAAATCCGGCGAATTCAACACCGTCATAGCCCATCTGCGCTACTTTGTCCAGCGTACCCAAAAAGTCGGTTTTGGTCAGCTCACGCAGAGAATAAAGTTCTATGGATACTGGTATGCTCATGGATCATTCCTCCTTAAAATATCAGCTTTTTCATATAGGAAACCGTGTAGTCGACTCCGCTTTCGCCCAAACCGCCGCTCAGCCATACGCCGGAATGCGGTTCGATGGATAAGCCGCCGTCATAGCCGCCTGCATACAATACAGCCATCACAGAGCCCCAATCGGTCTGGTCCAAACCGGCGGGCGGATCGTCGAAGCGTTTGCCGTCAATGATCAGGGAACCTTTGATGTGAACATGATAGACGCGTTTGACCCATTTGGAGAGTTCTGCAAGATAATCTCTTCCGCCGTAACGCGAGTGGGAGGGATCAAATTTGATGCCAAGCTCGGGAATTTCACCTAAAATCAGATCCCAAGCGGGATCACAACAGAGGTAGTTGTTCCAATCGCAGTTATACAGCGCCACTTTGATTCCTTTGGAAGAAGCATAGGCAGTAATCTTCTGGAACAGTGAAATCGCACGGGTAATATTCTGATAGTAGGATAAGCTTTCCACATAATTGCATCCGGTTACATAAACGGGGGATTCCAGTTTTTCACACAGGTCTATGTAACGGTAGGCAAGCGAAAGCTCTTCTTCTATGATTTCCCCTTCCGGTGAAATTTTATCGGCGCCCCAGCGGCCGATGGAGCCAATTTTAATTCCATACTTTTTGGAAAAATCTGCGATGGCGTCCGCAGCATTTTCAAAGTCTGGAAAATTGCTGCTAACGTTTACGCAATATTCCAAAAATGACAAGCCGCGCGCTTTTGCCATGGCAAAGGGTTCTTCGCCCCAATTTTTTGCGATAATGCCAAGTTCCATGGAATGCCCTCCTTTTTTACAATTAATGATAACGTTTACATTTTTTTGCCACTTTTATTGTAGTTGGATCATACTTTTTTGTCAAGTGAATTGAGTGATCTTTGAAATATAAAATTCAAAAGCCTCACATGGGTGCCGGACGTTGCATAAAATGTAGGATTGTCAAACATATTGGACAAAGAACTCATTAGGAGAAAGCCATAGAAGAGGCCTCATGGGAAAGTTGTTAGAACGGCGGTTATGGAGAGCAAGCTGTTTTTCAAAGTCATCTAAAGAGCA
>CALYAR010000240.1 GCA_944393585.1 uncultured Clostridia bacterium | reverse complement strand
GATGATGGAAAGGAACTGGCAGCCTATACCTATAACCCGGACGGCACGCCCAAGGCCGTGACCCATGGCCCCATCCGGCAGGAGTACGCCTATGACCTGGACAAGAACCTGACGGGCTTGACCGTCCGCTCCGAGGACGCGCTTCTGGCCCGGAACAGCAGTACGGAGAAAGAACTGCTTGATGAGATCAACATGGAAAGAAGCGTTTTTTATGACAGAAAAAAGAAGCCATTCATCTCTTTTCTTTTGCCTAGCTAAGGGCGTATCGGGAAAAAGAATCGCGAGCTTTACGATATCGAAATCAACCCCGAAGAGGCGGTCGCGGTCAAGCGAATGTGTATTGCGGTCACTGCGGTGGCCGCATTTTTGCGACTACCGCAAGAAAAACACACCGTCCAACAGAGAGCAATGAGCGTATCGCTATCTATAAAAAATGCTACAACCGAGCACAGCATAAGGAGCAATGCGATGGACCATCTACCTATCGCGCGGAAAAGGTGGATAAGGTGATAGAACAGCTTCTGCGTGGAATTTTTGAACGAGCCAAAAAGATTGATGAAAAAACCATAAAAGAATAGAGTTTTCTGCGAAGTCATGCCAATTCACGACCAAAGAATTTCTTGAAGAACAGAAACCCGGTGTCTTTTCGAGTTGACAAAACTCAAGAAGGCGCCAAGTTTTGTTATTGTCGGCTTGTTTTCTGCAGACCATTACCTAGTGCCTTGTCCTTCGCTTCTTTCATCAGAATGCGTTGTATTTGCAGATGTTCCAAGAGATCTCCGACGATTGGCGAAAAGAAGGGGTGATCGATAGCTCCTGTTTGCTCAAAATTGTAGCAGGAGTGCGCACCATCCGATGGAAAATATCAAACAATACACATCCATTCCCTTCCAGATACGCGGTGGATGTGTTGTGTCGTGTTCGGGAGAGCACAGGTCAGGGGGATAGTCCGCATCTTGCAGCCGCAGAAGCTCCTGATCGCAGTTGACCGGTGCGGTCTCCATGTAACCGGTGTAATATTGTAAATCACTTGATATCCTGATGCTTCAAAATTCCAAAACCAACAGCAATAGATAAAATAAGATAACCACTTAACACAACGAAGCACAGTAAAAATGATGATAAATCATTTGACGCCGCATGAATCGATGGCATATGTGCAGAGATTTTGAAAAAATCAAGTTCCATGTTTATTTTCAAAAGACGAAATACCATCTCCAGAATTTGTGGGATATTTGGAATCACAAGCCCAAATATAACGCCTGTAATTGCATTTTTGGTGAGAATCGTCATCGTCATTGCAAAACTGATGTGTGTCATCACAAAAAGAACGCGTGCCACTATAGAAAGAGTGTAGTAAGCGGGATAAAGAACTGTTCCCATGCCAAATCTGCTGTATGCGAAAACGCCCATAACGATGCCGCTAATCAGCATGACCAGCAGATATGCAGCGGATATTGTAAAAACGATGGAGAGGTAATATTTTTTCTTTTCGATACCGCGTCCTATGATCGTTTTCATTGCGCCGGAACGATATGCTTCCGCAACCATATTTGCTGTGAGCAGCATAAAGGCATAGAGAATAAAATCGCCGCCCAAAAATGTATCCATAAAACTGCTCACACCCATAACAGGGCTTGATTCCGATCCTGAAGAAAAAGACCGGATTGATATAATCAGAAAAATAACGCTGAGAGCAAGGCATCCGAAAAAGAAATGGTCTTTTTTAAGCTGATAAATATTTCCACGAATGAGATTTTTCATACCGCTTGCCCTCCAGAAAGTTTTTCTACAAAAAATTTCTCAATGTCTTCCTCGTTTGTTCCCAAACCACACACACGCACTTTGTTTTCCACCAAAAATTGATTAATGTCCGCCGGATTGATTTTCTCATGCAAACGCAGGCTTTGATTGGAAACAACTTCACATTGGACGTCCGGATAACGGGAGCCAATGAGCTTTTTTGCATCTTGCAGGTATTCGGGCTCAACTGTAATCTGGACGCCGCTGCTGCATGCACGTTCCAGTGTTTCTTTGCTGAACTCATCAATCAAACGTCCACCATCAATAATAGCGTAATCCGTCGCCAGTTTATATAATTCGCTCAGAATATGGCTGGCAATTAAGATGGTGGTGCCGTTTTCACGGTTTAATACCTTCAGCATTTTACGCATCTCATAGACGCCTTCGGGGTCGAGGCCATTGATCGGCTCATCGAGAATGAGAAAATCGGGATTTCCCAGCAGTGAAATTGCAATTCCCAGTCGCTGCTTCATCCCCAGTGAAAATGCTCATGTGCGGTAAAGAAGCAACCCAAAATAAGACAAGAACAGCCATCTAACCACTATTCCGTCAACTGAGTATAGATAGCAGAACAGGCAGTAGCAGTTAAGGGGAAAACGAATGGTACATACGCACCGCCCTACGGCAGTTACCGCCTGTTCTTTTGTAGCAAGCAAGGGAGAAACAGAATAAAATGCTGTTTTATTCGCCCGTTATGGGGCGAAATGATAGAAGTGTTTATATCTTTGTGCTAAAATAATACGGATACTGATAAAAATGCTTTCCAACCAATAGTTGAATCCCCATAATCCAACCGTCGGTTCGTGTAAAAATAATGTAATTAGGCATATCATTAAGCTGAAAGGAGAGAACATGATGAATCAAACAGAAATTGGAGAATTTATTGCCAAATGTCGTAAAGAGAAAAAACTAACTCAAGCGCAGTTGGCAGAAAGGTTAAACATTACAGATAGAGCAGT
>CALYAR010000239.1 GCA_944393585.1 uncultured Clostridia bacterium | reverse complement strand
CAAATTCATCGATGTTGGCGTAGAGCACAAAGAAAGCATAGGTGTTCCACAGCGTTCCCATAAACTTGCGCTGCCCTTCCATGACGGCTTTGCCATGGAACCGATTCGGGAGCCAGGGTGCGGAATTGATATAAAAATACCAACGGATTGCGTCCGCGCCATAAGTCGCCAGTGCTTCAAACGGATCCACCGCATTGCCCTTGCTCTTGGACATTTTTTGACCGTTTTCATCCTGTACATGTCCCAGCACGATGACATTTTTAAATGGAGCTTTATTGAAAATCAAGGTAGAGATTGCCAGCAGAGAATAGAACCAGCCGCGGGTCTGGTCGACCGCCTCTGAAATAAAGTCTGCCGGAAATTCCTTTTCAAAGGTTTCCTGATTTTCAAACGGATAGTGGTGCTGGGCAAACGGCATGGAACCGGAATCAAACCAGCAGTCAATTACTTCCGGAACACGCTTCATTTGCTTGCCGCATTTCGGACAGGTAATGGTTACGGCATCGATGTAGGGACGGTGCAGTTCGATGTCATCCGGGCAGTTTGGAGACATGGATTTGAGTTCCGCAATGCTTCCGATGGAATGCTGATGTCCGCACTCACATTCCCAAATATTCAGCGGCGTGCCCCAATAGCGGTTCCGGCTGATTCCCCAGTCCTGAACGTTTTCCAGCCAGTCGCCGAAACGGCCCTTTCCAATGCTTTCCGGAATCCAGTTAATCGTATTATTGTTGCGGATCAGATCCTGTTTGACAGCAGTCATTTTGATGAACCAGGAGTCTCTTGCATAATAGATCAGCGGCGTGTCGCATCTCCAGCAATAGGGATAGCTATGCTCATAGTTCGGAGCGGCAAACAGCAGCCCCTTTTCGGATAAGGCTTTCAGTATTTCCTTGTCTGCATCCTTGCAGAACATACCCGCCCAGGGAGTGCAGGCCGCCATTTCACCTTTCGTATCCACCAGCTGTACAAAAGGAAGGTCATATTTACGTCCTACATTAGCGTCGTCTTCACCGAACGCAGGAGCGGTGTGAACCACGCCGGTACCATCTGTTAATGTAACATAGCTGTCGCATGTGATATACCAGCATTTTTTATCGGGCTTTACAAAGTCAAACAGGGGTTCATACTCTTTATATTCCAAATCTTTTCCAAGGTATGTCTCAAGAACCTGATAATCCCCTTCTAAAACAGTCGACGCCAACGCTTCTGCCAGATAATAGACCGTGCCGTTGTTTTCTACTTTTACATAGTTTTCATCCGGATTCACACAAAGCGCAACATTGGACGGAAGCGTCCACGGCGTAGTCGTCCAGGCCAGAATATAGGCGTCTTCCCCTTTGGCTTTGAACTTGACGATTGCAGACTTTTCCTTGACGTCCTTATATCCCTGCGCTACCTCGTGGCTGGAAAGCGGCGTACCGCAGCGGGGGCAGTAAGGCACAATTTTAAAGCCCTTATACAGAAGGCCTTTGTCCCAGATCTGTTTCAGCGCCCACCATTCGGATTCGATATAGTCGTTTTCATAGGTAACATACGGGTGTTCCATGTCCGCCCAAAATCCTACTGTTGCGGAGAAATCCTCCCACATGCCTTTGTATTTCCAGACACTTTCCTTGCACTTTTTGATGAAAGGTTCCAAACCGTATTTCTCAATTTGCTCTTTGCCGTCGAGTCCCAAAAGCTTTTCTACTTCCAGTTCAACCGGGAGGCCATGCGTGTCCCAGCCGGCTTTTCGGGGAACCATTTTTCCTTTAATGGTCTGATAGCGCGGAATCATGTCTTTGATGACACGGGTTAGGACATGGCCGATGTGAGGTTTCCCATTTGCCGTAGGAGGCCCGTCATAAAATACATAGCTGTCTGCATCTTTCCGGCTGTCAATACTTTTCTGAAAGATATGATGTTCTTCCCAAAACTGTTCAATTTTCTTTTCGCGCTCTACAAAATTTAAATTTGCAGGTACTTTTTCATACATTTTGAAAACTCCTCCTTTTCTCAATAAACAAAAAAGCTTTCGCCCTGCGACCAGGACGAAAGCATGCTTTCGCTATACCACCTATCTGCGCATACCAACATATGCGTTTCCTTTTACGGAGGAAACCCCGGCAGAACTTACTAGATAACACGTTCAGACTGCAGCTCCAGAGGGATATTCAGAATCAGTCTACTCACATGAGGCTCGCACCATCCCCCACTCGCTTTGCCTTTCTACTGAAACCTACTGTCTCTTTCAACGCTTTTTATTTTATTTTCATTACTATTTTTTTCATGCAAATGCCGTGATTCAAACTTCACAAGACAGTTGCTTTCTAATTAATCTTTATCATAGCAGATAAAAAAGATTCTGTCAATGTTTTTCCTGTCTTTTTATGCAGAAAAATATTTTTGGATCACTTTATTCAAATGAAGCCAAAATCACCTTTCCTTCTTTTTGGGTAGCCTTTGTATCAATAATTCGCTGATTTCTGCTTCCGCGGAATTTCAAATTCAGATCACGTTCTGCCAGTAAAAACCGTCCGTCAATCACATAATCGCTCTGAAAAAACAGCTCTTTCATTGCTAAACTGCCGGTTTGCATAATTTCTTCATAGGTGTATCCCGTATAGGTAATCAGATGATAATGATTTTCTTTCAAAAGGTTAGCCAGCTCCAAAAATGCTTCTGCCTGACAAAACGGTTCCCCCCCGCTGAAAGTGACGCCGCGGATCAATGGGTTTTTTTTAACATCCCGCAGTATGGCTTTGGGACGCGCCTCAAAACCGCCTTCGAAGGGGTGCGTCGCAGGATTGTGGCAGCCTTCACAGCGATGAATACATCCCTGGGCAAAAACGACATAACGCAGACCAGGACCGTCTACAATGGATTCTCGAATGATGCCGGATAACCGCAATACAGGACTCATGTTACCGCCTCCCAATTACTGCATTGCCTGCGCTTGTGAAGAGGAATCACAATAGCTGGAATATTCGGCCAGCTTTTTTCGCAGCTTCACACGATAGGAAAGAAACAGCAGAACGGTCGCGGCAATCCAGGCCAGCGGTGAGGCAAAGCATAGCCCGGCATATCCAAACCCCAGGGAAAAAGGCAGGGTATAAACGGCAACCGTACGTGCGGCAAGCTCCATGACTCCTCCAAGCATCGGAAAGATGGTTTCTCCCATCCCCTGCATAGAATTCCGGTAGATAAAGAGCATACCGAGCACAGGAAGAAACGCAGCGATGGTGTTCAGGTACTGACGCGAGAGATTAATGACTTCGTCAGTTTTGTCACCGCTGATGAAAAGCAGAGTAAGCTGCTTCCCAAACAATACAACAATGGCCCCCGCAATTACGCTCACAATCAAAGACAACAGAGTGCACTGGTTGACTCCTTCCCGAATCCGGTCAATCCTTCCGGCACCTAAATTTTGTCCGCAATAGGTCGCCATAGTGGTCCCAAAGGTCATAGCAGGCTGTACGACAAGCTGTTCTACCTTCGAAGCTGCTGTATAGGCTGCCACTGTAGTGGAACCAAATTGGTTCAAAGCGGACTGAAGCAGCATAATGCCGATTGCCGTAACAGAGGACATAATTCCCATCGGACAGCCAATCCGCAAATGCTCCTTTGTAAATTTCCAATCCATTTTCCAGTCCCGCTTTTTTAAATGCAGAATTGGAAAACGTTTTGCCATATAAAAAAGGCAAAGCAAACCCGATACTGCCTGCGATATAACTGTGGCGTAAGCCGCTCCGGCTACTCCCCAGTGAAAACTAACGACGAACAGCAGATCCAAGATTACGTTTAAGATCGAGGAAATAATCAGAAAATAAAGCGGCGTTCTACTGTCGCCCAAAGCTCTTAATATACCGGAGAGCATATTATAGAACACTACAGCAGCCGTTCCGGCAAAAATAACAGAGATGTAATCTGCTGCATCGTCGATAATATCCGGCGGGGTATTTAAAAGCTCCAGCATCGGCCTGGTCAAAGCCACAGTCAGTACCGTTGCAATGACTGTTACAATGATACATAATATCGTAGAAGTTCCCACCGAACGGCGAACCCCGTCGTGATCCCCTGCGCCAAAACGCTGAGCTATGATGACGGAAAAGCCGCTGGTTAAACCGCCCAGCATCCAAAGAACCAAAGAGGAAAGCGCGCCAGTCGATCCAACAGCTGCAAGCGGCTGAACGCCCAAAAATTTTCCCACTATGATGGTGTCGACCATGCTGTAAAACTGCTGGAATATGTTTCCGATCAAAAGCGGTATGGAAAATGAAACGATCAGTTTCATCGGTTTGCCTTCTGTTAAATCATTGACCACTGCAAGATTACCTCTTTTCAAGTGTATTTGTAAAATATGCCTTCCCTCTGTAAATTGAAATGGGTTATTATACCGAAGTATCATAACCCATTTTATCTGCTGCGTCAATTCCTATTTTAAAGAAATTGGGTTTCTTAATTTGCTTCCCATTTTGCTTCTTCTTCGGGAGAATCGTCTAACAGTTCGTTGGCATTGCTGATGGTAACACTGTGCTTGACCCGGTCGCGCACTTCAGCTTTTTTGGCATTGTTGAAGTGATCCAGGGTTCCGGACAGATATCCGGTCACCCGGCGGATTCGTTCAAAACCTACGCCGTCTTCTTCGGTTCTTCCGCATTTCGGGCATTCGTTGTTGATGATCCCCGTGTACCCGCAGACCGGATCTCGGTCAACCGGATGATTGATGGAGCCGTAGCCGATTCCGCATTCCTTCATATAACGGATCACTGCTTCAAATGCTTCCAGATTTTCCAGCGGGTCGCCGTCTAACTCAATGTAAGTGATATGCCCGCCGTTGGTTAAAGCGTGATAGGGGGCTTCCAAACGGATTTTATCATAGGAAGAAATGGGATAGTATACCGGAATGTGGAAGGAATTGGTATAATATTCCCGGTCAGTTACTCCTTCAATCGTACCGAACATTTCCCGATCCATTTTGACAAATCGTCCGGATAAACCTTCTGCCGGAGTGGCAATCAGCGAAAAGTTCAAACCATATTTTTTCGTGGCCTCATCCGCTTTTTTTCTCATATATCCGATGATTTCAAGCCCCAGATTCTGCGCTTCCTTTGATTCGCCGTGGTGCTTTCCAATTAATGCTTTCAGGCACTCAGCCAGGCCAATGAAACCAATAGTCAGCGTACCGTGCTTTAATACTTCGCGCACCTCATCGTCTGGCCCGAGCTGGTCGGAGCCAATCCATACGCCTTGTCCCATCAGGAAAGGATAATTCCGAACTTTCTTCTTTGCCTGGATTTCAAAGCGTTCCAACAGCTGGTCAATCACCAAATCAATTTTGCGGTCCAATTCTTCAAAAAAGAAATCAACGTCGTGGTTAGCGCGAATTCCGATACGCGGCAGGTTGACCGACGTAAAGCTCAAATTTCCCCGTCCGAATGTTTTCTCATAGGACTTGTCATAACTGTTTGCCATAACCCGCGTCCGGCATCCCATATACGCGATTTCACTGTTCGGATCCGCCGGTTTGTAGTATTGCAGGTTAAACGGAGCGTCAATAAATGAAAAATTCGGAAACAGACGCTTCGCTGATACGCGGCAGGCGAGCTTGAACAGGTCGTAATTGGGCTCTCCCTCATTGAAATTAATTCCATCCTTCACCTTAAAGATATGGATAGGAAAGATTGGAGTCTCTCCATTGCCCAGCCCCGCTTCCTGTGCCAGCAAAATATTTTGGATGACCATCCGTCCTTCCGGTGAAGTATCCAATCCATAGTTTAAGGAACTGAATGGAATCTGCGCACCCGCCCGGCTGTGCATTGTATTGAGGTTGTGAATGAGCGCTTCCATAGCCTGATAGGTTGCCCGGTTGGTTTCCGCATAGGCAAATTTTTTGGATTTTTCCTGCATTTTTTGAGCTATCGGACCAAAGCGCTCTTCCAGATATGCCAGTTCGTGCTGATAGTATTCGTCCCCCGTCAAAGTAGGATACAAATGATATTGCTCTTTAATCTCTTCCATAATCTGCTCGACAATGGATTTGGCATTTGTTTCTTCTGTTAAAAACTCAATGCTCTTGATTAAATCAGCTTTGTAAAGCTCGGTATAAGTTTTTTTGACGCCTTTGGCCATGGCATAGTCAAAATTGGGAATGCTTTGTCCGCCGTGCTGATCATTCTGATTGGACTGAATGGCAATGCAGGCCAGCGCACTATAGCTTTGAATATGTTTGGGCTCACGCAGAAAACCATGTCCGGTGCAAAAACCGCCGGTAAGCAGTTTGTCCAAGTCAATCTGGCAGCAAGTCGTTGTAAGCGTTAAAAAATCCAGATCGTGAATATGAATATCGCCGTTATTATGAGCATTCGCATGTTTTGGGTTTAAAATAAACATATTATAAAACTGCTTTGCCCCTTCGGAACCATACTTAAGCATCGTTCCCATTGCCGTATCTCCGTCGATATTCGCATTTTCCCGCTTCATATCGCTGTCTTTTGCGGCCTTAAAGGTCAAGTCCTCATAAACCTTCATCAAGCGTGTGTTCATTTCCCGCACCTTTGTGCGTTCCGCCCGATATAAAATATATTCTTTGGCTGTTCTGGCATGCCCGTTATCAATCAGTGTTTCTTCTACAATATCCTGAACCTGTTCTACGGTAGGAACTGTGGAATGATATGCCTTTTCGATCCGTTCGGCGACCTGCTCGGCCAATTCAGCGGCCATCCCTTCGTCAGTTCCTCCAATCGCCTGGGCAGCTTTGAAAATTGCATTTTTTATTTTGGATAGATCAAAATCCACTTCGCGGCCGTCTCTTTTTCGGATCATTGTTACCATGATATGTACTCCCCTTCCCAAATAGATCTTATGCTCTTTCCTTTGCTGTATTGCATTATACACCATATCTAGTGACTCGTCAATACAAAAAAATCTATATGTAGTATAAAATGATAAATTTTATGGATATGTTCCACAACATATCCATAAAACGATATATTCTTTGCGCAATGAAATCAGATTGCATGAGCGGAAAGGAGCAAATCCATACCACTCCATTTCTGATACAGCATTACAGAGATGCAATAAACTCTTTCGTATAAGCCCGCATTGCTTCTAATTCGCTTTCGGACGGAACAAAATTTGCCCGGAATCCATCACCGGCAACGGTGAGTTTTAAATCGGCCAAACGTCTGCAAATCATGCCCACGGCTTCGCCGCTCCAGCCGTAGGACCCAAATACAGCGCATTTCTTGCCGCGCTGACTGATCGCGTCAATACTGGACAGAAGATCCCAGACGGGTTTCAATGCATCGCGGTTAATGGTTGGAGAGCCAAACATCAGACCGCGGCTGGTGCCTATCTCTGCTACGAGTTTGCTCATATCGTGTTCAATGATGTTGTAAAGCTCGGCATGATAGCCGTTTTCCTTGCATACTTCAGCAGCCGCTTCCGCCAGCTGTCTGGTGCAGCCATAGGCAGAAACATAAAAGATCGATATCTTTTTCGAGGTTTTGTCTTCTTCGTATCCTGCGCTCCATTTGTAGTACAGCTGCATTGCATTGCGAATCCCCGATTCCAAAACAGGGCCGTGGCTTGGCGCTACCAGTTCCAGGTCAAGATTTTCGATTTTTTCAAGACCTTTTAACACATATTCCTTAAACGGTCCCATGATCGCGTTGTAATAGACCTCAAATGCTTCTGCGTACTTCTTCGGATAGGTAATTAAACGGTCGTACACACGCGGTTCACAATAATGAGCCCCCAGAAAATCACAGGAGAACAGGATTTTTTCTTCCGGGACGTAAGTGAACATGGAGTCCGGCCAATGCAAAAACGGCGCATTGATGAACTGAAGTGTCTTTCCGCCCAAATCCAATTGATCGCCGTCTTTTACAGTCTTCGCCTGAAAAGTCCGGTTGGCAATCTGCGGCAGATATCTCTGAGCTGCCGGAGACGCTACTACCGTAATATTCGGATTGCATTCCAATAGTTTTTCCAAAGAACCGGAATGATCCGGCTCTGTATGGTTTAAAACGATATAATCGATCTGGTCCACCGGCATAATCTGCTTGATATTTTCCAAATATTCATCAAAAAAGCCTCTGTGAACTGTTTCAATCAGTGCGGTTTTTTCATTGCCGCATACCAAATAAGCATTGTAACTGGTGCCATATTCGGTCTTCATAATAATGTCAAAAACCCGCATGGCCGGGTTCATAACACCGACAGCATAAATGCCTTCTCTTAAACGGATTGCTGCCATTTCTCTCTCTCCTTTACTGTGCTTTTGTACGGGGGAATGTTAGATTTCTTCAAACATATCCTTTCCTACTCCGCACATCGGGCAAACCCAGTCATCTGGAATATCTTCAAACGCGGTTCCCGGAGCGATTCCGCTGTCTGGATCTCCTTTTTCCGGATCATAAACATACCCACAAGCTGCACACTGATATTTTTTCATTTTCATACACTCCTTTTTCTTTTTATTATTCCTAACTATTCACATAAATTATACCATCGTTTTATTTTAGTAACGATTACTATTATTATATCATGTAATATCAGGAAGTCAAGATAGATTATAGCATGTTAAGAAAAGTTTTTCCATTGTATTGAAATATTTTGCCGTTTCTTTTTCATTTTGGTCTATTTGCATGTGGGAAATAGTGTGCTATAATGTTTACGAATGTCTGAAATGTCTTAAGGAGAAAAGTTTATCTCGTTTGAAAAACGGGCATTTCGCGTCAAGTACGCATATACTGATAAAAGTAATATGGATATTTTCATATAAATATTGGAGGATTTAGAATGAATCAGGAAATTGCAAGGAAGTTTGACCGAATTGAGCCAATGATCGGAAACACGCCGCTCCTGGATATCTGCTTTACATATAAGGGAGAAGAGCGGCATATCTATGCAAAGGCTGAGTATTATAATTTAAGCGGCAGTATCAAGGACCGGGTTGCATTTTATATATTAAAGCGCGCCTATGAACGCGGGACCTTGAAAGAGCACGATACGATCGCAGAGGCAACCAGCGGGAATACGGGAATTGCGTTTTCTGCTATGGGAAGCTATCTGGGGCATCCGGTTGTCATTTATATGCCGGACTGGATGAGCCGGGAACGCATCAGCCTGATGGAAAGCTACGGCGCCCGTGTGCGGTTGGTGTCGCGGGAAGAAAACGGCTTTTTGGGCTCTATCGCCATGACGGAAAAACTCGCGGAAGAAGGCGGCGTTTTTCTCCCGAAACAATTTTCCAATGAAGAAAATATCCAGGCTCATTATGATATGACGGGCGAAGAAATTGCCAGACAGTTAAAAAAGCTGGGGATTGTGCCGGACGGCGTGGTCGCCGGAGTTGGCACGGGCGGAACAATCATGGGGCTGGCACGCCGCCTGCGGGTGGAAAATCCTGCTTGTAAGGCCTATCCGCTGGAACCGCTCAATTCCCCTACGCTATCGACGGGGTATAAAGTGGGGCATCATAGAATTCAGGGGATTTCGGACGAATTTATTCCCAGCATTTTAAAACTTAGTGAGCTTGACGAAGTAGTTTCCGTGGACGATGGAGATGCGATTATTATGGCCCGGATGCTTTCGGAAAAACTGGGAATCGGCGTCGGCGTATCGTCCGGAGCAAATTTTGTCGGCTGTGTCATGGCGCAGGAAAAGTTCGGCGCCGGGGCCAATATGGTTACGGTCTTTGCAGACGACAACAAAAAATATCTTTCCACCGACTATTCCGATCCCCAGCAAATGAAGGATACTTTTTATACAAAGGATATTAAACTGCTCGGTGTGGCGGCAGTCCGCTGAGACAGGAGGATATTATGGATTGGCTGGATCGGACACGGATGTTGCTGGGCAGTGAGGCCTGCGAAAGGATAAAACAGGCAAGGGTATGGATTTTTGGCCTTGGCGGCGTTGGAAGCTATGCGGCTATGGCCATTGCACGCGGCGGCGCAGGGAATATGGTACTGGTGGATTCCGACTGCTATGAGGATACGAACCGCAATCGCCAGCTTCCCGCTTTTGTTTCCACTCTTGGCCGCTCCAAAACGGAAGTCATGGCGGAAATGATCCGCGATATCAATCCGGACTGCACGGTAATGGAAAAGCCGCTCTTTTATTCCGCTGATACGGCGGCAGAATTTGCATTTTCTCCGGATGATTATATCATCGACGCAATCGACAGCATCCCTTCCAAGCTTCTTCTCATTGAGAACGCGGTTAAAGCAGGAGCCTACATCATCTCTTCTATGGGGACGGGAAATAAGCTGGACGCTTCCCGCTTTCGGGTGACTACGATCGAAAAAACGTCTGTCTGTCCTTTGGCAAAGGTAATGCGGCGGGAACTGAAAGCAAGAGGTTTGCATAATATTCCGGTTGTTTTCTCGGACGAGCCTCCCCGCCCTCCCGCAAAGGATGAAAACGGCAGAATTGTAACGGCAAGCTGCAGTTTTGTCCCGCCGGTATGCGGTTTTATACTGGCAGGCGAAGTATTGAAAAGAATTGTCCATATCCCGGAATAGAAAAGGAACTTTAAAGAAAGGAATTGGAATGAGGAATCGGCAGAAACTATTGTGGTTGAGCGCGCTGCTCGTTTTGCTGGCTGCAGGAATCGGAATTGCCGCAATGCAAAAGCATGATTCGGTTTTAACACCGGTTACCCAGGAAGAGTTTATGTTCGACACTTTCTTAAATATCTCGATCTATGATGGAGGGAAAGACAATCAGCTAAACTCCATTTTTCAGCAGGTATATTCGCGTTCGCGCGAAATTGAAGTGGAATTCAGCGTTTTTCAGGAAGATTCCCTGGCCCAACAAATCAATCGGGAAGCGGCAAAACAGCCGGTTCCCATCAATGAAGATTTCAGCAGAGTGCTTCAAACTGCAATGGAAGTGTCGCAATGGAGCGGCGGCGCATTTGATATCACAGTAAAACCGCTTTCCGACCTTTGGAATTTTCAATCCCCTTCCCCGTCTGTCCCAGATGAGGAAGAAATTGACCGCGCGCGGGCCTGTGTAGGATATCAGAATATTGAAATCTCAGATCGGACCATTCGTTTTCGCTCTTCCGGCACACAGATTGAATTCGGCGCAGTTGCCAAAGGCTTTGCAGTTCAGGAGGCTGCAGACCAGCTCAGGGAGCTTGGAGTGGAAAAAGCCATCGTAAATTATGGCGGAAACGTCGCTCTGGTAGGGGAAAAAAAAGAGGGTACCAGCTTTTCTGTTGGAATTCAAACCCCTTTCGGCGCGGCCGGAGAATACTTTGCATTGCTTTCTCTTTCCGACTGCGCCTTAGCTACTTCTGGCGCATATGAGCGCAATTTTACCGAAGACGGAGTTCTTTATCATCATATTTTAGATCCCAAAACAGGATATCCGGCTGAAAGCGGGCTGAAAAGCGTGACTGTTGTATGTGAGGACGCCTCTCGGGCGGATGCACTTTCCACCGCCTTTTTTGTAATGGGATTAGAGCGTTCCCTGGAAGCAGTGAACGAACTGGAAGGTGTGGAAGCTGTTTTGGTCGATGAAGAAAATTTCATTTATGTAACCGACGGACTTATCGATCAAATAACCATTGTTGATGATACGTTCCGGCTGAAACAGGAGGAATAATTCGTGAGTGTAACGGTGATATACGGGCCAAGCGGAAGCGGAAAAACGACGCTGTGTATAGAACGGATTGCTAAGTTCCTTTCCCAGGGCGAAGGAAATATCCTTCTTTTGGTTCCGGAACAGCTGACTTTTTATGCGGAAAAGCTTTTGGCGGACCGAATTGGGTATCTTTGTGCCGGCAAGGCAGAAGTATTGAGCTTTGAGCGCCTTGCTTACCGTTATATATCGCCCGGAGACCGAAAAGTGCTTGATTCCGCGGGAAAAAGTATGCTGCTCCATCGGATTTGCAGCAAACTCGCGCCGGAATTATCCTATTTTTCGCATTGCGCAAGCCAGACGGGGTTTTTAGAAGATCTTCTTCGGCTTCAAAAGGAGTGGAAACAATATGCGTTCCAACCGGAAGCGGCAGAAGCTTTGAATTATTCCGGCCAGCCCTTATTGGACAAAAAAATGCACGACGCATTATTGCTCCTTCAAGCCTTTGAGGAGGCAAAGAGCGAATATTTTGACAGTGCAGATACGCTTCAGCTCTTAGCAGAAACGTTGGACTGCGGGAATGAGCTTGCCGGTTATCATATTTTTATTGATGAATTTTCTGATTTTCTGCCTCAGTATTTGCAAGTAATCCGGCGACTGATTCCAAGAACAAAGAGTATGGAGTTTTATCTTTGTGCAGATGAACGCCAGCCGGATAAATTTGAAACCGGACTCAAAACAGTTCTGCAGATCGAAACCCTCTGTGAACAAGCCAATATACCATGCCAAAAAGGAAAATTGAGACAAATAAAAAAATATGCTTCTTCTCAGGATGATCTAAGACATTTGGAGCGGTTTTATGGGGTATACCCAACACAGAGATTTGAGAAAGACTGCACCAATATTAAACTGCTGTGCTACGATCATGTTTATTCGGAAGTAGAGGTAGCGGCACAGAACATATGGCAGTTATGCAAAGAATATGGATATCATTTTTCCGATATTGCCGTCGTATGCCCTGCGATTGGAGAATATCTTCCCTTTATTCGGGCCATTTTTGCCCAGTATGAGATTCCATATTTTGCTGACGATAAAATTCCGGTTTCCACCCATCCGATTGCCTTGACAATTCAAAGTATATTTGAAATCGTTTCAAAAAATTTTGAAACCGAAGCCTTGTTCACTTACTTAAAAAGCGGGTTTAGCGCTTTGGCAATGGAAGAGGTATTTCTTTTAGAGAATTTTGCCCTGGCAAACCGCGTCATCTACCAAAGATGGATTCGTGATGACTGGTGGGAAGCAAAATACCAGCGGGCAGAAGGCAGCCAGAAAGAGACCGTCCTTCAAATGAACGAAATACGGCTGCGGGCCCTCGCTCCCCTGCTTCATTTTCGAGATCAAATACAAGCAGGCCCTAAAACCGTTCGCGGCCTGTCTGAAGCGGTATATCAATTCCTGGAAGAAATCGGCCTGTACGGCCAGATTTCCCAATTTGTCATTCAGTTCCAGCAGGAGGGCCTGCTGGAACTGGCCGATGAATATTCCAGAATTTATAATGCGGTTTTGCATATCCTGGATGAAATGGTGCTCTTATTTGGAGAAGAGAAGCTGACTTTGGAAGAATATCAGCGCTGTTTTTCTGCGGGATTTTCACAATATGAGTTTTCCTTCATTCCGCAGGGAATCGACTGTGTGGATGTAGGCGACAGCATACGCACAAAAATTAAGGATAAAAAAGCGTTATTTGTCTTGGGGGCTGTAAGCGGAAGTTTTCCTCAGGGGACTGCGCTGGATGGGATTTTTTCGGATGCAGAGCGCGTTTTCCTGCTGAAGAACGGAATAGAATTGGCCCCTGCCAACCGGCAAAAAACCATTTCGGCAGAATTTTTAGTGTATAAGATTTTAGCGGCGCCGTCGGAAAAATTGATCATCAGCTTTCCCCTGGCCAATTTTGACGGACAAGCCGCCAGACCTGCTGAGGTGATGACGAAGCTGACCCACTTGTTTCCAAAGCTGTCTTTGGTCAAAGATGACATCTCTTATTCGGAATTTGAAGCAGGGCGTTTTATCCGTCCCAGGCCTTCTTTCTTATATGCAGTCTCCGGCATGCGGTATGCTTTTGACCAGCTTCCGGTTGATCCGGCTTATCCGCAAATGTGGAACTGGTATGTAACGCAGCCGGCGTTTCAGACGCAAATAAGACGGGTTTATCATGCAGCTACTTATGGGAACAAAAACGGTCCCCTTGCGCAGGAAAAACTGAAGATACTTTATCAAAGGGATTTGTATACGTCCGTTCATCGGTTGGAGCAGTATGCGAAATGCCCATTCTCCTATTTTGCCCAGTACGTGTTAAAATTGAGAGAACGAAAAAAACTGGAAATGGCCGGGCGGGATTATGGGATTGTCATTCATGAGATTATTGAAAAGTTTTGTCATGCCGTTTATAAGGACAAAGGGGATTTTGCAAATGCGGATCTTCCCTACTGCAAAGAAAAAATATCGGAGCTGGTAGACCAGGAGATTAAGGGAAGCGTCTACCAGGACCTCAAAGACGACAGCCGTTCTGCCTATTTGATTCTGCGGCTAAAAAAGTCGCTTTTGTACCTCGCATGGATTATTGTGATTCAAATGAGTGCGGGTGATTTTAAAATTACCCAATATGAAGCGGAATTTTCCGACGGCGGAGACTTACCCACGTTAAATATTCCATTAGAGGAAGGAAAGCAGCTTCGCATTTCCGGTTTTATTGACCGGGTGGATGAGGCAAATGTAGAGGGAAGTCCGAGTTTCCGGATTATTGACTACAAAAGCTACAACAAACGGTTTTCGTTAGGAAATATAGTGAATGGCACGGATTTGCAGCTGATGGTGTATCTGGATGCTTTTTGGAAAGCAAGTGAAAAGAGGCCTGCTGGAATGTTCTACTTTAAGCTGATCGATCATAAGTTAATATGTGACGGTCCCCTGTCGGACGACTACTATTTTGAAAAGCTTCAGAAAAAATTTCTGCTTGACGGCGTCGTAGTGGGAGGAAAAGAAACGGTATTGTCGTTTGATCGGGAGGCCGAATCGGGAAGCGCAGTAGTCCCTGTAACCTTTAACAAGGATGGAAGTATTTCCAGAACTTCTCTGGTGCTTTCCCAAACGCAAATAGAGGTTTTAAGGGCGCATACCAGGCAGATCATGCGAGAGCTGGCGCAAAACATACTAAAAGGCCGCATCAAGCCGTCTCCCTGCCAGGTGGATGGACAAAGCCCGTGCGAATTTTGTTTATATGGAAGCCTGTGTCACTTTGATCGTTTCAACGATCGTTACCGCAAGTTGAAAAAAGAAAAAGATTCTGATATTATAAAGAAAATAAATGAAGAAATAGAAAAAAGGAGAAATGAGAATGAAAGCATTTCAGGAAATTAGTGCAAAACAAATTACGCAAAATCCATTTGAATTGATTGGCGATGATTGGATGTTGGTGACCAGCGGAACCGGCGAAAAATTTAATATGATGACCGCCAGCTGGGGCGGGGTCGGTGTTTTGTGGAAAAAAGACGTCGCCTTTCTGTTCATCCGCCCTCAGCGCTATACCTTTGAATTTATGGAAAAAAATGATGCGGTTACGCTCTGTTTTTTTGAGGAGTCAAATCGGAATGTTTTAAATTTGTGCGGCAGCCGGTCAGGGCGCGATATTGATAAAATAAAGGATACCGGCCTTACCCCAATTGTAACGGAACAGGGAATTTATTATGAAGAAGCTAAAATGGTTCTCTGCTGCAAAAAACTCTACGCTCAATTTTTGGATGAAAACAGTTTTATTGATCCCTCCATCCTTCCCTCTTGTTACCAGGCAGGTGATTTTCATAAAATGTACGTGTGCTCCATTGAAAAGGTTTTGATAAAGTAATTATTTCGCAAATTTGGGCGTGCCTTGCACGCCTTTTTTATTTTACGGGGAACTGGCGGAATATGAAAAAGTGTGATATGATAAATTTCATAAGCTGTTAAAACAAATTGGAGGAACCGATGTATATTTTTTTAGCCGTTGGAATAATCATTTTGCTGCTGTTGTTGTTTTGTTATTGGGAAAATAATGCGTTGTGTATTACCAAACTCGAAGTGAAGTCTGCCAGTGTGAACCGATCCCTGCGAATTGTCCATCTCTCCGATTTGCATGGAAAGCAATTTGGATGGCAGAATCATAAGCTGTATGAAAAAATTATAGAACAGCATCCCGATCTCATTTTATTTACCGGAGATCTGATTGATGACGATGGTAAGAACATTAATGAATGCACATCGTTTTTAGCAAAATTACATAAGAGCGTTCCTGTGTTTTTCAATGCGGGAAATAATGAGCACCAATCCAAACGATATGAGGAAATCATCGGGAAGTTAATCAAGGGCAAAGTACATGTATTATCCGACCATATGGAGAGTATTACCATATCCGGGCAGACGGTCTCCATATTGGGCTTTGACGAAAATGTTGAGGCTTACAGCGGATACAAACGGCGGCCCAAAGAGTGCGATTTATATAAGGATTACACTCCCCTATTTCATTTGCTTTCTCAGCAGAAGGGGCTAAAAATTGTGATGAGCCATTATCCGGAAAACTATGCCTTGATCGGAGAGGGTTCCTATCAAAATTTCCCCTATGATTTAATGTTTTCCGGTCATGCCCATGGAGGACAATTTATATTGCCCGGTATTGGCGGATTGTTCGCACCGGGACAGGGAATTTTCCCCAAATACTACAGCGGCTTGTATTATACTCCGGGAAAACCGACTATGTGTGTCAGCCGCGGCCTTGGAAACAGCGCGTTTCCTCTCAGGCTGTTCAACCGGCCGCAGATCCTTGTATTAGAGGTTCGCCCTGCGAATTTCTAGCCGGGGCAAATGGTGTGTCTGCGGATGCCGGAGCTATTGTATTTTTTATTGCCTTGTTTCGTTTACGCGGCAAACTTATTGCGGTATCAAAAATTATCTTATTTTTGTGTTGACAAAGGGAAAAAAATGAAGTATAATTATCCACGTTGCAGTTGCTGCTATAGCTCAGTAGGCAGAGCACTTCCTTGGTAAGGAAGAGGTCACCAGTTCGAATCTGGTTAGCAGCTCCAGGCAAAGCCGCTGAAAACGCTGATTTTATCAGGTTTAAGCGGTTTTTTTATTTTTTGTATAGTTCGTAAAAACAGCAAAAAAAGCAGAAGGAATTTGACGGTTACTAACACAGATACAAATAATTTATATATTTGAAATCAGGCATTGGATTTTAGCAATAAACACCGGAAAATTTTCCATACAATATTTTCCGTACAGCAAAGGGCATAAATTCAATGTTCTTCAATGACTGAGCGTATAAAATTCTTCCTGTAAAATATAAAACAATACCATAATAAGTAAGGGCGAAAGCCCTCGCCGCTTTCACCCTCTTTATCCGGCCCTAAGCCAGATCAGGCTCATTTGTCTCTCTTACCTAACCAGACCCGTCATTTTACCAGTAACCAAGGCAATCAGCTCCTATCTTCTATGTTTACAGAGATAGGAAAAACTATTTCTTTCTTGCCCATATAATTGCTCTGGTTGTCCCATCGCTAATAGGATTACGGTTATAATCACCATACTCTTCTTCTAAAATAAAACCAGAAGAATCAAGCCAGCTGTGGACTTGATTTAACGTTGCAAAATGCTTAACAGACGGTATATCTTGTTTGATTATACTACCATCGGACAGTGTCAATTCAAAACTTCGCACAAACCTGAGAAGCCGAGTTTTATGATCAAATTGGTTCGAATGTAAAAACATTTTCCCCATATTACCTTCACTGTCTGCACCTTCCCAAATAACAATTTCTTTATCACTGCCAAACCAAATTTCCGGGTGCAAGGTGTAGGCATAATCAATGTAGATATATCCGCCAGTGGCAAGAGCATTTGCTGATTTTTGAATTACAAGCGCCTGTGCTTTGGCATAATCAATTTCAGCGACAAGGTTGAACAGGAAATTGGACGCCAGCATTGCAACATCATAGTCTTTTCCCCAATTATCCTTGATAACATCAGCTTTTTTCCAATCAATATTTTGTAAACCATCTGATTTTGCGTTTATTTTGCCCAACATATACTCGTCAAAATCAAGCCCTGTTACAATGTGTCCCGCTTTTGCCAATGGCACAAGAATACGGCCGCTACCGCATGCTATTTCAAGAATTCGTTTTGGGTTTGTTCCAATAACCGATAAGGCAAACTTAACATCGCTCATATCAGTTTCAGTGCATTCATACATGTCCGCATTCCATTTGGCGATTATTCCTTTTTCGTTAAACAAATCTTTTTCCTCCGTCTTAACAAAAGGAGGGTTAAAGTATGTCAACCACTGATAAGGAAGGTTTGAAAACAAACTAACTTAACGGCTGGCAGACAGGTTGCAACGAAAAGCGGGTAAGAGGTAAAAAACCTCTTGCCCGCTTTTTCTGTGCCGCGTAGAACAATAGAACAGCATTTTTGTGCTTCCGAGGGATATGATATTCCCTACTCTGTTTCTGCCCTCTGCAAGTCGCATCAATCAAGACTTTTTGCCCGTCTAAATATCCACGCTGGCATGGCAAAATGTTACGCAGTAGACCGCCATTTTTGAGGGCGGGAATAGAAACGCTCAACTCTTGTGTTTTCAAGTCTGCAAAGCCACGTTGTGCAAGACTTTCTCACTCTCTATCGCGTAACACATCATCATAGATTGAGGGCGCAATCGGTTTATCCGTTTGCGCCCTCTTGATTACCCAACAAAGATGGGAAAAGCCGTCAAGGACGCGAAGTGCGAAGTTTATTCTTGACGGCTTTTTCTGGCTTTGCTACTTATCATCTATCAAAGCGGAACTTGGGTAAGGCTTCCATTAAGGACGCTTTGAGGTAATCTTGAATATCGTCGTTGATACTCCCTTGAAAGTAGGACAGATATTTGATGTAGCCGGTATAGGTTTGAATGACGGTGTTCACCGCTTCCGGCTCCCCGACAGTTGCCTTTACAATCGTTTCATAAGGCAGGAAATTATGCTTTCTATTCTTCATCTTCTAACGCCTCCATTTCTTTTCGCAGCAAGCGCAATGCCCTTTTCCGTCTGTGGAAGATTGTACTTCTGCAAACTTCGAATAACTTACCGATTTCTTCATCGCTGTAACTGAGGTAGTACCGCAAAAACAGCACTTCCCGCCGCTTTTCCGGCAATCGCAAAAGCGCGGCGGCTAACTGCTCGCTTTCCACAATGACCGTTTCCCCGCGAACGGTAAAAGCGGTAGGCACATCGTATTTCACGAAATACTCATCTGTTGTCATAACAGGCTCAAAATCAAACTCCCGAAGATAGTCGAGGGACACTTCAAACTGCTGTTTCCTCCGTATTTTCTTGTAAGCGCCCAGCGCCGCATGGTAAAGGACAATCTTGCAAAAGGCGTTAAAAGTGCGCTCGATATGTTCCCGATACTGCTC
>CALYAR010000238.1 GCA_944393585.1 uncultured Clostridia bacterium | reverse complement strand
ACACTTATCGCAAGCTGAAACCTGTCTATGACCGATACAAGGCATCAAAGGACAAGGAAAAATTCCTGCGCGGCTTTGAGAGCGAGATTATCTTATTCGAGGCGGCAGCCAGGGAAATCAAAAAGGCCGGGCTCACCAAACTTCCTTCCTCCGAAAAGCTGAAAGCAGAATTGGACGGACTCTCCGCCCGCAAGACCGCCCTGCAAACGGAGCTTCGGAAGATACGGCGGGAGGAAAAGGAATATGATGCCCTCCGCCAGAATGTGGACACCCTGCTGGAAAGACCGACGGAACAGAAACAGCAGCGGCACCGAGGTAACAACTTGGAGTAAAAGTCTATATGTTGTATTGTCACAATAGTAATGCACTATTTTTATAATCAGAAACACAACATATTGTGCCTTTCTGTTGAAAGCAGTTCGAAAATATAGTATACTAATTTAAATATATGCAGAGCATAAATATTTCAAGTTTTTAAAAATGAGTATATTATACGGAGGCATAGATGGCAAAAAAAGAAAAGAAAATGATCAAAGTTATCTACTTTGACGAGGGATCAGCAACAGATTTTATTTATGTGTTAGCGGGTGGCAAGAGTACCGATAAAAAGGAACACATTGTAACAAAAACAACGGAACTGGCTGCCGGAGCAGAAGCTGAAGCAAGTAAATCAGCAGGTATTTTATCTGTTATCTCCGCAAAAGTGGGGGTAGGAGCAAATGCTGATTTCTCCAGGGAAGGTAATACCATTGTTACAAAGGCAATTGAAAATACAATTTTGACCGACTATTTGGAGCATGCTGCAAAAACCGGAAAAGCTTATATTCGTGTGTTTTCTGATTGTAAGCCGTATCCGTACCCAAACTCATTTGCTTATTTCAAAATGCTAACACCTTATTTGAAAATGACAAACGGCGAGTTATATGTTTCTGATGGTCTGTCTTTAAATCTATCGTTGATGGACGAGGCATTGGATAGCGGCAGAGGATATTATGAGTTGATGGCCGAGTGTGATGGGGAAACCGTAGTATTGAGATTTAATATCAAGGCATTTCGTAATAATTACTGCATTGCAGATTTGGTAAAAATGAACTTGGATTATCATGCGATAG
The DNA here is from genome assembly GCA_944393585.1 of uncultured Clostridia bacterium. Classification (GTDB taxonomy): domain Bacteria; phylum Bacillota; class Clostridia; order CALYAR01; family CALYAR01; genus CALYAR01. Next base: position 1,636 of record CALYAR010000238.1, on the reverse strand, counting down.
AAGTAGGCATGGTTAATATGGGTAGTCTAACGATGGAATCAGAATTCGGAGGTAAGCAACAAAAAGAGATTAATGGATTTGACTTAGTTGATGCCTCGACCGCCAACTTGGATTTGATTAAGGTATACGATGTAATTTTAGCCGGGGTATGCAGATGAATGTAAAAATATTTTATGGTGGTGTGTCTGGCTTTAGAAAAATACTACCAGAAGATGACTACAAGCCTATTGTGGATCTAGCAATTTTAGATGATGCCAGACATCGCAAAATTAAAGTTGACATGGAAGGTAACAGAATAGAAGACGATGAAGAAGATGTTTTACATTTTGACAATGTAGTTGCATTTTCAGATGACTACCCTTCCCTGTCAGAAAGTACGATTGAAAGTTTCACAAATTTTGTTTTGCGCTATGATATTGACAATCTGTATCTTCAAAATCCGCCTGATAGTGTTGCAAAACATATTCAGGAATTGTCTTGTGTAGACTGCACTTTGGACAGCCAGGACTACAAGGTAATTGATATGGATTTGCTCAGGAAAATTAAAGCAGGTTTTTCTAAAGCTGTCATTGGGCAAGAAAACGCGCAAAAAAGAATACTGGCTGCTCTATATAATGTTGCTAAGTGCAGGTATAACAAACCATGTGTGATGTTGTTTTATGGAAGTACTGGAGTTGGAAAAACAGAAAGTGCCAAATTCATTGCAGATAGCCTTAATGAGCATCTTTTTAGGAAACAGTTTTCGATGCTTCACAGTGAGGGATTTAGTTCATATATTTTTGGTGGAAAACATAATCAGAACAGCCTAGCAAAAGAACTCCTAGAGCGAGAATCAAATGTACTTCTGTTTGATGAATTTGATAAACCGCATCCGGTATTTCATAGCGCATTTTATCAACTGTTCGATGAAGGCATCTATGTTGATAAAAATTTTACCGTGAAAATGAAGGACTCTGTAATTATCTGCACATCAAATTATATGTCTGAAAAAGAGATAAAAACTGCTCTTGGCGAGCCAATTTTTTCTCGATTTGATGCAATAATTAAATTTGATAAATTAGATGCAATTGCAATCCAAAAAATTATGGAGAATGAATTTAAAAAGCAATATTCTGCCTTGGAAAAATCCGAACAGAAGATTATTGACCAATACAACATAAAAGATAGAGTTTTTGCACTGGTTACAAGATTAGATAACGCCCGACAAATTCGAAAGATTATTAGAGAAGCGTTTAGCGCGGCTTTAATACAAGAATTGCTATAAAAAGATGGGAGCACTACCACCGGACAATATCCGATGATGGCGCTCCCATTTTTATTTAATATAAGATGAAAATCCGGCGTTTTTCCTATGCAGAAACATATTGCTGCCCCACATGGGAAATCATACTGCCCCTATGCATATGGCCATCTTGTCCGGCCAGCGGGGCCATAATCCCGGGCCACTCCGGGCCATAATCGGCGGCCAGCCAAAGACATAATTTCCGGCCAGCCGCCAGGGGTAATCGCGGCCTAAACAGACTGTTTACAACCGTTCAATATGGACCGTGTAACCAGTGGTGAGTCTTCGGCGGATTCCGTCCAACTTGCCGTAGCAGCCTTCCTCATCGCTAAGCTGCTTGCCCCATTCAGAGGG
>CALYAR010000237.1 GCA_944393585.1 uncultured Clostridia bacterium | reverse complement strand
ATTATCCCCTTTATCGGGATCCTCCTTTCAGCTTATGTCTTGGAGGGGCTGCAGACCGTACAAACATTTCGAAAACTGCTGTTTGTTTCACTGGTTTCTGTATCCACCATATTCCTGATGACCATTCTGCGCTCTTATTTTGAAAAATTAAAAAATGTCCGCATTGATATCTGTGGAAAGCGGTACGATTCTTTGATGAGTATCAAAACAATTACCATGGATTACCCGCTGGTGGACAGTCCCAAAGTCAATGACATCCGCGCCAGAATTAGCCATGACAATGATTGGGGCGCCGGTTTTTATTCCTTTACTTTTATGTTTCCCTGGTTGGTGAGCAACTTTATTTCTACCGTGATTGCGGTGATATTGCTGGTGCCGCTCTTTCTGGACGGCCAATTTCTGAAAGATATTTCTGCGATTTTCCTGCTATTGGCATTTGCCGCCGTAATATGTTTCAATGTCTGGTATTCTTCTTTTAAAAGAAAAGAGCAGTACCATCTGCTGGACGATCCATCCCTCGATAAAAGTTTTATGGGATATTATTTATGGCGGTCACAGAATTATCATCACGGGAAAGATATCCGGATTTACCGTGTAAAGCCGCTAATTAAGCAAAAACAAAAAAAAGATAATGCCATCAAACAAAGTTGGATGCGGAAATTGATCAAAAATGGAATGGAATCCGGATTTTCCGCAAACTTTTCCACCGGTTTGCTCCAGATCTTTTCCTATCTGTTCGTTGTGATCCGTGCAGCAGCAGGTGCTTTGACGATCGGAAATGTTGTTCAGTATGCTGGGATCATTTATCGGTTTTCCCAATCACTTTCCAGTGCCTTTTCTGCAATTGAAGAATTCTCTGAAGCCGCAAACCGGCAGTTGTCCACGTTAGAATACCTGAATGTGGAGGATGTTTTGAAAAAGGGAACTCTCCCGGTGGAAAAGCGGGCGTTCTGCGACGGCGGCGACAACGAGTATGAGATCGAGTTCCGGGATGTGTCCTTCCGGTATCCGGGTTCCGATGCCTATGCCCTGCGGCATGTATCCTTAAAGTTCCGGGTTGGGGAACGCCTTGCGGTGGTCGGCATGAACGGAAGCGGCAAAACTACCTTTATCAAACTGCTCTGCCGGCTGTACGACCCCACTGAGGGAGAAATTCTCCTCAACGGCATCGATATCCGCAAATACGATTACAACGAATACCTGTCCATCTTCTCGGTGGTCTTCCAGGATTTCAAGCTGTTTTCCTTCAGCCTGGGGCAGAATGTCGCTGCAAGTGTGAATTATGACAAAGCTCGCGCGGTATCCTGTCTGGAAAAAGCCGGGTTCGGTGACCGTCTGCAAAGTCTGCCCAAAGGGTTGGATACCTGCCTTTACAAGGATTTCGAGGAGGACGGCGTAGAGATTTCCGGCGGCGAGGCTCAGAAAATCGCACTGGCACGGGCACTTTACAAAAATGCACCGTTTATCATTTTGGATGAGCCGACAGCTGCCCTTGATCCCATAGCAGAATATGAAGTTTACTCTAAGTTCAACGAGATTGTGGGAGACAAAACAGCTGTTTATATCAGCCATCGATTGTCCTCCTGCCGGTTCTGCGATAACATTATTGTTTTCAATGACGGAGAGATTGTCCAGCGCGGTAATCATGACCAGCTGCTTGCAGACCAGAACGGCAAATATCATGAACTTTGGTATGCACAAGCACAGTATTATGTATCGGAAATATCCGAGTAACCAAGAAATCCGAATCTGTCTGATAACAGGTTCGGATTTCTTGCTTATTTATGTAGCAACATATGTAAACAATTTATTTATCCGATATGTGCTATCCGTAATTCTTGCGGCCTTATCCCAACAATCAGATAGCGGAAAATATACGCCGTCTTTTACAGTCTGCCCCATATTCCAAGTCCCATCAGCCTGTTGATTGGCTTTTAACCAATCATAAGCAAAGGATAGTTTTTCTTTCCCGGATGGATATCGAGACAAAAGCTCTATAGCTGCAAGATAACGGCTTGCTTTTTTGCTTTGAAATTTTTCCGGCACAATATTAAGCCGATTTTCATAGACATAATAAATGCCGTTCTCATGCTTTAGCACATAATCGAGCATACGGGCCTCTGTTTGTTTATCAAGCAGACCGAGCATTAAGGACAACTGATAGAAATTGACGAAATCGGCAAGCCTTCCGCCATTAGGCTTTCTTCCGAATACCTGTATATAACTCTCATCATAATCAATTTGAAAATAGGTTCCTCTGCTGAATGCTTTGGTTACTATCTGTGCCCATTTACGAGCGATTTCATTGGCGACTTTGCATTGGTCTGTAAATCTGCAGATTCTTGCAGCAACAATGAGGCGTAGGAAGGTTTCAAAATCATTGAACTTTTCATTGCCTTCGGGTAGTTTTCCGATTTGTAACAGTGTCTCCATATGGGAAATCGCTCTTTTAATGCATTCGTCCTCTGCAGTATTGTAATCTGATATTGTCAAGATTAGTTGACACATTTATTTCA
>CALYAR010000236.1 GCA_944393585.1 uncultured Clostridia bacterium | reverse complement strand
AATACGAGTAGCTGCCATTAAAAACATAAAATAAGTCAATAAAGTAGTTTCTCCGGAAACCAACAATGTTCCACCTGTTAAGATGACGGTGACAAGTCCCAATCGTAAAAAAGCTTGTCCAGTTGCCAAAAAAGTATCAGTGGTAAGTTCGGACTTAATCTGCGCTTTTTCTGCCCGATCCATTTTTTTGAAAAGGCCATGTAAATATTCTTCTTTACGGTTATATGCTTTCAGTTCCCGCACAGTTTCCAGACACTCTTGAATTCCTTCCGCACAGTTTACTTTTGCATCCAGATGTGCTTGTCCTGCCTGATCTTGTAACTTTTTTGAACCAAATACCATAATGAGTGAAATAGGAAACACCCAAAACAAAGCTAATCCCATTTGCCAATTGACAATAAACAACATAATAATAACAAGTATTGTGAAAATTAATGAGCCACCGAGTTGCGGGACTGCATGAGAGAATGCGTGCTCCATACCAGTACAGTCACTCATGATTGTAGTGGTTAAATCGCTGACATCTCTCTGACCAAAAAAAGACAGCGGTAGTTTACGCAATTTTTCAGCCAGAGTAACTCTTTTGTTAGCACTTTCGTTATAGGTTGCAATGAATACACTTCCATACTGGAGCCAATGAAAAGGAATCATCAAGAGAATAGCAACAACTCCTAATCCAATATACAGAAGTAAATTTGGAGCAACTTGTTCGCCAGAAAGCACAGGTGACAGAACTTCATTTAAGAACATGATAATAATACTCATGGGTATCATCAATGTCATATAAGATAGCGCTGACCACAACATCCCTTTTATCAGTTCTTTTGCACCTTTTTCACTTAAAGCCAAATGCTTTTGCATCCATTGAATCATACCTGTGCCTCCTTTCCAAGCTTCCAAGCTATGGATGATTGATAATCTTTCCACATTTTTGAATAAATACCTTTTTCAAACAACAGTTTTTCATGAGTTCCGCTTTCTTTAATTTCTCCATCTTGTAAGACAATAATCTGGTCTGCTGTTTTGACAGTAGAAAGGCGATGAGCAATCATCAATACCGTTTTATTTTGAATCAGTTTTTCAAACGCCTTCTGAATGGCCGCTTCATTCTCTGAATCCGCAAAAGCGGTTGCCTCATCCAAAATAATAATGGGGGCATCTTTTAGGATGGCACGTGCCAGTGAAATTCTCTGCTGTTCGCCGCCGGAAAGATATACGCCTTTTTCTCCAATTACAGTATCAAGGCCTCTTGGTAGCTTTTCTAAAATATCATCACATTGAGCAGCATGGAGCGCGGCTCTAATTTCTTCTTCTGAAGCGTCTGGTTTTGCAACACGTATATTTTCCCGCACACTATCTTTAAATAAATGAGTGTCCTGAAATACAAAGGCAATTTGTTTCATAAGTTCTTCACTATGAATCTGCCGAACATCAATACCGCCGACCATTACCGCGCCACTATCTACATCAAAAAAACGTGGAACAAGACTGGCCGCCGTTGTCTTTCCTCCACCAGAAGCACCAACCAAAGCAACCGTCTGACCAGGATAAACGGAAAAGCTGATGTTTTTCAAAGCCGCCTGTTTGGAACCAGAATATGTAAATGTCACATTTCTAAATTCTATAGAGGAATCTATTGCCGTTTGAGGATTATCGGGTTCATCCAGCGGTTTTTCCTGAAGGATTTGCTCCATTCTTTGTACCGCTTGTCCTGCCTGCATACTCCTTTCTGCAGCGTATAATACCCTTGTCATCATAGATGCACAAACTGGTGAAAAAAGAATATAAAAAAGGAAATCTAACAAGAACTGCACAGGAGTTGCTGTATGTCCAAGAATAAGTATGGCAGCCGGTATCAATAAAAAGAAAGCACCATTTGTCGCAATAGTAAAGCCAACCATAGGAACACGACAGTTGACCGAATATCCAGATGCAAATTCCTTATATTTCATAATTGCTCGATGAAAATTTTTAAAAGAAAAAACACTCTGCTGGAACACTTTCACGACAGGAATGCCTCGAATATACTCTACCGCCTGTGCGTTCATATCTTCTAATGCATCCATGTAGGTTGTCATAAAGCCTGCATTTTTTCCTCCAAACATTCGGCTTTGAAAAAGAATACCAATAACCATGGGAGCCAGACAAAGAAGGCCCAATCGCCAATCAAAAGAAAACAGCATGACAAGGATAGCTATAGGTAACACCAAAGCACCAACCGTATCTGGCAATTGATGCGCTAAAAAATTTTCTGTCATATCTGTATTATCATCAATAATCTTCCGTAAACGTCCACTGGCCTGATGGCTAAAATAACCCATGGGGAGTTCCACAGCATGGCTAATAGCAGTCTTTTTCATGTTTTTAGAGATACGGAAAGCAGCAAAATGGGTACACAACAAGCCAACAAAGTAAAGAATCAAACTTCCCACAGCAAAGGCTACTGCAATCCAGCCATATTCACTAATTTTATTTGTATTGTTCGAAAACTGCGGCCAGCTTTCAAATAAATCCTGAATAATGAAGTAAAGGCACAAATAGGGTGCTAAACTTAAAATAGAACTGACACCAGAAAAAGTACAGCCCAAAATAGTCAGCCTTTTATGTTTTCCTGCATACCGGAGTAAGCTGCAAAGCCAACTCTTTGTTTTTTTCTGTTCCATCATAAACTCCCTTCCTTTATAGGGTTTTGGAAAAAGGAGAGCATTTGTTTGATGCCATTTCTATCTAACGAATAGTTCTCCGTAATTTCACCATTTTTCATGTGAATAACATGTGTACAGCAAGATAAAATCAATTCAGGATCATGTGTAATAACGAACAATGTTTTTCCCTCTTGCCGGAGTTCCCGCAAACTATGAGCAACTTCTTCCATGTGATGAAGTCCAAGGCCACTGGTTGGCTCATCAAATACGATAATTTCCCTTCCAGAAACAAGAGCTGACGCAATTGCCACCCGCTGTTTCTGTCCTCCAGAAAGGGAAAGAGGATGCCTGCTTTTCAAGTCTAATAGATCCAGTTTTTTCAAAATTTTACACGCCTCCTCTTCATCTTCCGTTTCCATGCTGAGAAGAATCTCATCCAGAACGCTCTCTGTGAATAATTGGTGTCCTGTATCCTGCATTACCATGTAACAATATTTCAATCGTTTTTTCCAATTCAGAACCCGCCCTTTTATTTCCAGAATCCCACATCGTTTTTCCAATCCACACATACAACGTGCAAATGTAGATTTTCCGGCACCATTCAAGCCGGTAACTGCAATAATCTCTCCCTTTGGAATTGTGGCGTTTGAAATATGCAACGCATCTAAGCCAGTACGATAGGAAAAGCAGAAGTCTTTCAAAAGCATCGTCTCTTCCAAGTCTGTTACATAAGCTGAAGAAAAAGATAAATTTTCCAAAGAGAGTGATCGCAGTCCCATCTTATGGCGTTCTTCTTCTGATAATTTCTTGAATTCATGCTGAGTAAATTCTTTGATAATCTTTCCATTCTTCAAATATAGAATCCGATCCGCAATGTCGGTTAAATAGAATAGGCGATGTTCTGCAATTAAAATTGTTTTCCCTTGCTTCTTCCAAACCGTTAATGTCCTACGAAGATCCTGTATGGCAGCAGCATCTAAGTTAGAGGACGGCTCGTCAAGTACCATTACTTCTGGATAGAGCGCACTAACGGAACCACAGGCAATCTTCTGCTTTTCACCACCGGACAGATGGAAAATGCTTCTTCCCATTAACGATTCCAACTGAAGTTCTCGCACAGTTCGTTTTACGCGATGGCGTATTTCTTGTTCCGGTAATCCTAAATTTTCACAACCAAAGGCTATTTCACTGTCTGTGTCTACATTAAAAAACTGACTTTTAGGGCTTTGAAAAACAGAACCAACTATTGCGGCCGTGTCATAAAGTGGCATTTTAGAAATATTCTTGTCATCCATCCAGACTTCTCCCGATAAATCACCTTCATAAAAATGGGGAATTAAACCATTTACCAATCGGGTTAGCGTGGTTTTTCCGCAACCTGATTCACCGCAGAGTAAAACGCATTGTCCATCTTCTATCGTTAGATTAATGTTTTTTATGCCACAGGTCTGTTCATTTTGTCCGTAAGAGAAGGATACCTCTCTAAACTCAATCATTTGGTTCAACCTCCTCAAATAGAAAAGGCCGAAAAAATGGCCCATGCTACTGTGACACCACATAAAATAAAAATAATGACATCCGGAAAATGAAATCCAATCTCACAGATATTTGTACGTTTTAAGGGTGCACCTAATCCTCTGGTTAATGCCGCCGCAGAAAGTTCTTCCCCTATTTTTACAGAACAAGTTATCATAGGGATGAGCCGGTATTCTAATATTTTAGAGGACTTCTTTCCTCCAAAGCGTATACCGCGCATCTTCATTGCATCACTGATAGAAGCAGCCTCTTCTAACACCGTAGGCGCAAATCGAAATACCACAGATAATGGAATTGTGATCTTAGAAGGCATGTGCATTCGTTCCATTCCAGCCATAAACTCACTTACTGTAGTTGTAGTTACCACGAAATAGGCTATAATAAATCCGGGAAGAAATCGACAAAACGTTCCGGCTAAAATAAGCACCAAAAAATTTGTGAATCCTGTTAGGATAGGCAGTAGAATAAGTTGAGCCACATAGCACACAGTATATGCTATTATATAAAGAGCGGCATGAAAGCCTCGACCAACTGATATCAGCATGGCGAAAGGAACTAACGACAACACAGGGCGGAGAAAATACATAGCGTTTCCCCCTGCGCCACCCAACACAAAAACACTGATAATTAAGATTAAAAGAAGTTTTGTGCGTGGATCAAAATGTATCCCCTTTTTCTGCTGCTCACTGCTCAGAAATTCTCTCCTCATTAAGCAATCCCCGCCCGTTTAAAATGTTTTTTACAAATCGCCTTCCCAATAAGTCCACCCAGCAAACCAAAAATAAAGGTTGCAATCAGCAGAATCGGTAGAATCCACATAGGCATATAGGAAGAAACTGTAGATACATATTCTGCGCCATAGCCTTCCTGAAGCTGTGCCAGATATGCTTCTCGCCCAACAAAGAAGGGCATTAGATTTCCAAATTCCCACATACTGAAGAAACCACAGGCAAGAATAGTCCGCTTGGCACTTTGGTATTTTCCGCTTTTCAATACGAGATCAGCAATCAAACCAAAAACAAGGCCCGTGATAGCAACCCAATATCCCATTCCCATCACGAACATGAGGATACCGATGAGCGTACCCATAATTGTTGTCATTCCAAATTTTTTTGCTTTTGTTACATAGAGCATAAAAGGGATACCGCCGATTAGGGGACAAAAAACAGCAGTCAATGGAATAAAAATTGGAATAAAAGATAATGCTCCAAAAATTCCAATAATTACAATGTAAATAACGGTATAAATACCAACAGTAATAAGGTCTTTACCGCCAATATGATTTGAAACTTTTTGTGTTACATCCTTAGACATGAGAATGTACCTCCTTGAATTTTATTTTATTTCTGCTCCGATAAAATCGGTAAGCAAGCAACGTAAAGGTTAGTTTTTGCTAACTAACGCCCCAAAAAGATGGGGCTTATAGCCCCAATATTTCTCGCCAGCCCGCGAATCGAAATCGTTTCACTTGCTCCATAAAGTCCACAGCCTCTTCTTTAGTAAGGTTGTGAGAAACAATTTCGTAAAGCTCACGGAAGCCAGAAGCACACATTACATGAATAAAAAAATCTCCCACTGGTTTTCCAGATCGATTAAGAGAATCTATCATCTTCTGATAAGAAGCTTCTTCTATTTCAGACAGTTGGTTTAGAAAATGACTATACGCATGTCCTTCTGAACAGCAAAAAATCAAACGAAAAATATCGAAATATTCATAAATATACTCCAACATCCAGTCGGTTCCTTTGCTGGAATCTTGCGTTAATTGTTCTGATTTTACTGTAGGAATAGATTCTTCCATCCGATTGTGCATTTGCTGAAATTGTTGTAATAAAGTATCTGCCGGTTCTTTTACTAATGCCTCGAACAATACTTCCTTGTTTTTAAAATGATTATATAGTGCGCCAGTTGTGGCTTTCGCATCTTCCGCAATTTTTCTCAGGTTTGCTTTTTGATATCCTTGCTCCAGAAATTCTTTTTTAGCACACTCCAAAATTCGTTGACGAGTTTGCTCAGAGCTATAACTCATAAGTTCACCTCATTTCAATAACAAAAATATTTTTCATAACAATGTTATCATATTTAAAAGGCGTTGTCAATAAAAACTTAAATCAAGAAAAAGCACGTTAAAAACTGATCTCCTTATTTCCATCAAATCAGTCTCTAACCTTTTATGATGCAATCACCTTGCCGAATGTTGTAAAATATACCTGTTGTAAAGCTAACGATTTCAAAAGAGAAATCGCAGGCAAAAAAGGTTAGAACAGGCATAGTGCCTACCGTTACGGCGGAGTATGACCAAAGCCTTCATACAGGAAAAATCCATATCCAGAATTCATGCGCTGAAAGGAGCATCTGAATGCCAAAAGTAATGATTATTGAATGCAGTGATGAAGAAGCTGACCGTCTGGTTGAGCAGATCAAGGACATTGTTACCGAACACAAATGCCAACCATTTAGAGAGCCGGGAAAGGTTTATGAATTCGGCCCGCTGCGGATCGACCAGCCCAAGCGGGAAGTAACCCTCCATGGGAATGCCGTAAAACTGAGCCAGCGAGAGTTTGAAATTCTCGGCCTGTTTGCTTCCCATCCGAATCAGGCCCTTTCTGCTTCTTTTCTCCACAATGCCGTCTGGCTTCATCCAGACTCGGAGCATGGAGAGGAAGAAGCTGCCGCCTATGCACGAAGCATACAGAAAAAACTCAGCCTGTATCAATCGAATCCCATCTGCCGGATCGTCGAAGATACCTGTGCAGAGAAAAAAGGCTGTTGTTTTACTTTTTTGGTTGATTGAATAAATATCCCTGTTCTTTTGTCATGTAATGTAGATAAAAGCACTACGAAATATGCAAACAGAAGGAGAATCGAATCAGAAAAGTAGTTTTTCTCTTTTATACTGTCCCCATCTAAATTTATATGGGGAAATCTGGAAATAAAATAATATCCGCTTTCCCCATGCAGAGGGGATGGCGACAATGCGGCGAAAACCACCGCACACAGAAAGGGCTGCAGCTTCACACGAAGCTGCAGCCCTTTTTTGTTCGACATTATCCTGTTTTGATTTACCGTTAAATGCTAATTTCGAGAAAATAACCCCACTATGCGCATTCGCCTGCGGACGGGTGCGCCTTTTTCATGCTTTCAAAAAGAGGTTATGGCTCAGAACCCATAGCGGCAGGCCGCCGCCCCGACAATCTGAATTTCTCAAATTTCAGATTGATCGGAGGAAACAGCCATGGCTTACAACAAAGCCAGAGCCGAAAAACAGTGGCTCAAATGGAAAGAAGCAGAAGAAAGAAAACTCAGAGAACTCGGCGTGGATGAGGACACCATCCAGCGCCTTCATACATACGATTGGGCGCAGTTCAATAAGGAACGGCAGTACCTGCAGCGGCAGGTGGAATGGTCTCCCTATGTGGAGCTAATATCCGCGCAGGATCTGGAACTGCCTGTCGAGGATACCGAAGCCCTGCTGGACAGCATCGAGGATATGGAGCTTTTTTCTTTG
>CALYAR010000235.1 GCA_944393585.1 uncultured Clostridia bacterium | reverse complement strand
CTCTCTTTCTCCGCCATTACTTAAATACACTTTTGCATAACGCAAAAGTGTATTTATTTTTTTCCGTACTTCTCCGCCAATTTATCGAAAGAAGTCGACTCCTTTCATTTTATATGGTATGATTCTTGTGAAAGAATACTGTATTTTGTATGAATGGGGAAAAATAGAATGATCAAATTGGTACCATATGCCGCAGAATTTAAAGATGACACGATTAAAAGGATAGCAGAGTTTTATAATTATCATTCTTCTCTCTTAAATGAAAAAGCCAAATTAACAGAGAGTAGTTATGCAGAAGCCGAAGAAACTTTAGGAAACTGGTTGGAGCCCTCCCATGAATTGTATTTGATTAAATTCGAACAATTTGTGGTGGGATTTTTGCACATCGGATATCGTGGCGGAAATGTAGCTTGGATTGAAGATATTTATGTAGATAAAAATTATCGAAATAAAGGTATTGCCACTCAATCTATTCACGACGCCGAAGAAATTATAAAATCTCATGCAGGTTATACATCAATCTGTTTTGACGTTGTTCCGCGAAACAATAAGGCTCTACGTCTGTATCATAAATTAGGTTATGATAATTTAAGCATAATTACTGTAAGGAAAGAACTGTATGAAAACAATAGAGATAAAATTGAGGAACTTATGGGCTTGGATTTTAAATATTAATTCCGGCTATTAACTAGGTGCTTTTTGAAAACACTATTGACATCTATCATTTATCGGGTTACGAGAGTTCAGCTCCACTCGCCGAAACGGCAAAAATATCTTTTTTTGTAGCCGTCTGATGGAGCAGGCGGTTCGCGCTGCTTCCGTAAAGTAATACAATTCAGTTATGATAGAAATGGTCAACCAACTACCCTATAGCAATCCCTCCCGCTATTGCTGCTGGAAAACCAGGGGATGGGAAGCCGATTCTTAAAACAGCAGAGCCGGTAATATTTCCGGCCCTGCTGTTTTTCCTTTGCAGATTATAAAAAAATCCACAAGGAATGGAATCGAAAGCAAGAAGGACCAATTTACGAAATGCCGAACATTTTTTCCTTGAGATCGAGATAGTAAATATAATCCTCTTCTTTTACATTGGGTGGACAGCGGTGGTCGCAGAACGGAATAAAGCCGCCGCGAGCTACATAAGGCTCCAGCCTTTTCAGGTATGCACGGATCGCTTCCTTTCCGGCACCAAGCTGCATTTTGTCAACGCCGCCCATAATTCGAAGCTGGCCCGGATACTGATCCAGCAGGTCTCCGGGAAAGGCGCAGCTGTTCACCTCATAGGGAAAGAGGCAGTTAATGCCGCTGTCCAGGAAATATGGCAGGATCAAGCGGACATCGCCGTCACAGTCGGTGTACCAAAGATCAATACCGTGCTCCATCAGCTTTTTATGAATCCGTTTGTAACGGGGGGCAACCACGTTGGCAAAAAAGTCAACCGATACGATGGGGCCGTTTTTAAAGCAGATATCCTCCCAGCCAGTGGCATAATCGAAGTCCATAACAGGCAGAACCTGATCGAGAATGTGTTCGACCATCACACAGCAGGTTTCAACCATGTCCTCAACCATATCCGGATAGTCATAGCAGGCATAGGCTAGGCCCTCGAACGTCAGCATGTTCCGGATTTTTCCGATCATGGACCCGCAGTAAATTCCCAGCGGATAATCGCGGTCATTCGGGTACTTCTTTAAAAGAGCGTCCACATCAATCTTGCGGTCGGGATCGTCAAGGCGGAAACGCTCTTCTTTGACCCGCTTCCAGTCGTCAGGGGTCACAACGGATGCCTTGAGATAGTGTGGAATGGAGGCGTGGCCGTCCAGCGGAACTTCAGCAAGCAGCCCATCCTCATTAATCAGAATTTTCTTGTCCCCTTTAATTTCCACCACTTCATTCTCAAAAAGAGGATTCATCCAGACCGGAAGGGTTACAATCGGCATTGGGTCAAAATTAAAGAAAATATCCGCTTCTTCGTTGCAGGTAATGCCGTTGTCGACGAACATTTTCCATTCCCGGAAGTTATCCAGCCAATAGCCGAATTCCATATTTACCGTGCGGTCAACACTCTGAAAATGCATCTGGCGGCGGAAGCGTTCCCTGCCGGTCATGGTGCCTTTCCAGGCCGGACGGATCGGGGTAATTGCCATAAAAAACCACTCTCTTTCTTAATGATTTGTTAGATTCATTATAGATCAGAGAGGGAAGAATGTCATTTCGATATTTTGTGAAAAAGTTGTATTATATTGCTGTCTATGATAAAATAGAATTGGGTGATGGTATGAAACACTATGTCAAGCAAAGCGGAGAATTTCAGCGCAGGGCCGTGATGGAATATACGCCTTCGGAAGAAAGCCGGAATATGCTTTATTATCCGCTGAGTGCAGGCTATCTCTATTCGCCTGCCGATTACCAGGTCAGGCGGCAGGGGTTTGACTGCATGTTGATAGCCTATACCATTGCGGGCGCAGGCAAGCTGGAAGTGCGCGGAAAAAGCTATACGATATTGCCGGGAGACCTGTTTGTGATCGACTGTGACGAATATCAATACTATGGTACCGAAGGAGAAAACTGGGAATTTTACTGGATGCACTTTCACGGAGGAGAGAGCCGGCGGATTGTTCACAGCATTTTAAAGGGCGGCGGACCGGTATATCAGGCAGGAGATCAGATTAATCTGTTTGACCAGGTGTTTATTCTTTCAGAAAATCCCTGCATGAAATCGGATATTCTGGTATCGTCTAAAATATATGGACTGCTTACAAAACTGCTGCTGCTCGCGGGGGACTACCGAGAGATGCCGGAAGAAATTGAACGCGCGGTTACCTTTATCGAAAACCACAGCGCAGACGAAATCGGGCTCGACGACATTGCACGCGTGGCACATTTGAGCAAATATCATTTATGCCGGCGGTTTAAAAATAGGATTGGGATGAGTCCCTATGAGTATCTGCTCAATATACGGCTGAACCGGGCGAAGGAACTGCTGGTTACGACTTCCATTCCGGTATTGCAGATTGCAGAGCAATGCGGTTTTTGCAACCAGAGCGGATTTATGCGCCTGTTCAGGCGGGTTCAAGGATGTACGCCGCTGCAGTACCGGAAAATGCGGGGCGAGCTTCCAAAATAACATCCATTGCACATTGCAAAATCCTGCCCATAGGGCAGGATTTTTTAACGCCTGTTTTTCCGGAATGCTATGTCAATTAGACTATTGCTTACAATTTTTTATTTTGTACGCTCTTGAACAGAGCACACAGCGCTTTTAAGCCTTATGATCCGCAATGTTTAGCCGGAGGAGAGAGCCGGCGGAAATGGTAAAGCTTTGGCCGCCCCAGGTAAAATCGAGAGTGCAGTCCGCTTCGTTGATCAGTATCAGATTGCCGGACGGCTCCAATATCATGCGCAGGTTTGCCGATTCCGGCGAAGATAGAACCAGATTCCCCTTTGCCTGCGCAAAACCGCATTTGCGTGCGGGAATGCGCGTATTCCAGGATAAAATGCCGTCCCGATAAGAAGATACTCCTTCCAGGACAGGAATTTCGGCTGTCTTCAGCAATACAGACAGATTAGCGGTAACATTTTCATACCGATTGCTGTGATAGACCAGCGTTTGATCCAGAAGCACCGCTTCCACTCCATTCTGATTGCTTTTGGCTGTTTGGAGCAAGGCGTTTTTCTTTTTCGCCTCTTCAATGGACTGATTGGGCAGAAATACAATGAGAAACGGCGGAAGTTCCTCGCCTGCCGAAAGGGAGAGCTTCCCTTTGTGGTTGTTCAGAATCAGAAAATCCTCCACCCCCTTCCATTTCGGGTAAACGTGGTGGCCTACATAAGTCACGCCGCTGCTGCCGCGTGTCAAATATGCCATTTTATCATCGACTGCGATGTAATCTGCCGCATCAAATTCATAAATATCATCCTGTTCGCCGCCGTAATAACCTTTCATTCGGACAGGAGCACTGTCATTTACATAAAGATCCCGATATCCTTTTGCGTGTTCCGGAAGAAGCGGATAGTGCTCGTTTCGAATCCCAATCAAACCAGAGCGGAATGAGGATAGCTCACAGTCTTGCTCGGCTTTTACCTGTTCAAAATATACCGCGTCGCCGGTTGGGAGAGCGCAGAAGGCCACATCCTGCCGAATCGCCCCAAAGCCGCGCTGAATCCTGGCAGAAGCGGAAAAAGAATCCTCTCCGCACTCAATATACTCATCTGTGACCTGGTGAATCCGCATTTCATTGGCCAGCGGAGCGCCGGAGAACGAAGGAGAGCGAAATTCCATTGTGCCAAAAACAGAGCAGGGCGGCGTAGTAATGGTCCAGATCAGATCACGCGGGAGTACAAATGCCAGAGCGGAATTGCGCCAGCTGAAGCAGGAAAAACTCTCCTCCGTCCGCTTGAGGATGGAACCTCCGAATGGATAGGAATGCACGCCAGCCACGCTTGCTTCAAATTCCGGACGAGAGGCGGGCAGCTCTCCCATACCCAATATGTAGTGATATAAATACACCGTCAGCAAATGGGTGGCAATAGAGATTTCCATATCGCCAATATCCTGAAATGATCTGGCGTTTACAATACACTTGGTCGGGTCATTTTCAATAAAGCAGCCGCTTTCATTGCCGTTTTGGACCGATTCTGCACATGATGCGGTAATTTCCTCCAAATAAGCCGCTTCCCGGTCATGGAAAAGCAGATTGGTCGCCGTGTGAGCAGTCAAACTGTAGGAAGTTTTATAATACCACCAGTCCTGGGACTGAACCGGCACCGCCCCGCCGTCAGACGCCGCCCAGATTTTCAGCGTTTGATCATATATTTCTTTCCAATGGCAGCGCAGGCCGGGGTATTCCTGTCCGTCTGATAAAAGGGTGAACAAATTTATTCTGACTCGATAAGTTAGAGCGGCCAGCATATAGTCTGGATGGACAATACCGTGGTTTTCCGTTGTAAAGTCCGGGTGAAAGGTGATGTGCTCGATCCGGCTGCTGAGGCAGGTACCATCGCTCAGCTGAGAAGTGTTATAGGGATCTGTTGAAAAAGAGGCGCTATCCAGCATCCAGTTGATGCTGGCATTCTTCCATTTTTCCGCGCGCGGATCATCGGGAAACATATGCGCGGCAACGGCAATACCAGAGGCCGTCCAGGCGTTCTCTTCACACTGCGTGTCAAAATATACGCCGGCCCTTGGTTCGCAGTCTGCCCATCGCTCTGCATAATCCGTGATGACCCGATAACACATTTGCTTGGTTTCGGCATCGAGATCTTCCCATAAAAACCAGGCGGCGATTCCAAACATGGCAAGACCGGTTCCCACTTGAGTCCCCTGGAAAAATTTAGAACGCGAATCCTCGCTGGTAACGTAGTTTCCGCCCCATTTGGTATTGGCCTGGAGCTTGTTTTTGCCGTCTGCACGCACACAGTCCTCAGGGCCCGTGTCGTGGGTGAAACAGGCATAGCGCAGGGTCTGGACAGCGATTTTACGGAGTTTTTTTCGGGAAATTCCCGCAGCTGTTTCATCATAACTTCCCATTTTGGATAAAACTGCGGCGACAGCTGCCATACTGTTCTGATCGTCGCCATACCAGCCGCAGCCGGAGAAGAAGTAACCGCAGTTTGGGCGGTTTGGCCAAGTGTGGTAATTTTGAAGCGGGTAGCGAAGCCATTTGAGCACCATTGCATAGTAACGCTTTGTAAAAGCGTTTTCGCCGCCGCAAATTCGCAGCGGGGCGGCTTCCAGATAATCTTTTTCCATGGATTTTTTCTCCTTTCTATCACACCTTTGAGGTGATTGGATATCCGTTTTTATATCAGACAAACCCGCCGAAATGTACGCTGTTATACCAGATGCAATGCGTTCACAAGGCAGATTCACTCCCAAACGAGGTGTTTGCGAATAGCGAAAAAGGTGTTTGCAGGCCGGATTTCATATAGTTTTTCTTAAAGACGGTCAGAGATATCGCTGAACTGTTCTAAAGTGAGTTTTTCTCCCCGGATATTCGGGTCGATCCCCAATTCTTCTAAAATGGATGCAAGCTGTTCTTTGCCGGCGGGAATCAGGTCTGAATTGGCTGCGCCGTTGACAAAAGTCTTACGCCGCTGGTTAAAGCTCGCCCGAATCAGACGAAAGAACATGGCCTCGTCGCGGGGGGAGACAGGGGGATGGCTTCGAAGCGTCAAATGGATCACAGCGGAATCCACTTTTGGAGCGGGAAGAAAGGAATCTTTCGGTACTTTTAAGACTACTTCCGGCTGCGCATAATAGTGGATAAACAGCGTGATTGCTCCGCAGTCACGCTCTCCCGGCGTAGCACAAAACCGTTTGGCTACTTCCTCCTGCACCATAAAGGTGAGACTTTGAAAGCGGGCCCTTGCCTCTAATAGCTTCGTTACAATCGAGGTTGTAATATAATAGGGGAGGTTTGCCACACAGGCAACCGGCATGCCGGGAAATTCTTTATCAATGAGTTTTGGAATATCCTGTTTCAAAATATCGTCGAAAATGACAGTTACATTGGAAAGGTCTCCGATTGTTTCGGAAAGGATTTCCTTCAGAGACTGGTCAATTTCGACAGCAACAACTTTTTTTGCTTTTTTTGCAAGCGCGCGGGTGAGCGTTCCGATCCCCGGGCCGATCTCCAAAACACCAAATGTGCCGTCGATTCCAGACAGACGGGTGATTTCATCCGGCACTTGGCTGTCAATCAGAAAATTCTGGCCAAAGCCCTTTTTGAAAAAAAGACGATAGCGGGACATCAAATCCCGTATGGTCTGGGGTGAAGTCAAATCATACATATTATTTTTTCCTCATTTGCTTTCTGAAAGGTTTTGTGAAAGCCTTTCCGTTTTCTCTATTATATGCGATCTGATGGGAAGAAAAAAGACTTTTTTCCATTTTGATGTTATTTTTTTATTTGTCGATACCGATTTTAAAAAATAGATCCGTGCGTCTCTGTCTTACAAAAGTTGAGCAATTTCGCCCTTTTGAATTGACGGGTCTGGTAATTTATTGTATACTAATACCAGTTTGGAGGAAATCTGTCGGATAAAGGCTGTAAAGGTATGGGCGGTTTATTTGATTCGATGGATCGCCGCTTCGAACTGTTTTTGCGGCTGCCTACGGCATTCTCTTGAATTTGATGATACGGAAAGCAGGAATAAAGCAGCCCGATAAAAATGTGACAAACGGGAACCCAAAACAGGATTTCGGCAGGAAAGGAAGAAAATAATATGGCACAGGTAATTATTATGGATCATCCGCTGATCCATCACAAAATTTCCATTTTACGGGATGTAAATACCGGAAACAAACAGTTCCGGGAGTTGGTGGATGAAATTTCCATGCTGATGGTTTACGAAGCGACGCGGGATTTGCCGCTCACTGAAACTGACGTACAAACTCCATGCGGAGTTGCCAAAGCACATGTGCTGGATGGAAAAAAACTTGCCTTGGTGCCGATACTGCGGGCCGGACTGGGCATGACCAACGGAATTCTTTCTCTGATACCCGCCGCCAAAGTAGGGCACATCGGACTCTATCGCGACCATGAGACCTTAGAGCCGCATGAATATTACTGCAAGCTGCCGGAGGACATCGCAAACCGGCTGGTTATCATTCCAGATCCCATGCTGGCAACCGGCGGTTCTGCTTCGGCTGCTGTGTCATTCGTGAAGGCAAGAGGGGCTAGAAACATCAAGTTTATTTGTCTCATCGCAGCGCCGGAGGGGATTGAGCGGCTGTCTCACGACCATCCAGACGTTTCGATCTATTGCGGCTGTGTCGATGAAAAGCTGAATGAAAAGGGGTATATTGTCCCCGGCTTAGGGGATGCCGGCGACCGTATTTTCGGTACAAAATAAAATTATAATCTTGAACGAAAGGGCAAGCTGTCTGTGAGCAACAGAGGGAAAGCTTGCCCTTTTTTGATGGAATCTGCCTGATTTTATCTCTGCTTGAACGCATTATCGCGGTTGATCCGGCGGCGAAGCAGCAGGCGGGAAAGGGCGCGGCCGTTAAAGGGGATAAGCGGGTAAAGATAGCGTCGGCCGCCCACGGTTTTGGTAAGGCAAATCATAAGGAGCATCAGAAGAATTCCGCCGCAGAAGCCCCAGAGGTTGAACAGGGCGGTCAGAATCAGGATCAATACACGAAAAAGCTTAAAGGAATAGCCGAGCTCAAAACTTGGCTGTGTGAACGTTGCGATGGCGACAAAGGCCATATACAGAACAACCTGCGGCACAAACCAGCCGGACTTGATGGCAAACTCTCCCAGGATCAGGGCGCCGACGACGCTGAAGGAGTTGCTAAGTACCGTTGGGGTGTTGAGCGAAGCCAGCTTGACAGCATCAATAACAAACTCAAGCAGCAAAAGCTGGACTAAAATAGGTACGCTGTTTGCTTCTTCTATCTTGAGAAAGGCAAGCCAGTCCGGAATCCAGGCTGGATTTTGAATGAGCAGATACCAAGCCGGTGTAAGAAGAAGCGTCAAAAAAAAGACGGCAATGCGGATCCAGCGGAGGTAGGTTCCGACCAGCGGGGGAAAATAGTAATCATTGGCGTCCTGCACAAAGTCAAAAATGGATGTGGGCAGAATCATAACCGACGGGGAATTATCGGTAATGATAATGATATTTCCCTCCAAAATGGCGGCGCTGGCCGCATCCGGCCGTTCAGTATAGCGGATTCTTGGAAAAGGGTTGTACCAGTTGGGAGGAGCGAGGCATTCTGCAAGGCTTTCCTGGCCCATGACAAGCGAGGGAATCGTAATTTCAGAAATCTGCTTTTTGACGGATGCCAGAAGTTTGGGATCGACTGCCCCTTCCAGGGAACAAACCACAATGTCAGTTTTGGAAACATCACCGATCTGCATAAAGTGCATCGACAGATGCGGATCGCGGATTCTGCGCCGGATAAGGGCGGTATTAAAGATCAGGGTCTCTGTAAAACCATCGTGCGCTCCGCGCAGAACCCGGTCGTCCTCCGGCTCCTCCAGAGAGCGTACGGGGTATGTGCGCGCGTCAATTAGAATGGCCTCGTTCAAACTGTCTGCAATCAGCGCCAGTGTTCCAGACAGCACAGAGGCAGCAATTTTCGAGGGGTCACCTTCCACATCCGTTTCAACATATGTGACAAAGCGGCGGCCAAACTCCTCGGCACTTTTCAAATCTTTTGTGTCCTCCGGGGTGAGGTCCATTAAAAATTCCAGGATTTTTTCCATGACTTCATCTTTGATTAACCCATCGACAAAGTAGAGTTTTGCCTTTTTATCCCCAATGATGAGCTCTTTTCCCAATACATCAAAGCTTTGTTCTACACGCAAAATATGATCGAGCACAGCCCGGTTGTGATCAAATTGTTTCGAAAGAGTTTCGTTCATTGTTTTTATCCTTTCCCTGGTTGTTTTTTGGTTTTCATGCGCGTTTGTACATGACAGCGGATTCTTCCTGTATGTTTTCGCAGACTCGCAGTCCTCGCAGGACTCGCAGTCCCCGCGGGACCTGCAGACGCATATCATTCGACTATTTTTATTACAAACTTTCGCCAGTGCAAAGACTATCAAATTCCTGCATCCATATTTGTGTTTCAATTTTGTACTTCTATTTTGCACAAAAATAGATAATTCATACAAAGAGAGCAAAAAAATCCAAATTGCAGGCCGTATCAAGGGGCAGTTCGGGAGAGGAGTATTTGGATTTAGAAGCCCGCGCCATAGGATAAAAAATACTTGCAAAATGAAAAGAGTTATCATATAATATTAACATTAAACAATGAACGCATTTCAAACACAAATGTACGCAAGACAAAGACAAAGCGAAGAAAAAGAATCATGAGGTGAAGAAAGATGAGCAGGAAACTGAGAGCAGGGATCGTAGGAGCAACGGGAATGGTAGGGCAGCGGTTTGCCACGCTGCTGAGTGAACATCCCTACTTTGAAATAACGGCATTGGCAGCAAGCGGGCGTTCGGCAGGAAAAACATACGAAGAAGCAG
>CALYAR010000234.1 GCA_944393585.1 uncultured Clostridia bacterium | reverse complement strand
GAAGCGGCCGAGGCCGGGATTGAACTTATTTCTTTTTGTGACCATAATACCACAGCCGCTTATCAAAACCTAAAACTCGTCGCAGGCGAACTCCCTCTTCGGATCATTACCGGAGTGGAAATCGACTCAACCTGGCAAAACCGAAATCTCCACATTCTTGCCTACGGCATCTCATTAAACCATATTCCGCTGCAGCAAATGCTTGAGGAAAACAGAAATAAACTGGAACAAATAAGCATTGAATTAATACAAAAAATGGAAAAGGATTTTGCTGATATCTCTTATGCCGAATATTGTACATTTTCACGCAATCCTCGGCACGGAGGCTGGAAAGGAATCGATTATCTCCTGAGCAAAGGACAAGCCGGCCAATACCCTATTTGCATGAAATATTATAAAAAATATAGGATCCAAACGCCTATATATCCTTCTATAGAAGAAATCTGCCATATCATCCATCAGGCGGGGGGAATTGCAGTATTGGCCCATCCGTGGTGCCGCCTTACTCAAGAGGAAGAGATCTTGCTGAGAGAACTGGATCTTCTCAGACAGGCCGGGCTGGATGGGGTGGAGTGCTTCTATCCGGACCATCCTCCCCAGATCCGAAAGCTTCTTGTGGATTTCTGCCGTCAAAATCATCTTTTAATCACGGCAGGAAGCGACAGCCATGGCGAATTTGCGAAACACGTAGATGGAGTGACCTATGAAATTGGCCTGGAACACTATGAACTTCCGGAAGAGCAGATCCCGTTCTTTCAAAAATATTATTTTCATTAAGAATCACCCACTCAACCATTGGTATACAAAAAAACAACTGCTGATTGACCGAATACAACATCTGCTATATTTTGTTTTCCCTTCGTATACCATACAATGGAATCATCCAGAAGGATTTCAATTACATTTAAACAAGAAAGGAAGTTTTATGATGGCTGAGACATTGGGTTCGCGAATTGCGGAATTAAGAAAGAAAAAAGGCGTAACACAAGACCAGTTAGCAGAATTTATGAGCGTGTCCTCACAGGCGGTCAGTAAATGGGAAAATGACCTGTCCTGCCCTGATATTGCTTCCATTCCGCAGTTAGCCGATTTCTTTCATATTACAACAGACGAACTGCTGCGCGGCAGTGCCTATAAAGAAGTGAGAGTTCTGCCGAAGGAAGAACGCCGCGATCCGAACAAGATTCTTCTAAAAATTGATATAAAAAGTCATAAAAATGATGTTGTGAAATTAAATCTTCCGCTTTCTCTGGTCAAGGTTGGATTGGAAATTGGGATGAAAAATCCGGAGATTTCCTCGAATGATGCGTTAAAAGACATTGACTTTGAATCGATCCTCCTGGCGGCAGAAAAGGGCGTTGTTGGAAATTTAGTGGAAGTGGAATCTGCTAACGGCGATACGGTCAGCATTGTGATCGAATAAGGGAGTGCTGATATGGTAATTAAAATTCGCTCTGATGGACATCAACTCACCATTCCCGTTCCGCTTTCTCTGATCACAAACGGTTTTGTAAATCACATCGTTGCAGAAAAACTGTCCGAAATGGATCCCCCGATTCGCGCAGATCAGTGGGAACTTTTGGGAAAGGCTTTAAAGGAAGCCAAAAAAAATTTCGGTTCTCTTGTCCTCGTTGATGTTGAAAGCAAGGACGGCCAAAAAGTAAAAATAATTCTGTAAAATAAAAAGAGTTCTGAATGTTGTCAGAACTCTTTTTGTAATTTTCAATCGGTATTGTGGTTATTTGGATCGTTTTTTTGAATTTTTCTTATGAAAAACTGTTTAAAAAAAGGTTTGTTAATTTTGTAATTAAACTTGACTTTAGAAATGAAAGGACTACAATGGTAAAGAAGATTTCCCTTCCGCACAATCCTTTTATTTGGAGAAATCAATTTTAATGAGCTTGAAGGAGAACAGCCATGAAAAGAGAAAACAAACCCTTTTTAACGCCGGAAAAAAAGGAAGAATACCTCCGTGAAGCAGCTCCCTATGCCGGATTGCCCTTTGATTTCCTTTGGGAATGTATTCCCTCGCAAATGATCCCGCGCAGCTATGCCGTTACAAAACCACAGACAACCGGCTGTCTGGTATGCGGCCACAAGGTCATGGAGCATGGAAATTACCCCTATCAGATTGATTATATCAATCGTCCTTGGAAAATTGTCTGCCCCAGCTGCGGCTACACCTTCCCTACGAATGATTTTGAAGCATACTATAAAGGCGGATTGGATGCAAATGGCTTTTTTGATCCCGCCCTTGCCAAAGCGCACAACGACGCTTTGATTGCAGCCGGAGAAAAAGGGAATTTGGTCAATGTACTCTATCCGGAAAAAGGCGAAACCTGGGGTGTTGATGACAGCACCGGCTATATCGCAGAGGATGGAACAAAGTATGCTTTTGTGGCATATTATTCCCATTTTTTGTGGAATACTGGACTAATTCCTACTGCTTTGACGGCATTTCAAAACGCATATCTTGCTACCAATGACCCCGCCTATGCGGAAAAAGGTCTGATCCTGCTCGACCGGATAGCCGACGTCTATCCTGATATGACCTTAGACATCTGGACACGCGCAGATGGCTATCTTAACAGCAACGGCGGCGGCTGCGACAAAGGCAAAATTATCGGATCTATCTGGGAGACTGGGCTTGCCAGCCGTTTTTTGCGCGCATTTTGGACTTTTTCCAAGCCGCTCCAAAATGGGGAGCTTTCTCAAGCAGTTGCGTACCTGCAAAGCAAAGATGCAAAAAAGAATTCCAGCCAGGCAGTCTATGATAATATTATGAAGGGTATTGTATGCCAGATTTATCCGGCTGTAAAAAGTGCGCAGATTTTCGGAAACAGCGGTATGCATCAGCATACGCTGGCCCTTGCCTCTGTTTTATGGGATCGGCTGCCGGAAACCAAAGAATGGCTCGATTTTAATTTCCAGACAGGAATAGAAACTCATGAGGGATTAGAGGGCGGCAATATTTCATCGGTTTTAGTCGATCGGATTGACCGCGACGGCCATGGGCAGGAAGCGGCGCCTGGGTATAATTCCTTATGGCTGAGCTGCTATTTGAACGTGGCGGATGTTTTAGACGGGTATGAATTGGAGGGAATGGAATCCCGAAACTTGTACAATCATGTAAAATTCCGCAAAATGTTCTATGCAATGTATCCGCTTATCCTGTCAGACATTTATACGGCCAAAATTGGAGATACTGCTGCATGCGGCGACCCGGTTTTCATTGCAAACATACATATTCTGATTAAAGCATTCTTAAAGTATGGAGATTACCGTTTTGCACAGGCTGCTTACTTCATCAACGGCAGAACGACAAAAGGTATGGATTTCTCTGGCTTTTCCGAGGCGCCGGACGTGATCGAAAAAAAGATTCAGGACGTCATTTGGGAAAAAGGCGAGCTGCAGTTAAAAGGCACCAATTTGACCGGATATGGCTTTGTTGCACTGCGTGACGGCACTGCGGGCGATATGTTCACAAACCCCAAAACCAGCAATCAGCGCGGCCTTTGGATGTACCATGGCCGTAATACCGGCCACGGCCACCGCGATACGTTAAACCTCGGCCTCTATGCTTACGGCCTGGACGTCCTTCCCGATATGGGTTACCCGCGCTATGCCGATTCCATGGATATGCACCGCGTTTCCATGGTAATTAATACGATATCCCACAACACTGTAATCATCGATGACAAACCCCAGGTTCCTCATCTGATCGGCCAGCCATATCACTACGATTACAGCGATCTGGTGAAGCTGTTCGACGTATCTGCTGAAACCGCTTATCAGGATACGGCTGATCTTTACCGCAGATCGTCCGCCATGATAAAAATTGACGATGACAGCAGCTATATCGTCGATTTCTTCCGGGTATCAGGCGGAACCAAGCACTGCTACAGCTTCCATGCCGCGGAACAAAACGGTATTGCAACTTCGGGATTAAATCTGGTAAAACAGGCTGACGCGGACGGGAATTATATCGGCACATATGCCGGAGCGGATACTGCTTATCCGGTTAATTCTGATGTTAAAGACGAAACCGGAGCGCGTTATTTGATTCATGTGGAGAAACAGGAAGGCAACGCCGGCGACTTTTCCGCGGATTACAGCCTGCTCGACACATGGAATATTTTGGGGAACGGAGTAAGTGCTCCAACAGATATTCACGTAAAGCTAAACATGCTGGGTGAATTTGATGAAGTAGTGCTGGCCGATGCAATGCCGCCGGAAAATAAAGTAGGCAACCCGAAATTCCTGCGTTATGTTTTGGTAAGCCGCAAAGGAGAAAACCTCAAGAGCTGCTATACCGCTGTGATAGAGCCTTACCGCGGCGTAAGCAAAATCGCCTCCATTGAGGCACTGCAGGTTCAAAAGGATGGAAAGCCAGTCTGCGATATGCAGGCGCGGGCAGTCAAAGTCGTCCTGGAAAACGGCCGGATCGACTATATTGTCAATGCGCTTGATCCTTCTGTATGCTATACCGTAACCGATGGCAGCATGGAGTTCCCGTTCTGCGGTTTCTTCGGCGTCTGGAGTAAAACGAAAAACGGAAACCAATATTACTTAAACGACGCTGCCCAGATTGGAGACCTGGTCAATCCCAAATTGCCGGCTGTCACAGGGAACGTATGCGACTTTACCAAAGAACTGTCCATTGAGAATGAAATCGTTGTATCCGCAGAGCTGTCCGGAATATCTGCATCGGAACTTGCCGGACAGTATATCTACATTGAAAATGACGG
>CALYAR010000233.1 GCA_944393585.1 uncultured Clostridia bacterium | reverse complement strand
TAAGCGCCTGCGCCGGGCAAAAAACAGACCGCATCCTCACGATCATTTGTGATACTTTTATTTCATTTCCTTCTTTCATTATTGCAGTGGCAGTTATCGGAGTGCTGGGAAATGGTATTTCCAATATCGTGATTGCAACGGTAATCGCAATGTGGGCGTGGTTTACCAGAGTGGTTCGCTCTTATGCAGTAGTGGAAATGGGGAAGGACTATATATTAGCAGCACGCGTGAGCGGATGCAGTACGATGCAGCTGATTTTCAAACATTTGATTCCCAACATTTTGCCCCAGTTTTTTGTCTATTTAAGCACAGGAGTTGCCTCGTCCATTATGATGGTTTCCAGCTTTGCCTTTTTGGGATTGGGACTGCCGTCCGGCGTATCGGAGTGGGGTGCCATGCTAAACGAAGCACGCAGCAGCTTATACAGCCATCCGGAACTTTTGATTTACCCTGGGATCTGTATTTTGCTGACAGCAGCCGGCTTCAACCTGTTCGGCGAAGCGCTACGGGATATGTTGACTCCGGAGGAGGACAGTTTATGAGCAAACTTTTAAAGGTAGACCATTTGCGTGTGTCGCTGAAAAAAGACAGTCATGTACTCGTCCGCGATATCAGTTTTTCTTTAGGCAGAGGAGAATCCTTGGTGATTCTTGGCCAATCCGGAAGCGGAAAGACGATGACCTGTCATTCGATTATGGGATTATTGGATCCAAAGCGTTTTGAGATTAGCGGCGGCATTCAATTTAACGATACGAATTTGCTGACTTGCAGTAAAAAGGAACGCTTGCAAATATATGGCGGTGAGATTGCCATGATTCCGCAAAATCCAATGACTGCACTCGATCCTTCCATGAAAATCGGAAAGCAGATGGCAGAGACGCTTTTCTCCCACACGAGTACCAAAAAGGGAGAGCTGGCCATTCGGCTGAATGAAGCACTCCTGGCAGCAGGCTTGAACGAACCGGAAAGGATTTGCAGAAGCTATCCTTATACACTGTCCGGGGGAATGCTGCAGCGTGTCACAATTGCAATGGCTCTGATGGTGCATGCAAAACTAATCGTAGCCGATGAACCTACAACGGCCTTGGATGTAGCGCATCGGAATGCGACAGTCAATTCCTTTCTAAAACTAAGGGAACAGGGTGCTTCAATCTTGTTGGTAACGCATGATTTTGCCGTGGCAGCACAGCTTGGCGGAAAAATACTTGTGATGAAAGAGGGAATTGTATTGGAGCAGGGAGAAGTAGAAGAGATTTTGCGCCATCCAAAGGCAGAATATACAAAAGCATTGCTCAAAACTGCGAGGTTGTCCGGAAATCCCAATCAAAAGGAGGAGCGTTTATGTTAGAAGCAGTCAATTTACAGAAAGAATACTTTGTTTCGGGGCAAAACAGTGCAAAGAACACGATAAAAGCCGTCAATGAAGTGAACCTTCGGCTGGAAAAAGGAGAATTCTGCGCTCTGGTTGGGGAAAGCGGTTCTGGAAAGAGCACACTATCTCAGCTGTTAATGGGACTGATTCCCCCTACATCCGGTGACGTCCTGTTGAATGGAAAAAGCATAGTTCCCAAGGGAAAAAGGCGGGAACGCATTCTGTGTTCAAAGCTGCAAATTATACTTCAGGATGGGAAAAGTGCTTTAGATCCCCATTATACGGTTTATCAAAGCATTGCCGAACCGCTTCGGAATCTGATGAACCTTACCCGAAATGAGGAAAAGCAAAGAGTTTCGGTGCTCCTAGAGCAGATGGAATTGCCGCAGGAGTTCCTAAAACGCCGGCCGTATGAGCTCTCAGGGGGACAGCTGAAGCGGGTTTGCATTGCCAGGGCATTGGCGGCAGAGCCGGAAGTTATCATTTTTGATGAAGCCGTAAGCGGACTGGATGTTCTGGTCCGAAAAAGTATTTTGGACCTTTTAAAGAGGCTTCATCGGGAAAAAAAGTCCACCTATTTGTTTATTACCCATGATATGGACGTGGCGCTTTATTTGGCAAACCGAATTCTCGTCATGAAAGACGGAGAAATCGTTGAGCAGGTTTCATACCGGGGAGATGCGGAATGCTTCCATCACCCCTATTCCAAACTGCTTTTAAACGCTATGGCACCGAAAGCTGTGCTGTCATTTTGATATATCTGCCATAATCGGCATGCTATATACCATTTATTTTAAGGAGGATATTTTATGAATTTAAAAAAGCTCATATCAGCCGCGCTGATTGGTGCGCTCTGCCTGGGACTTTCTGCCTGCAGTCAGGAAGCAGAACCATCGGTTAACACAGGCGGAGAAGAGACTGAGGAAAAAGTGGTGGCCCTTGCAGAAAGCTGGGACTTTTCGTCGGGATTTTACCCGACCCTGACGGCCAGCAATTCCAGCAACTACGGGGCTACCTATTGGAACCGAAACTTTTATAATACTCTGGTATGCTACAACGAAGAAGGCGAAATTACGGGAGAATTAGCAGAAACCTGGGAAATGAGCAGTGATGGCACAGAGTATACGTTTTATTTGCGCGATGGGGTGAAATTCTCGGACGGAACGGACTTGGATGCCGCCGCAGTCAAAACCAGTTTTGAAGCCGCCATTTTGAATCTTGGCCAGTACAATGGATCTTATGGAAAGCTTACTACGCTTATTACCTCCATTGAAACGCCGGATGACAGCACCATTGTATTAAAGCTCAGCCAGCCTTATTATGGAACGCTCAATGATCTGAGCATGTGCAATCCATTGGCGATTGTAAATCCGGCCGCCTTCAATGAGGATTTAACACCGAAAGAGGAACTGAAAAATCAGACAATGGGGACCGGAGCCTACATGTATACGGGTGATTTTCAAGACAATGTCTATACCTTTGTACGCAATCCATACTATTGGGGAGAGGCTCCGGAGGCAGACGCATTCCAGGTAAAAGCAATTGAAGATCCGGAAGCTAGGATATTGGCGCTGCGAAATGGCGAAATCGATGCCATTTTGGGTGCTTCGCGTATGACTTATGATGCTTATGCTGATTTATCACAGGACGAACAGTATGGAACGGCCGTAAATGGAAAAGGGTCCATGACGCGCTATTTGGGAATGAATCTTTCTGCTTTGCCGTTTGATGATATTAAAGTCCGCCAGGCAGTTGCCTATGCAATCGACCGTGACACGATCTGCTCCACCGTGCTTCAGGGTATTGAAAAGCCGGCAGAGACTCTGTTTGAAGGCAGCAAACCATACTGCGATGTAGACCAAACTACATACAATTTGGATTTGGAAAAGGCCAACAGCTTAATGGACGAGGCGGGCTGGACAGACAGCGACGGAGACGGCATTCGGGAGAAGGATGGAGTTAAGCTAGAATTTGAGTTAATCTATACGACTGATTACGGTGCTTTGGATGACGCAGTTTTAACCATTGCAAGCCAGCTCAAAAAAATCGGGTTTCAATTAACTCCCGACGGAACAGATATGATGACCTGGTTTGGAGCAATGACTTCAGGTGATTATACGCTTACGCTCTATCAGACATACGGCGGAGCCTATGATCCCAGTACTGTCATGACCAATATGAATCCCGAAACCAGCACAGATCCGATTGCCATGCAGTTTGCGGCTTTCTTTCCGGAAGGCAGCACTTTGCTGACAGAGCTTAACAGCTCATCGGATGAGGTGCGCATTCAAGAAATTTACACCGAGATCCTGACCACAGTTGCAGACCAGTGCTTGTTGGTACCATTGACCTATACACGCGAATTTGCGGCCTGGAACAACAGCAAAATCGAATCCTATGCCTTTTATCCGGACAGCTTATATGTCAATGTGGCAGGAATTGATTTAAAATAGAGCAAATTGAGCAAGCGCGGCCGGGAAAAAACTGGCTGCGCTTTTTCAGAGATAAGGAGGTTTACATGGATTGGGACATTGCTTTTCCAATGGGGGCCAAAATAAAAGAAAAGAAGAAAGACTGCGTGACCTATCAAGTTGATTTTTCAGATGGATATGGGATTATGACCGCATTTGAAATCCTTCCGGGAATTCTGCTCACATTCAATGAATTCCAAACAGGCCAGGGATTTCAGAACGAAAAGCCGCGGCCCGGCTTTTTGGAAATCAATCATTGCCGGAGAGGCAGGTTTGAATGTATTCTGTCAAACGGGCGCAAAGTATCCCTCGGATGTCAGGATCTTTCTCTCAGTGATATGGGAAAACCCAATTTGCGCTCTGTTTTTTCCTTTGGAGCGTATTATGGACTCAGTTTGCTGCTTCATTTAGAAACAGCAGCCCGTTCATTTCGGCTGTTCCTGGGAGATAGCACAAAACTGGATACATTCTTTGAAGAGAGCCTGTTTGAAAATGAAGTGCTTCTTTTGCGGGCGAACCCTAAAATTCAGCGAATTGTCTCCGCGCTGTATAACCCTCCTGAATTCTGCCGGTTCGGCTATTATCGGATCAAAACACTGGAATTGCTTCTGTTTTTAGGCAGCGGGGAAAAGCAGTGGAAGCGGCTCTATCCAAACCATGGCGGAAAAGAAGCTGAAAAAATAGAAATGGTAGAGCGAATCATGACGGAAAACCTCCGAAAACACCATGCACTGTCAGAACTGGCCAAAGAAGCCAGCATGGGAATTACAACGCTGAAAAAACAATTTCGGGAACAATATGGAACAAGTCCATATCATTATCTCAAACGCTGCCGGATGGAGGAAGCTGCATTTTTGCTCCAGAGTACAAAGCTGTCGATCAGCGAAATAGCGGAGATGGTAGGCTATCAAAATGCCAGTAAATTTTCTGCTGCATTTTATGATCTTTTCCAATTAACGCCAAGAGAATATCGGAATCACGCCCTTTTGGAGTGATTTGTACCAGTTGGAGCTGGTGAATTTGCACACGATCTCATATAATAATATAGTTAGCATATGCTAATTTATGAAAAAGGAGGAAATGACATGAAGGAGAAAAAAAAGAGCAGCATTGCACGGCTTCTTTGTTATGCAGACGGACATAAAAAACTCACCATTTTAGGCTGTATGCTGTCTGGTATCTCCGCGGTACTGACAATGGCACCCTATATTTGTATTTGGTTTGTTGCCAGAGAAGTTTTCGCCGTGATGCCCAATTATGAGCAGGCGGAAAGTGCAGTCCAATACGGCTGGTATGCTCTTTGGTTTTCACTGGCAAGTGCGGCAGTTTATTTTGCAGCTTTGATGTGTACCCATTTGGCGGCATTCCGCACGGCCAAAAATATGCGAAAGGCTGCCGCCAAACATTTGCTGGATGTTCCTTTGGGATATTTGAATTCCAGTCAGTCCGGCAAGCTTCGCAAGCAAATCGATGATAACGCCGGAATGACCGAGCAAATGCTTGCACACGAACTGCCCGATCTTGTAGGGGCTGTCGTAACCCCCATTGCGGTTATCATAATGCTGTTTATTTTTGACTGGAGAATGGGGCTTCTCTGCCTGCTTCCTATGATAATTTCTATGTTTTTGCTTACCCAAATGATGGGAGGGAAAAATGCCAAATTTTTCAGAAATTATCAAAAAGCCATAGAAGATT
>CALYAR010000232.1 GCA_944393585.1 uncultured Clostridia bacterium | reverse complement strand
CTTCCAGCGAGCCGCATTCCGAATCAATTTTCATAATCTGAGCCGGTTTGTAGCTGGCCATATAGACAGCTTTTTCCAACGGCACTTCCGCCTCGTTTACCATTGTGCGGACTAACCGGTCTGTCGTTGCAATACTTCCGGCAAACGCAGTCCGGTCCGGCAGCTTTGCAACGCCGTCTTCGACCACTGCAAGCGTGCCTCCCTTGCGCGATCCAAGCAAAAATTCGCCTTGCGTTCCGCCTGCAGCACGCATCGCGTCCGTAATCAAAGCAACATGCTCATACCCTTTGATCTTATAGATCAGCTTCAATAAATCGGCCGGCAGATGTCTCCCATCGGCTATAATTTCCACATCCAGATCATCATAGTAGAATGCCGCTTCAATAATACCCGCAAAGCGGTAGCCCTGCTTGCGGACAAC
Source organism: uncultured Clostridia bacterium (assembly GCA_944393585.1). Classification (GTDB taxonomy): domain Bacteria; phylum Bacillota; class Clostridia; order CALYAR01; family CALYAR01; genus CALYAR01. The sequence goes on along the minus strand of CALYAR010000232.1, from coordinate 10,128 downwards.
GGTTGATGTACACGAATATAAATGCGTGACCAGACGATAGCCATGGCGCATTGCTTCTGTCACGACAGACATTTCTGCTTCGGAGTGGCCGATCGACGGCAATACTCCTTCTTTTACCAAACGGTCGCCCAGTTCCATGGCGCCTTCATGTTCGGGAGCGATGGTCCAGCGGGCAATTCCCCCCTCTGCCATCTCCAGAAAAGCATTGTATTCTTCCGGCTTTGGATTCCGGATATAACGCGGATCCAATGCGCCGCTCATATTTTTGGAAACATAGGGACCCTCCAAATGGATTCCGCGCATTTTCGCACCGCCCTTTGCCGTTTTCGCAGTACGGAATGCTTCTAATACCGTTTTTGTTTCCTCAAAAGTACTGGCAACCGTAGTGGGATATAAGGTCGTGGTACCGAATTGAGCATGGTATTTTGCAATATCGGCATACTCCTTCGCATCCGCGTCCATAAAATCATAACCGCCGCCGCCGTGGACATGGATATCGATAAAACCAGGAGAGACATACATCCCTTTGGCGTCGACTACACAATCCGCCTGTCCCGGATATTCCTTTCCAACGAACTCGATTTTCCCGTCCTTTACAACCACTACGCCGTCTTCCAGCTCAAATTTTTGATTGATAATCTTTCCGTTTTGAATTATCGTTTTCATATCCGCTCTCCTTTTGATTTCGATCGTTCTTCTGCCGGTTGAAACGGCAGAGCTAAAATCAAATTTTTCTGTCAGGCAAATCATGCCTGATAGTCAAATATGCAAAACCAGTCAAAAAACCGGCTTTGCATATTATTCTCAGACAAACTTATTTTGCAAGGAAGAGAGCTGCACTGTCAGTATCTGCATAAAGCGTTGCGTCGTCATGCTCTCTCAAAATCGTAGCAGGGCAATCTTCCGTAATCGGGCCGGTTAAAACTGCATTGACAGCTTTTGCCTTGGTTTTGGCCGGAACAATGCAGAATACCTTTGCCGGAGCCATCAAGGTCGGAATTGTCAGCGTCATAGCAGTCTTCGGCACGTCGTCGATCGTCTTGAAGCAGCCGTCGTTTACCTGCTGCTGACGGCAGATATCATCGAGCTCTACAATTTTAACAGTTTTGGGATCATGGAACTCAGCAACTGCCGGATCGTTGAATGCGATATGGCCATTTTCACCAATTCCCATAAATACGATATCGGTTGGGTTTTCTTTTAAAACTTTGGTATATCTTTCGCATTCTGCCTCGGAATCAGCAGCAGAAATATCTAAGTAATTCACACTGTTGAATGGAACGCGGCCGAAAATGGCAGCTCTCAGGAAGTTACCAAATCCCTGGGGAGCATCTTTGTCAAGTCCGACGTATTCATCCATGTGGAACCCATTTACCTTGGTCCAGTCAATGTCCTGTTCCAAAAGTGCTGCCAGAAAATCGTTCTGTGACGGAGCAGCGGCAAAAATCAAATTTGCTCTTCCTTTTTTAGCAATTACCTCATTGATTGCAGCAGCAGCGTCGATTGCAGCGGCTTTGCCCATTTCCGTTCTGTTTTCGTAAATACGATAGTTTAACTTATCTTTTTTTCCAGTAATTACAGACATGATATGCCCTCCTTTAATTGTTTACCATGCCTGCGCGATACAGGCATGAAAGATGATCGTAATCGAGTTTATTGTATCACTCTGCACTCCATTGCGCAAGACCCATCTTCTTTTCTCTTCTCTTTTCCTATTTTTTTCACAGAAAGTCTGCAAAAAGCTACTTTGTTTTTCAGCAGCATGAAACCGAAACTGCAGGTTTGTTCCAGGTCGAACGACTTCCAGCCAAACGAGGAACCGGCAAATTCCCCCCCATCTCCAAATTCACGACAGCACAAGACCGTTTAATCGCTGATCTTATTGAGCTTTGCGTGGACTGCCATCAGGTTTTTCACTCCCACATCTTCAAACAGGATTTCCAGCTTGGCATCGTTGCCCATCGGCATTACCGATACAATCGTACCTTTTCCAAATTTTCGATGCTCTACCCGATCTCCCTCCTGATAATCCAGATTTACATTGGAAGCTTTGTCCGCCTGATCAAAAATGCTGTGCTTAAAGCGGTTGAACTCTTCCATGCGCTCTGCTTCCCGTTTTGCCCGAATATCCTCTTTTTTCGGACGCGGCGCCATCAAACGCTCGTCAATGTAACAAGGCGGGATTTCCTTGATAAAGCGCGACGGATAGTTGTGCGTCGATGCACCGAATAAAATCCGGCTGTTCGCATAGGTCATATACAGCTTTTGCTTCGCCCGTGTCACTGCAACATAGCACAGCCGCCGCTCCTCTTCCAGCTCATCCGAGCCGACGCTTCGGAAGCTGGGGAACAGGCCGTCCTCCATCCCGGCTAAAAATACCACGGGAAATTCCAGACCCTTTGCGCTGTGCATGGTCATTAATACGACGCTGTCCTCATTTTCATCATAATTATCGATATCCGCTACCAAAGAGATCCCTTCTAAAAATCCCGCCAGGTTCGGATTCTCTTCCCTTTCATCGTATTCTTTTGCAACAGACAAAAACTCTTTCAGATTTTCAATCCGCGTTTCCGCTTCAATGCTGTGCTGCAGCCGAAGCGATTCGATATAGCCGGTTTCTGTCATAACTTTCTCCAAAAAATCGGTCATTGTCATATTATCTTTGATTCGGGCCAGTCCTTCAATTAACTGACAGAAAGGCGCCAGCTTCGGCTCTGCCTTCGCCAATTCCTCGATTTCCCCGGCATGTTTTGCCACTTCAAACATCGGCAGTTCCATCTGCACCGACAAATCCACAATCTTTTGCACTGTGGTGGAGCCGATGGACCGCTTTGGTTCGTTGATAATCCGCCGGAGGCTGGCAGAATCGCTGGGATTAAGAATCAAACGCAGATAAGCGGTAATATCCCGGATTTCCTTGCGGTCATAAAACCGCGTTCCTCCTAACACCCGGTAAGGAATCGCCGTCCGCAGAAACATTTCTTCCAGCACACGCGACTGTGCATTGGTCCGCTGCAAGATGACGCAGTCACTGTAGTGAAATCCTTCCCCGATCAGCTTCTGGATTTCTGCTGCAATGTACTGTCCCTCTTCATGTTCGTTGGCAACCTGTTTTACAATGACCTTTTCTCCTTCTCCATTTTCCGTCCACAAGGTTTTGCTTCGTCTGGCCGAATTGTTTTGAATGATTTCATTTGCAACATTCAAAATGGTTTGGGTGGAGCGGTAATTTTGTTCCAGCTTGATGACCCTGCACTCCGGAAATTCCTTTTCAAAATTCAAGATATTTTTGATGTTAGCGCCCCGGAACTTATAAATGCTCTGATCGTCGTCCCCTACTACGCAGAGATTGCGGTGCTTGGAAGCCAAAAGGCTTAAAAGCATGTACTGGGCATTGTTCGTATCCTGGTACTCGTCTGCTAAAATATAGCGGAATTGATTGGAATAGTAGTCCAGTGCATCCTGATTTTCACAGAGAATTTTTACCGTAAGCATAATAATATCGTCAAAATCCACTGCATTGTTTTCCCGCAGGACATGCTGATAGGCCGAATATAGCTTTGCAATGATGTTCATCCGGTAATCGCCTTCATACATGGCTGCAAAGCGGGTCTCGTCGATCATTTCATCCTTTGCCTTGCTGATTTGGGCCAAAATGGACCGGATGGGGAAATTCTTTTCATCGATATTAAACTGCTTTAAAAGCTGCTTTACAATCGTTTTTGCATCGTCCGTGTCATAAATGACAAAACTCTTCTCATAGCCGAGCCGGTCGATGTACCGGCGTAAAATGCGAAGGCACATGCTGTGGAACGTGCCGATCCACATATCGCGGGCTTCTTCTCCAATCAAAGCGTTAATCCGCTCGCGCATTTCTCCTGCCGCTTTGTTGGTAAAAGTAATGGCTAAAATATTCCATGGACGGACATCCGTAACCGACAGAATATGGGCAATCCGGTTTACCAATACGGTCGTCTTGCCGCTCCCGGCCCCTGCAATAATCAAAAGGGGCCCTTCTGTCTGCAAGACAGCCTCTCTTTGCATGTTGTTCAAATTTGCCGAAAATTGTTCCATTCGTTCGCACCTCACAGCCGTACCGGCTTTTCCATCTTTCTCATCAAATTCTCCGTATCACAATTCACAGCGATCCAAGCATTTTTTCATTCTGATTCTTTGTAAAAGAAATTTTTCAAATCCATTCTGCCTCAAGAAAACGGCAGCCTGTTCCGCTTACAAAATTTATAAAAAAACGATACTTGATTCTGTAATTTTATTTCATTATATCATATTTTTTACTAAAATGAAAGCATGTTTTGAAACTGCCCGTTTTTTCATTGTTTTTGCTGATTTCTAATTGATCTTGTCAAACATTTTTTTGAATTCGATTCCACGTTTTTACATTTTTTACACTTTAAGTTGTCTATAATGAAATCAGAGAATCCCAGCAAAACAGATGTGCCGAACAGATAAAAAGACTTTACCAACTGGTGCAAAGGAGGTGGCGTTATCGACGCAACAATTTACATAGATGTTTTATTTTTAATCAACTTTGTACTTAACTACCTGCTTTTGTATATTACGGCGCGAACATTAAAATCGCGGCCGCGCAAAGGGAGAATGATAGCCGGAGCCGCGCTGGGGGCTGTGTATGCAGTCCTCTTATTTTTCCCCAACCTCCAGCTGGGAGCAAGTCTAGTCTTTAAATTTCTGATTTCCATGCTGATGGTTTTTATCACCTTTGGCGTTAAACGCAAGTGGAAGCTGTTTTTTAAAACGGGACTTACCTTTTATATTCTGACCTTTGCGTTTGGGGGAATCCTTTTTGGCATATTATTTTTGACCAATGCCGGTCTGAGCTTGGGGGCGATCAACAGCAATGGCATTTTTTATATCAACATTTCGACAAAAACGCTCTTTATCCTAAGCGGAATCTCCTGTCTGTGCCTCTCCCTGGCACGCTCCCTGATCCAGCGTACGAATATTAAGAGCCTGCATTATGTAAATGTTGAGCTTGAGCTGCAGGGGAGAACCAGCCGCTTTACGGCCATGATCGATACGGCCAATTCGCTCTTTGACCCCTTGACTTCCCGCCCGGTTGTCGTGACCGAGCTTCACAGCCTGGAGACAATATTTTCCCAAAGCACTATGGAGTTTCTGGAACATTTCGACGTCTCGCGGGCCGATCATTTGGACCGCTTAATGGAGACAGAGGAGCACATCCGGTTTAAAATCATTCCCTATCATACATTGGGAGCTGACAAACAGGTTATTTTAGGCTTTTCACCAGATTGTGTCAAGATTTCTTCCCAAAAGGAAACCATTGAAACAAAAAATGCCGTTATCGGCATTTATCCCGGGAAGATCGCTTCATCTGACGAATATACCGCTCTGATGCATCCAAATTTATTAAACACGAAAATAATGAGTTAGGAGCTTTGTTATGAATACAGTACGAAATCTGGCATTTTATGAAAATTCCCTTCGCAAACTGAGCCTGCTTCGGCGGCTCTCCCCTTCTCTCCTGCTTCGAAAGCTGCGGTTTGATTTATCGGACGACGTCCATTATATCGGCGGGAGCGAGACTCTGCCGCCGCCCCTCTCCGCCAGTGAAGAGCGTGATTTGCTTCAAAAGCTGCTTGAAAAAGATATGTCCGTCAAACCGACTTTAATTGAACGGAACCTGCGCCTTGTCGTTTACATTGCCAAAAAATTTGAAAATACCGGAATTGGGATTGAGGACCTCATTTCCATCGGAACGATTGGATTAATTAAGGCCATCAATACCTTTAATCCCGAAAAAAATATTAAGCTGGCAACCTATGCTTCCCGCTGCATCGAAAACGAAATCTTGATGTTCCTGCGCAAAAATAACAACATTCGTTCGGAAGTTTCCATCGACGAGCCCCTCAATGTCGATTGGGACGGTAACGAACTTCTGCTCTCTGACATTCTCGGCACAGAAGGGGACATTATCAGCCGGAATCTGGAAGAGTCCGTCAACCGGGAATTGCTCAACAATGCCATCAATAAATTGTCCAAACGGGAAAAAAGCATTATGCAGCTTCGATTCGGATTAAACGGCACTACGGAGCGAACGCAGAAGGAAGTAGCCGACATGCTTGGGATTTCACAGTCCTATATCTCCCGGCTGGAAAAGCGCATTATCGCACAGCTGAAAAAGGAAATCCGCAAAATGCTGTAATCCATCAATATTCCAAAAAGAGTCCCGTTCATAGGCGCATTCTGGAAAAAAATCATGGCATTGCAGAGCAGCCATTGCCGGCAAATCAGATTACAAAAATAAACTTTGGATCCCATGCCGCCTGCCGCAGCTATATGAATTGTTATTTAACTCAGTCAACCGGAAGAAGCGAACGTCTTTTCTCTGAATGCAGCATTATAAAGCTTGTTTTTTCATTTCCGCTGGAAAAGATGTTCGCTTCTGCTTTCTCTTTGTAAAAATAGACTTTTATCCTTGATTTTTTTAATATCTTCCAACTTCATTCCAAAATTTTGAAATAAATTTTTGTATTTTTTCTTTAAAATCCTATTTACAAAACAGCCAAATTAAGGTATGATAAAGTTACAAGTTTATAAACGGGGTTTATAAAGCAATTTAGGAATCGGATCATGATAGACCGGCAGACTCCCTTCATTTTTATCCGCCTTAAGATGACGGCGCTCTGCCGCGGCAAATTTTAAGATTAGGAAGTGATATTATGCTAGAACCAATTTACATCGGGGCAGATGGAGGAGGAAGCCGTACCACTGTCACAGCGGTCGATGCTAAAGGAAACGTGCTGGGTTCCCATACCGGGGGAGGAATTAACTTTTATTCGGAAGGAATGGAACGGGCAAGGGCTACCTTAAAGGAAACAGTAGACGGACTGAAACGAAAGATCAATTTAAGCAGCGACAATTTCTATCTGTCCATTGGCATGTCTGCGCTTGACGATTATGCTACCGAGGAACAGCTCCGCTCTTTTTGCGGCGATTCCTTCAACCTTCAAACTACTTTTATGTGCAGTGATATTGTAGCAGGGCTTTACGGCCTTTCTTTGGGAGATCCGGGCGTGATGCTCATCAGCGGCACCGGCATGATCGCCGCCGCTTTGGACCAAAATAAAAAGGTATTGATCTCCGGCGGTCTTGGATATCTGCTCAATGATGAGGGCGGCTGTTACAGCATTGGTCATGCCGGTATTCTTTCAGCCATCCGGGCATTGGAAAAAGTAGGCCCCTCCACGATTTTATCTGAAAAATTGTTGTCTTTTTATCATCTTCACTATTACCGGGATCTGATTCCGATTTTATATGAAAAAGAAAATATAAACGGTTTTATCGCTTCCTTTGCCGTACCGGTTTTAGAAGCCCGCCGTCAGGGTGATGCCGAAGCAAATCGTATCGTTGATGAAAATGTTGCCATTTTAGTTGCCCATGCTAACCATCTGCTGGCAGAAACCCATTTTGAGGCGTCTGATATTGGCGTGTATGGCGGTCTTTTTGAGAAGAATCCGGATATTTTAGAACAATTTCAAAACGAAGTTGCGAAAACGCATCCAAATGTTCATGTACAAATTCCTTCCATACCGCCGCAGATCGGTGCAGTTTTGTATGCACTCAATCAATTGCAGCCTCCCTCCTGGAAGGAAACCGCTCTGAATTTAAAAAAACAGTATCAATAAAAAGGAGATTTTAAACATGAAAAAAGCACAGGAATATTTTAACACCGTATCGGGCCTTTTGGAAAAAGCGGCCCAAACACAAATGGATACCATTGATCAAGCGGCCAAAATGATTGCGGACACGATGGAGCAGAATGGCTGGCTCTATATCTTTGGAACCGGTCATTCCCACATGCTGGCAGAAGAGATTTTTTACCGGGCCGGCGGTATGGTGCGTGTAAAACCGATTTTAGAAACCGGTTTAATGCTCCATGAAAGCGCCAGCAAAAGCACGGAATTAGAACGCCTGAGCGGCTATGCCGACATTTTACTGGATGAGTATGACCTCAAAGAAGGCGACACATTGATTATCATCTCCAATTCCGGCCGGAACAGCCTTTGTGTTGAGATGGCGTCTCATGCCAAGGAAAGAGGCGTTAAGACAATCGCCCTCACCAGCTTAACCCATTCTTCTCAAAGCGTATCGCGTGATAAAAGCGGAAAGCGCCTGTTCGAATTAACGGATCTGGTTTTGGATAACGGCGGCTGCTACGGCGACGCCTGCGTCGCATTTGGAAACCGTATGGCAGCGCCTTCTTCTACCGTAGTCGGAGCCGCTATCTTAAACGCTTTGGAATGCGCGATCATTGAAGAAATGGAAAACCGGAATCAGCCAATCGAGCTTTATTCCAGCAGCAACATCGACGGCGGTTCTGAAATTAACGATCAGTACATCAAAAAATACAGAGGCGTGATCCGCTCCCTGTAATGAACCAATCACTCATCTTTAGCGAAGAAAGAAGGTATTAGTATGAACCAGCTCGCAGTCAATGGAGGCTCTCCTGTCCGTACGAAGCCTTATCCAAAATGGCCGGCCGCAAGAGCAAACGAATACCGGCGGCTTTTGGGTATTCTGAAAATGGATGACTGGAGTACCCTCAATCAGGAAGTCAATAACCTGGGCGAAATGTTCGCCCTCTACACCGGCGCCAAATATGCGCTTCCGGTTTCCAGCGGAACCGTCGGCCTGGAAGTTATTTTGCGCGCACTCAACATTGGACGCGGAGACGAAGTAATCGTTCCCATTTATACTTTTGTCGCCTCCGTTTCTTCCATTCTCTATACCGGTGCAACCCCTGTTTTTGCCGACGTTTTATACGGAACGCATTTACTGGATCCGGAAAGCTTTGAAAAAAACATCACACCGAGAACAAAAGCCGTTTTGGCTGTCCACATCGGCGGACGCCCCTGTGACATGGATGCAATCTGTGAGATTGCCAAGCGGCACAATATCCTTGTGATCGAAGATTCCGCGCAGGCACACGGCGCTTCCTGGAAGGGAAAAAAGACAGGAACGCTGGGAATCGCCGGTTCCTTCAGTTTCCAGGCCAGCAAAAACCTCTCCTGCGGGGAAGGCGGTATGATTACAACCAATGATGAAGCACTCTTTCGTCAAATGTGGAGCATCCGCGAATATGGCCGTGACAGCCGCAGCGATATTTGGTATGAACATATGAATCTGGGTACCAATGCAGGTATGGCTCCCTGGCAGGCAGTTGTTTTGCAGGAACAGATGAAAGACGTAGACATCCTGTTTGAAAAACGTACCAAAAGCGCCAAAATACTAACCGAAGCTTTGAGAGAATTCCCATTCATCGAGTTAAACGATGAGGATGAGCGTGTCACAGGCAATGCTTATCACCTGTTTATGTTCAAGTATAACAAGGACGCGTTCTACGGTGTAACGCGCGAAGAATTAATCGGGCTTTTGTCCGGCGAAGGCATAGGCTGCCTGGCTTCCGGCTACAGTCAGCCCATTACGGAAATGGATATTGTAAATGACGAAACCTTCCGCAAAGTAACCGGCTCCGACCGTACTTATCAAGGGGTTGACATTCCGGTAGGAAAAGTGATAGCATATGAGAAGGGGATGTGGCTGAGTCAAGCTGCATTACTAGACGAGGAATCAGATGTGCTCGCATTTCCTGCCGCGCTCCGCAAATTAGCAGAGAACAAAGACGAAGTATTGGAATATGTCAAAAGGAGGCGCGACCATGAGTAAACTGGCAATTTCAGGCGGAACTCCCCTGTTCCATGATACTCCATTTTCATGGCCCTATTATGGCAAAGAAGAAGCAGAAGCCCTGAAAAAGGTGCTGGACGCCGGCGAGTGGGGGACCCTGGGAAAAGAAGCAATGTCGTTTGCAGAGAATTTTTCTGCTTATTTGGGCTGCAAATACGGAATCAGCGTTACCAATGGAACGGTAAGCCTGGAGATCATTCTCCGCAGCCTTGGAATCGGCTATGGCGATGAGGTAATCGTCCCCGCATATACTTTTTACTCTACCCTCGCAAGCGTCGGCATGACGGGTGCTTATCCGGTTTTGGCCGATGCAGCGGCGGACAGCTTTAACATTGATCCGGCTGACGTCCGCGCCAAAATCACAGACAAAACGCGGGCTGT
>CALYAR010000231.1 GCA_944393585.1 uncultured Clostridia bacterium | reverse complement strand
GTCAGCATCGATGAAATACTCGGAAACTCCCGCGCTGGAAAAATTCTCTCTTCCATTTCGGAACAGAGGACGGAAGAAATTACGCCCCAGGAACTGGAGAAAGCCGCTCCCTTTTTAAAGCCGGATCAACTGGAGCAAAGTTGTGATAACATGAAAGATTGCCTTACTATGCAGGATCTCGTCCAATTGGCTCCTTTCATTAGCAGTAAGCTTCTTAATGAAAGCATTCTAAACGCTGCTTCCAAAGGATTTGAAATCAAGGATTTGGTTTATCTTGCTCCGTTTTCTGATAGCAAGATCATTGCCTCTTTGTTACAGGAGTATTTGGAAAAGGGCGGTACAGTCACTTACGATGAATTAATAAAAATCATACCATTTCTTAATCATAAAACTGCGGATTATGCTCTTCAAACCATAGAGAATGATAAAATTGGGATTTCGCAGTTAAAGAATATCACACCTTTTGTCGGCACAGATACTGTGAGCCGGATTTTAGAACGCATCATTGACTCCGGACGGAAGCTTAATAGAAGTGATTTAAATTATTTTGCCCCATTTCTCAACAATGAGGCGATGGAAAAAGCATTTCGGTCTGTTTTTCAGTAAAATATCAGCCGTTCAATGTGTAAATTCCGGCAGATAAGAAAACCTGTGTGAAAGAAGAAATATTCAGGAATGCAAATCCAAAATGTGGTTAAACAAAACTCCGGTAAGCCAAAGTATTTTTTTCTTCGGCGATCGCAGTCATCAAACCGCGCAATGCACAAACCAGCGTCCAAAGCATAAAAACTTTGGACGCTGGTTATGGGATGCGAATGATACTTTCAAAAATTACGGACGAATTGGATATATTTTACTAATTTAATTTGCCCACCTATGTGCTCTGCTTCCTGTTCGGGGGCAGACCGCTGTCTAAAAAACGTTTGCACACAAATTTTACCGGATTCAAAATATGGTCCTGATTATAAAAATGCGCCACTCGCTGCCCATGAATGCTCAAAAAACGGCCTGAACATACTTGATAGCAAATCCTTTCATCTTTTCTGCAAACTTCTTTTTTCTATTTATTCTCTCCATAGATTGGATAGCGGTATTTGTCCTCTTCTGTGATGTTCCGCATCACCTTGCAGGGCACGCCGACGGCAATCACGTCGTTTGGAATGGATTTTGTCACGACACTGCCCGCTCCGATAACGGAATTATCTCCAATGGTGACGCCCGCCAAAATCGTTGCTCCTGCTCCAATCCAAACATTATTGCCTACGGTAATGGGTTTGGCAACTTCCATCCCAGCTTGGCGCTGCTGCGGATCAATGGCATGCTCTGCTGTAGTAAAACAGCAGTTTGGAGCAACAAAAACATGATTTCCAAATGACACTTTTGCCCCGTCCGTAATAATCAGGTTGTGGTTTGCATAAAAGAAATCGCCTACAAAAATATTGTATCCGTAGTCGCACCAAAACGGCGGGGTAAATATGGCGTTCTCTCCCATCCCACCCAGTATTTCCTTCAATAGCTTTTGCTGATTTTCCCGGTCGTTCGGACTTAACTGATTAAACTGGAAACATTTTTCTTTGCATCGGCTGATTTCCGCTTCCAATTCCGGATTATAGCAAGCCTGAAACAAACAGTTGATCGGAACCTTTGCTTTTTTCATTTCCAATTACTCCAATCTTTCTTTTAATATAAACTGCATAATTCTTCCGCTTTCAAGGGCGAGCAAAAAAGATCATAGCCGCAAAACAGCTCTTGATTTTAGCTCAGTCTTCTTTTCGGGCAATGATGACATCCCGCAAAATGGACTGGTCAACCCGATGCACGAATCGGTCCGGTTCTCCCCCCAACGGATGAAAACCCGCATGAACCAGTAGTTCTTCCATCTTCGCCCGGGCCAGCACATTTCGATTCCACGCCAGCGCCATAGCTCCGCCCCGCTTCAAAACCTTTCTCCACCCAGGCAGGCAAGCCCGCAGCAGTTCATTGGGATTGCGCGTGAGAGAGGACTGTTTTTGATTTGTCACGTTTCCGTGCTGCACACCATAGGGAAGATCTCCCACTATGATATGAAAACTGTTTTTGGGAAAAAACTGATCTGCAAGTGCAGAATTTCCCGCCATCATGGTAAACGTGCGGTTTCTTCCTTCCCTTTGTTCTTCTTTGGAACGGGCAATTAGAAAACTCTCCCGTGCGGCCGTGAAAGATTTATTGGGGCCGCTGAGCCGTTCGTTCTTTTGCGTATGCTTGTATCTTTGCATTTCCAAATACCGCTTGAGACAGCAGCATGCTTCATGAGCGGCTTTGTCTCCAATTTCAATTCCAAATACATCATATCCAAGCGAGAGCCCCTCAAACAAGGTTGTCCCCTTCCCCGCTACCGGGTCCAGCAGACAAATTTGCGCCTCCTTGGTAAAATCTGATGAAAAAAATGCCAGATTAATCATCATTCTTGTAAAAAGTTCATTGGTTTTCCCGGAATACTTCAACAAGCTGCTCATGGAAGAATCCATAAAAAACTGAAATTCCCGTGAAATTGGCCTTAACACAATAGATCCATTGACGTTTTCCAGTTCAAACGCCGCATAAGCAAATGACAAACGCGACAGCATTGCTCTCTCACTTACCGACAGTTCTTCTGAAGTTTGAAAGATCAGATAAGGGATTTCCTCTATTTCTTCTATTTTGACGCTCTCTTGCGCTAAAACTCCTTTGAAAACGGCCAGAAGCTCGGAACAGGACAATTTCTTGGATTCTTCAAAATAAATCCGATTGTGTCCGGGGTTTAGCAAAACCGCATATTGGTGCATTGGCTCTCCTCTTTCTTATCCTAAATTTATTTTCATTATACATTCTCATATTCAGATTTACAAGGAAATTTAAATCTAGAGCAGGAAAAACGAAACAGAAATCATGTTTAAGGTATGAAGCAACCCTGAAAGCAATAATTCGATTCACTGCTTTTTGCTGATCATCTGCAATAAAAAATCAAAAATTCGAAACAAAATTTTATATAAAAATAATAACGTAAATTTTACTATAATTGCTTGAGTATGATTGAAATATTTTTTATAAAAATCCCCCAGGCAGTATGCCTGGGGGATCAAAATTCCTTCTTATTTTGCAAATGCGGCGCAAACCTTGTTGATTGCTGCAACTATATTCGCAATATCTTCATCCGTATAGCTTTCCACAGCGTACAGGTTGATGTTCTGCTTGCGAACTTTTGCAATGTTTTCCGGCATCGTGTACTTCATGTTGTGATCGCCTTTGTACTCCGGAGCAGCCCACGGATAACCGCTGTTGCCGAATACGCGGTGTTCCTGTGCCCACGTGCTCATATAAGGCGTTGCATCATAGCTTTCTGCAATCGGAAGTCCCTCCGCTGCCAAAGCAGTGCAGAACGTGTGCTTGTCACAGGTAACTTTCTCTTCATCAAAGAGCATGCGCGTGAACCAATAGGATGGTTCTGCCGTTGCCGGAAGTTTCGGCGCACGAATAATGTCTTTGCGCTCAATACCAGCAAAAATTTTATCCGCTACAGCGCGGCGTTTCTTTGCAATCTCTTCCATTTTCTTTGTCTGGACACGTCCAATTGCACAGCCCACTTCATCCAAATTGAAATTCAGGGATGCAACGCAGTTGGTACTGCCAGCCGGAAGTCCGAATGGCTTACCACGGTCAGAATTCTGACGGATCTTCCAATAGAGATCTTCAGATTTTGTAAAGACAATACCGCCCTGACCGCCTGTGCAGGTATGTTTGCCGAACATCAAAGAATAACCGGCTGTATCACCGAAAGTACCGACAAACTGCCCGTTGATCTTTGCTCCGTGAGCCTGTGCGCAGTCTTCTACTACATAGACGCCGTGTTCTTTTGCAAATTCCACAATCGGCTTAATGTCCGCCGGCTCGCCTGCAATATGCGGAACAACGATAGCGCTCGTTCTCTCGGTAAATACCTTCTTCACTGTGTCGAGATTCATATTGAACGAATCTTCTGCACTGTCGGCAATAACCGGAATGCAGTTCATCATAACAATCGGCATAATTCCGCCCGGATCCGTAATCGGTCCTACAATAATCTCGGTAAAGGGCTCGATCGGAAGCGCACGCAATGCAACAAACACAGAGTTAGAACCAGAATTCACCGCGTCGGCATATCCGCCGCCAAGCATCTCGGAAAACTCTTTGCAGAAAGCCTCCTCTTCCGGTCCGCCGTAACCCGGAGCTACCCCTTTCGCGATAGCTTCATCGATAACACGAAGAGCTGCTGCGCGTTCTGCTTCACCAAAATGATGTCTGGCGGGAAGATCTTTTTTGACTGCTTTGGGTCCGCCATTCATGGCGAGCTCTTTTTGTAAATCACTCATGATTGTATTCCTCCTATATATCATTTCTCACTGAATCTGAAACGACATTTACTTCGATTTTCAGTATAGTACACTCTCGCCGAAAAATCAAACGATTTCCAAGGATTTAAGGCAAACGCAAAAAAACAAATAGAATAAAGCAAGAATTCCATCTTCCGCCACATGATGTCCTCCGGTTCTTTTTATGATTTTTTTCTGTTACACATAAATTTAATCAAAACTTAATAGTTTGGACATAGAAATAACAGCCCTACCCATGTTATAATAAATTTGTAGAAATTTGGCGGAATCAAGTGTTTTTTTAATGGAACATTTTACCACAACAAGACTTACTATATTACTATAATTTAGAAGCTGAAAATCAGGCATATCCAATAAGATCAGGAGGGAGCGGAATGGAACAAAAGATGCAATTTATACGCCCCATTGACGGCGACGTTCTTTTTTCAGAAGCGGATGGTCTGGAAGCAGACGGAGTGCTCTATACGAACATTCTCCTAACTGCTCCCGCTGGGCTCACAATTTGTATCAATGGAATTCCTGCGGAGCATTGCAGCGGTACCTATAGGGCTCAGGTCCCAATCGACGCTTATCGAAACTGTGTCGAGGCAACATGTGTGGAGACTGGCGAAACAGCGTCTATTTATATCTACTGGTTCCGCGAAGGTTATAAAACCTATCGGCTTGGGGTAGATGACGTAATCTGGTGCTTTGAAAACATTTACAAACACCAGGATACTTATTGCTCCTTGTTTGATGATCCCTTCTTAGCACTCTACCGTGATTTGAACCAAATGTATGGAACCAAAGTACATATGCACATTTACTACGAAACGGAAGACGGCAAGTTTAACTTGTCTATGTTTCCGGATAAATATAAGGAAGAGTTCCGTCAAAACTCTACTTGGCTAAAGTTTACGTTTCATGCCCGCTGCAATCTGCCGGACAGTCCTTACAAGCATGTGCCCTACGAATTGGTTATGCGGGAAGGGCGGCAGGTAGAGCTGGAAATCAGACGCTTTGCCGGAGAAGAGGTTTTATCCTCCATCACATCCCAGCATTGGGCCGATTCCGACATTTATGGCACACGCGCTTTCCGGGCGCTTGGCTACAAAGTCTTGGACGGATACTTTCTCTTCGATGAGCAGGGAGAACCTTATGTCTCCTACTATTTAAACCGCGAGCAGACAAAACATGCACACAGCCGGGATTTTTGGGTCGATAACCGGGAAGATATTATATTTGTTAAGGATGATATTGTCATCAATGAAGTGGATCTGGACGAGATCGACGTCTATATGGATAGACTCGCCGCCGCAGAAGACCATTGTTTTCTGTACTTATTGATCCATGAACAGTATTTTTATGATTTTTACCGGGATTATCAGCCTGATTATCGGGACAAAATATTCAAGACAGTAAAGTGGTGTGTCGATCATGGCTATCGTACCACTTTTATCTCCGACATTGCATTTGAAAAAAAACTGAATGCAAAAGATTGGATCTATGGATGACAGATAATACGGCAGACAGCCAATTTAACGAAAACATTGTTTGTAATTAGGAAAGGATGGGATCAATTATGAAAAAAGCATTGTGGATTATTTTTGGTATTTTAGGCCTTGTTGGGGCAGGCGTTGGGATCTCGCTCCTTGTTCGGAAAAAAAGCGATATGTGGGGAGCATCCAAATATCT
>CALYAR010000230.1 GCA_944393585.1 uncultured Clostridia bacterium | reverse complement strand
ATCCCGATACCGGAAATTTATCCTGGTATCGGGATGTTAACGCGTTTCTGTTAATACCTATTCTATTATGTGGTATCCTAATATTTGTTACAATTCTGTATTGGTTAGTGTATATTTAGCAGCATTTGTTTTCCCTTCGCAGATCAAGTCACCGCTTTTGAGAAGCTTTTGCAACAAACGATATGCCTGCGGTGGTGTAACGTGCAAAAGGTTAATGACATCTTTCCGTGTAATATATGGCTTGGTCTTTGCCAGTTTTAAAATCAATTCGGAATAACGTAACTGATCAATACCCGTTTGCCGAACATACTTAGCAGCGTCCTGGTACATCTTTGATCCCAGTACATAAGCACGTCCCCTGCCTGTGCCAATAGCCTCGATCAAACCAGACTCGGTCAGTCGTTCCAATGTTGCCCGCATTTTAGACTCCGGCATATTGGTTTCCACACTCACTTCATGAAGTGTCATACGGCGTCCTTGTTTTAAAGTGTTCAAGGCAAACAGAGTACTCAATGATACTTGCATACCAGTCCGTTTTCGTTCTTCCGAAATCAATGTGGTCATCCTCACATCGGGTAAGCTTCGAGGGATAAACAGCTTTACATTGGAAGATGTTGTTTCGGAATAATCTGGAAGAGGACGACCATATTGAAGAGAACCTTCAAAAATTCGATCCACACCCCGTCCGGAACGTTCTGCCAATCCAATTCGTTTCAAAGCATCAGCCAGTGCAGGATTCCGGCCACGGGGAGATACATTCAAAATGTTTTGAACGGTAACTCCTTCGATTAAACCGCCAGGGTTACTGATCGTCATGCCATCTTCATCCATTTGTACCAAGACCCGTCCAAGCTGAGTATAATCCCGATGGGAAAATGCGTTGACAACTGCTTCTCGCACAGCACGTTTATCAAAATCGGGTATTGACATCCGAAACAGCCCCATATCCATTTCCTGTTCAGGATTCCGAACATCAATAAAATTTATGATTCTTTCAATTGCTGCCAGCAACGGCATATAAAAAGATTCGTTGACCGTCAGTTCCGTTCCATGAAATGCCTGAAATGCAGCTTCAGCCGTGGGGATATATTCTTTTATTTTTTCTTGTTTCCCTAATAGAAGAATCCCAGTAACAGTTGGAACAAGACGATCCTGAACGGTAGCCGCCAGCATCAAAGCTTTATCCAATTCTTCGTCTGATAATTCCAATAAAGTTTTTTCTCCATTATAGGATAGAATAATCTTCCGGACTCGTTCTCTTTCCAATGGATCGAGGTCCTGGTATTGGGCTTGCAAAACAGGTTGTGCTGAAAAGTCCAGCAGCGCAAGCTCACTCAGCCGTGTGGTAATTTCGTATGGGTACATCGGTACATTTTCCGGTGTCCCATCCGCTTGAAGTCTCCGCCTCTGAATTTTACCGGAAGAAGATGCTACAATTGTTTTGCTTTTGGGTACTTGAAGAAGCAAAACCGGTTTTTTAGCTGGAATTTCTTCTACACGGACAGAAACCGGGGGCATAGTCCGATTGGCAATAAAGGCTGCCAGCCGTGTAAAATCACGATGTTTCTCATGACAGCCAGTAACCGTCCCATCATCTTCAACGCCCAGGTAGAGATCTCCGCCGGATGTATTGGCAAAAGCAACAACCGCATCGATTAACTCCATATCAGGCAAGCATTTTAAATCACTTTTGAACTCAACTTCCAATGTTTCTTTTTCTGGTATCAAATAAGACATTTGATCACCTCCATAATTACACTATATCACACGCGTGCATTTATTGTCAATATATATTGCACGGAATTACACGCGTGTGATTATTTTGTGTAATTATCAGCTTCTATATTCCCGCACTCCAAACTGTCCCGCAAGGAGCTGATTCATCTTTTTAGCGTCCTCCAACGTCATTTTTTCGACACTGAGAATCCTTGTGTAATCCGACAAATCTAACAACCCAGATGAAAAGGTTCAGCGTTCCTCAACGGTCTTTTTCTTCTGCGGTTTTTCTTGAGAATTCTGTCCACGCAGCTGGCAGTAACTGTGGTAACCATTGGCATCCAACGCTTTTAGTCTGTCTGCCTGGAACTGGTACTCAGGATATGTCACAAAACCACTTTGTGCCACCCGGCCTGTGGGCTTCCCCAGCACGTCTTTTTCCACCCAAGGCAGAATTTCCTGCCCCAGATTATTCACATCTACAAAGGCGCAATCCTTTTGAAGCCGAGGTCCTAAATTCACCGTTAAATCGCCCCATTCCTCCGGCTCCCCGGAACTCCAGTCCACTAGCAGCAAAGCCAGGTTGCCGCCGCTGTAGTAGGAACGCACCTGCAGTTCCAGAGAAACCGTTTCCCCTTGCCAGGGCAGTTCCAACAAACCTTTCCCGCTGCGGATCGCCTGATATTTTTCATCACTGTATCCATCCCAACGAAGGTAATTCCAATCGGGCATAGGGCATTTTTGCGCCAGTGCAATCTCCTTGGGTACCGTTTTCAATGGTGGTATGGGAGCATGCCCCATCTGAACGCCGGCATAAATTGGCAGGATTTCCCTTGCAGGGAAATCCTGATCCAGGCAGACGTCAACAAATCCTGTTTTTGCAGTAAGAAAAGAGCGGTTGTCCACTGTTCCAATAGCAGACCTCGCAGCCCATTGGTGCTACATCAAAAAGGCAATAATATTTTCTGGAATGGCTTCAAAAAAGATAGCCTCCTCTATGCTGCTCATATCACTGGAAATTCCTTGTAAATATTTTTGATTCATACTTTACTACTCCCTATTTTTTCTAGAATAAATCCTAATACCCAATATTCTGGTATCAGAATATGCATCCTTGAAAAACAGTGCTAGATGCATTGATATTTGCCCTCATTCGTGGTATAATTAACTTGAAAGTAAATAACTTGAAAGTTAATAATTGGAGGTGTCTGGATGTTTATTGGCAGAGAAAAGGAGCTGGCAGAGCTTGAAAATCTTTACCAGCAGAACCGTTTTCAATTATTTGTACTATACGGACGAAGACGGGTGGGAAAAACAACCTTACTCCTGGAATTCTGCAAAGACAAGGAAACTGTCTTTTACTCCGCAGAACAAAGCAATGAAAAAATGAACCTGGATAAATTCTCCAACCTGGTGTTTCAGCATTACGGAGAAACCACGCTGGATCCCTTTTCGTCCTGGGAAAACGCGCTGCTTTACCTGCACAACAAACAGACAGAAAAACCATTGGTGCTGGTCTTTGATGAATTTCCATATCTGGCTGCAATCAATCCGGCACTGCTTTCCATTTTGCAGCATTTAATCGACCACACTTTGCAATATGGGAAACTGTTTTTGGTTCTTTGCGGCAGTTATATGGGATTTATGGAAAAAGAAGTGCTGGGAGCCAAAAGTCCTTTGTTCGGCCGAAGAACCGCCCAGCTGCACATGAAGCCCTTTGACTATCGGACCAGCGTGAAATTCCTAGAAGGATTCTCCAAGGAAGAACAGCTGACTCTTTATGGTGCTTTTGGCGGCACTGCCATGTACCTCCAACAGATTTCTGCCCGGAAAAGTCTGAAAGAAAACATCCAGAATATCTTTTTAAAGCCGACTGGCTATCTGTATGAAGAACCGCTTCTGCTTCTCCGGCAGGAAGTGCAGGAACCAGGGGTGTATTGTGCCATTATCGAGGCAATCGCCGGAGGGGCCTCCAAATCCAATGAAATTGCCACCAAAACCGGTGAATCGCCTGCAAAATGCCTGAAATATATCAAGACCTTGCGGGAACTGGGAATTCTGGAAAAGGAAACACCTTTTGGTGAAAAGGATTCCTCCCGCAAAACCTTGTACCGCATCTCCGATTTTATGTTCCGGTTCTGGTACCGGTATGTTTCCAGCAATCGCACATTATTGGAAATGAACGCACAGGAAGTTGTGTGGGAACGAAAAATTGCCGGAGATCTCAGCAATTACATGGGGCTGGTCTTTGAACAGGTGTGCCGCGATTACCTCCTGCATCAAAACAG
>CALYAR010000229.1 GCA_944393585.1 uncultured Clostridia bacterium | reverse complement strand
AAAAAATGAAACGAATCTGCCTCTGCGGTTTTGAAGGCAGAATCTTTTTTGAGAACAAGCGGGAATGCCGCAGGCTGGATTCCGATATGGGCTTGGCAGGCTGTGCTTTTTGTGGTACACTGCAAAATAAGATAATCTGCGATTGGAGTGAACCAAATGAAACAGTCTATGCTGGCGGCAGTGTATTGCGGAGAGGGAAAAATTGAACTGCAGACCCGGCCTGTACCGGTCCTGCAGCACCCAAGGGACGCGATTGTCCGCGTAACGCGTTCCACGATTTGCACCAGTGATTTGCACATCCGAAACGGCGCGGTTCCCCGGGCAGTACCCGGTGTGATTTTGGGGCATGAATTCGTCGGCGAAGTGGTGGCGGTGGGAGAGAAGATTCACTCTTTTCAGCCTGGAGACAGGGTTGCCGCGAACTGTGAGACATTTTGCGGAACCTGCTGGTATTGCCGGCACGGTTTTGTGAATAACTGTGAGCAGGGCGGCTGGGAACTGGGATGCCGGATTGACGGGTGCCAGGCGGAATATGTACGGGTGCCGTTCGCCGACATGGGACTCACGGCAATTCCGGATTCGGTATCGGATGAAAATGCTCTTTTTTTGGGCGATATTTTATCCAGCGGATATTGGGCCGCACAGCTGTGTGAAATTCATCCGGGCGATCGGGTTGCGGTTATTGGAGCAGGGCCGGTTGGTTTATGCGCTGCCGAGTGTGCAAAATTGCTGGGCGCTGAAACCGTAATTCTCATGGACTTAGACCCGTTTCGGCTTTCTTTGGCCAGGGAGCACAAGCTGGCGGATGTCATTTTAAACCCGGCCGTTGAACCGGCAGAGGAAGCGGTATTATCCTGCTGCCATGGCAGAGGAGCAGACTCTGTTATCGAAGCGGCGGGAGGAGAAGGCACTTTTGAGCTTGCCTGGAAGCTGGCGCGCCCCAATGGCATTGTAGCACTCGCTGCAATGTATGAAAAACCACAGCTTCTGCCTCTTCCCCAAATGTACGGAAAAAATCTTACCTTTAAGACAGGCGGCGTGGATGCCTGCAAATGTTCGGAATTAATGCAGTATTTGCGCGAAGGCAAAATACGGACGGATTTTTTAATTACGCACAGGGGACCGCTGTGCAATATCCTGGAGGGATACCGGATTTTTGAACATAAACTCGGCCATTGCATCAAATGGGTGGTAACCGGTTAAGGAGCAGAAAGACAGAAAGCGGTTCCAATTAACATGTGAAAATACAGACGATATTTTTGTAAAAAATTGGGCGGACAGACCTATTCTGCGTACGCAAATCCTGTGTTTGGAACGGTTTGACACGCCCGGCCGGGCGCTTTCGGCTGCGGAGTTAGCCATTTGAACCGGCACAAAGGCAGAAAAGAAAGGATCGTTTATCCTCAGAGATTTTTTGCTGAGTCAAACGAATTTGCTGCGTTTTAAAAATTTGGTTGATTTTATTTTGGACGGCATAGGGATTGCAGAAAGCTGATATTTTGAAAGACGTTTTTCCATCGCTGTGGGGTGCTGAAAAAGGGAAGAAAGACTTTTTGATTGATTTGTGTTATAATAAATAGCGTAGTGCAAACCAAAAGATTAAAATGCAGGGGCAGTCGGATTCAATATTGGAATTTCAAGCGGCAGAAATTCCTGCAAAATACAGCTCTTTTCGAAGAGCAGCACAGTTCGGGGTGAGAGAAATGAGTCAAAATGAACAAAGTACGATTCTGGTGGTAGACGATGACCGGGATATTGTACGTGCGGTCACAATCTTTTTGGAAAACGAAGGATATCGTGTTTTAACGGCATACGATGGAGCGGCGGCGTTGGAGATTGTCAATACCCAGCCGGTTCATTTAATGCTGCTGGATGTCATGATGCCGAAATTGGACGGTTTGTCGCTTACGATGCGCATTCGGGAAAAAAAGAACATTCCCATTATTATTTTGTCGGCGAAAAGCGAGGACACGGATAAGATTTTGGGTCTATCCATGGGCGCAGACGACTATATTACAAAGCCGTTTAACCCGATGGAGCTGTTGGCCCGCGTAAAGTCTCAGCTGCGCCGCTACATTAACTTGGGAGACGTGAATATGCCGCAGGGCGATCAGATTTTAACGGTAGGAGGGCTGTCGTTTGACAAAGAAAGCCGCCAGATGACAGTCAATGGCGAAGAAGTAAAACTGACGGCGACAGAATCGAAAATTATCGAGCTGTTGATGAGCTCGCCCGGACGGATTTTTCCTGCGGAGGAGATCTATGAACGTGTGTGGAACGAACCTTCCTATTCCTGTGAGAACACCGTTATGGTGCACATCCGCCGGATTCGGGAAAAAATCGAAATAAATCCGAAGGAACCGGAATATTTGAAAGTTGTATGGGGAGTTGGATACAAAATTGAAAAAAGGCAGTAAAGCAGCTTTAGCCGCCCTGTCTATGTTTTTGGCAGTATATATGCTGACGATACTGCTTCTGACAGGGCTGCTGGCGATTAATGATACGCTGAGCGGCGACGGGCAGATTATTTCTTCCCTGGACGGGGATCTTTATCAAACGAAAATATTCAAAGAACGGATTGCTTATTTTCTCAACGGAATGGCGGATATCATCAATCCAAAAGAGCAGACGGATTCTACCTACATTTATCAGAAGATATTGGAGGAAGAAATCGCGTGCAATAATATTCTGGTCTATGCCGGGAATGGGACAACAGGAGCGGAATATCTTCCCAATGCAACCGATTTTGGAATTAAGGCCAACAAAAATCCGATCGTTACCAAAGATTTTGAAAGTTATTTCTTTTTTGACGGCTATACACTTTATTTCTGCCAGGGCGATGCAGATGCAAAGCTGGCATTGGGCGGAGAAGGAGAGGGGCAGGATTATTTTCAAAATCAGGATGTAAAGCTGGTTGAGAATCCGCAGGACTATTTCTCCTGCTATCTCTATCTGGCCGTCAACAACGAAATCGTGCCGGGTGAGGATAACTCCAGTTATCTTTACCGCAGTGTAATTTCCATGAACAGTGTAAAAATTTTGCTGTTAATCGTATTAGCGGGAGGATTAGCCGGCGTCTTTTTGGGCGTTTATGCCGCAAGGCATAAAAAACTGGTTCGGGCCGGAAATCATGTGGTAGCCTATTACAGCAATAAGCTGTTTATTGAAATTAAGCTGCTGTTTGCCTTTGCCGCGTTTTATTTTTTTCAAATTTTGTATCAGTATTTGGAATATGATATTCACTATTACATGGTTGGCCAGGTTCTGTGCGCCATGCTGTATATCTTCTGCATCTATACCATCCTCTATGTGCTGTGCGTGGATATCTTTTTCAACCGGAGCCGGTTTTTCAAAAACAATATTTTCCTTTACCTGCTTCGAAACTACAGAGAATACGAAAAGAAACGATCCCTGCAAAAGCTTCTTTTGGTCCGCTATCGATGGTATTCTATCTTTGTAGGGCTTTCCCTTTGCGGGGCAGAGGCGTTTTTCGTCGCATATCTTGCCAATCAGGGCGAGATGTTTTTCCTGCTTCCTGCGGCACTTTGCTGCATTTTGGCGCTGGTCTGCTACGTGTGGTTTAAAAATTTTTATAAACGCTTTTTGGACGATGTGTCTGCACTGAGCGAACAAGTAGAACGAATTAAATCCGGGGAATATGCAACCAAAGTGATTCTATCCAAAAATTCCCTTTTGCAGTCTGTGGCGGATTCTTTGTCGAACATTCAGGACGGAGTGCGGGATACGGTTGATGAGTATGTAAAAAACGAGCATATGAAGATCGATTTAATTACCAATGTATCACATGATCTGAAAACGCCGCTTACTTCCATTGTAAGCTATGTTAACCTGCTTTCCAAGGAAAAGGATCTTTCACCGCGGTCCAGAGAGTACGTAGAGGTGCTGGAGGATAAGTCGCAGAAGCTGAAGCATCTGATTGAAGACCTGTTTGAGTTGTCAAAAGCATCCAGCCGGAACATAGAAGTACAGCGGGAACGGCTGGATTTTGGCAAGATGGTGCGGCAGGTCTGCGCTGATTTGGATGATATTATTACAGCCTCCGGATTGAAATTTGTTTATAAGTTTCCGAAAGAAGCGATTATGATCCGAAGTGACGGAAACCGCCTGCACAGAGTATTGGATAATCTGATTGTCAACGCTACCAAGTATTCCATGCCGGGCACGCGCGTGCATATCTCGCTTTCCGTCCGGCTCAATACGGCTGTGTTTGAAATCAGCAATGTATCCGCCACGGAAATCGACTATACGGAAGAAGAAATTGTAGGGCGTTTTGTGCGCGGCGATAAAACCCGCTCAACAGACGGTTCCGGATTGGGACTTGCGATTGCAAGAAGCTATACGGAATTGTGCGGCGGTACTATGCGCATTTTTTTGGACGGCGATCTGTTTAAAGCTGTGCTCTATTTTCCCATCGATGTTCTGGAAGAAGCGGTTGCTTCTGAACCGGAAGTTTTGGAAAAACCGGCGGAGGAGAGCCAGAGAAGCAATGAACATTAAGATTTTGCTATAAATGAGGCGGCTTCCTTTTTTGAAACGGAAAAAAGGAAGCCGCTTTTTTGTGCCGCGCTAAGTTTATAAAACTTTTTTCTTTGATCTGTTTTAGCATAAAAGCAGTTTCCCTTTCATACACATGAAGTAACACAGCATACGAAGAGAACATGGAGGGGAGAACGATGAGTGTGAATTTCAAAAAGCAGTATATTTCGGTCAACGACAGAGTATGCCAGGATTTTGCTCAAATTATGGCCGAAAGCGAGATTATTGTCAATGAAGCAAAACCTGATATTTTAAAAATCATTCAGATCGATACCAAGGCATTTGTCCGGGAAGTAAAGGTCAGTGCGGGAAAGGCTGTGATATCCGGCAGTGTGGATTTGAGCCTGCTTTATCTTTGCGAGCGGGAGGGCGAGAGCCTGAAAGGGTTAAATGAATTAGTGGATTTTGAGCACACGGTGGAAAATACCAAAATCTGTGACAATATGACGGCCAACGTTAACGCAGAAGTGGTTCGGATCGATTTTGATCTGCTCAACAGCCGGAAAGTACGGATAAAACTGATTATCAGCCTGGATACGGCTGTGAACAGCGATAAAGTATTCGATATGGTGTATGACGTGGAAGACGAGGACACAAATTTGCAGATTCAGACAAAAGACGTCAACGTCTATACACTCTTTTCCAATCAGAATAAAGTGTTTGACGTACAGGATGAGCTTATTTTGCCGGAAGCAAAGCCCAGCATCCGGGATATTTTAAAGGTAAATGCCAAGCTGGTTTCCAAAGAAGTGAAGGTGATTACCGGCAAAGCCGTTATGCAGGGTGTGATTGATGTATGCACCCTTTATACCAACGATACGGATGGCTGTGTGGAATTTTGTCAACATGACGTTCATTTTACAGAAGTTTTTGACATCTCCCAAGTTTCGGAAGAAGCGGAATGTGTCATTGACGTTGCGATTGACGAGGTGAAATGGTCTCCCAAATTTGATTCGGACGGCAACATCCGGCGCTTCTCCGTCTCCATGCGTATGTCGTCGGTTGCCAATGTAAGCGAAAACATCAGCGTTTCGCTGATCACGGATTGCTATGTTCCCGGAAAGGAATGCAAGGTAGTGCGCGAAACCTATGATTTTGATGAATTTTTGGGCGAGAGCAAAGCGCAGACAGTGGTAGAGGATATGCTGGTACTCAAGGACGGCATGCCTACAATCTCCAGAATCTATAATGTGATTACCAAGCCCTATATTACTTCCAATACCGTCTCCAACGGCAAGGTATATGTAGAGGGAAACATTGATACTTATGTTCTCTACATCTGCGAAGATACGTTTTCGCCGATTTTCTCCTATAAGCAGGAGATTCCGTTCAGCCATACGCTGGATGTGGCGAATGTGCGCGATAATGCGAGCTGCTTCGTCACCTGTGAAACAAGCAGCTGCAGCTATAAGATTGCGGGGGAAACTAAGGTGGAAATCCGCGCTGTGCTCGACATCAGCGTTTGCCTCACCAACGTGACCAAATGCCAGGCAGTGCAGGATGTTGAGATTGTGGAAGAAGAAGCACCTTATACCTGCGCAATGGTAATTTATTTTGTGAAAAAGGGCGATACGCTCTGGGATATTGGAAAGCGTTACCGCGTCCCCATGGAGGCGATTGCGGAGCTGAACGGACTGACGGACGCACAAGTGCTGCGGGAGGGGCAGAAACTTTTGATTCCGCATGTGAAGCGCAGTTGTCCGGAAAAATGTGAGGCAAAATAACAAAACTCTCCATTTATATTAGGCGGAAGGCATGAATTATGCCTTCCGTCTATTTTTCTGCATTTTTTAACGCTTTTTTGGAGCTTTTCTGTTTTATATGGAATACTGAAAAATTGTAAACAATTTTTTAAGCTTTTTCATTTTGCTTGACAGATGGTATCAGCATGATATAATTTGTTTTGAATAAAATGGTTTTTTATAAAACATTTTTTAAAAGAACTATTTGAACCATATTTTGTCCGGGAGGGATCATGGATGAAACGAACAACGGATCTGCTTATGGCTATCCGCAAAACGATGAAGCTTTACGAAAGTATGCTGAAAACCGTCTGCGAGAAATACCAGCTCACTCAAATAGAAGCAACGATTATCAGCTTTCTTCAGAATAATCCGGAGAGGGACACGGCAGGCGATATTGCAGAGCTCAAAATGCTGTCAAAAGGCAATGTTTCACAGGCAGTAGAAGCATTGATTCAGAAAGCTTTGCTGCAGCGCCGGCAGGATACGGCGGACCGCAGGCGCATTCATCTGTCGCTGACAGAAAATGCAGAGCCGATCATGCAGGATATCGAAACGCTCCGCCAGCAATTTGAAAAAAAAGTATTTTACGGATTTTCAAAAGAAGAAAGAGAGCTGTTTGCCTCATTCAACGATCGGATTATGGAGAATAGCAAACGGACGGAAGATAGGGGTGAAAACGAATGAGTGAAGACAAGGATTTTTTGGGCAGTGAGCCGATCGGCAAGCTTTTGCTGAAACTGGCAGTTCCTACCGTTGCAGCCCAGGTAATCAATATGCTTTACAACATCGTAGACCGGATCTACATTGGACACATTCCAGATATCGGCGCTATGGCTTTGACCGGTGTTGGCGTTTGTATGCCGCTGATTATGATTGTATCGGCGTTTGCAGCATTGGTAGGCAATGGAGGAGCACCCAGGGCTTCTATTTTTATGGGAAAGGGGGATCATGCTTCCGCGGAAAAAACGCTGGGAAACTGTTTTACCCTTCAGATTATCATATCCGTTGTGCTGACGGCCGTGCTGCTTCTGTGGAACCGGGATTTTCTGATGATGTTTGGCGCTAGTGAAAACACCATCGATTATGCAGTGGACTATATGAACATTTATGCAATCGGTACGATTTTTGTTCAGCTGACGCTGGGAATGAATGCGTTCATCACTGCCCAGGGGTTTGCCAAGACAGGAATGCTGTCTGTTTTAATCGGCGCGGTTGCCAATATTATATTAGATCCCATATTCATCTTTGGCTTCCATATGGATGTGGTAGGTGCGGCTTTGGCCACCATTATTTCACAGGCTATATCTTGTGCATGGGTTTTGATTTTTTTGTTTGGGAAAAAAACTATCCTCAGAATCCGCAGATGCTATCTGGGACTGAAAGCCAAGATTATCCTGCCGAGTTTATCGCTTGGTCTGTCGATGTTTATTATACAAGCCAGTGAGAGTGTCATTTCGATTTGCTTTAACTCTTCTCTGCTCCGCTACGGCAACGACATTGCCGTAGGAGCTATGACAATTTTAACCAGTGTGATGCAGTTTGCGATGCTGCCGCTCCAGGGATTGGGGCAGGGCGCCCAGCCGATTATCAGCTATAATTACGGCGCACGCAACGGAAAGCGGGTAAAGGATGCGTTCTGGCTGCTGCTGAAAGCCAGCTTATGCTATTCCTGCTTGCTTTGGGTTTGTGTCATGCTCTTTCCGCAGGTATTTGCGGCATTGTTTACATCGAATGCGGCTCTGGTGGATTTTACAAAACCGGCTTTGCGGGTCTATATGGCGTGTCTGCTGCTGTTCGGAATCCAGATGGCCTGCCAGATGACGTTTAACTCTCTGGGAAATGCCAAAGCGTCAATCCTGGTTGCTGTTATGCGCAAGTTTGTTCTCCTTATACCGCTTATCTATATTATGCCGCTTATTTTTACCTCAAATCAGACTATGGCGGTCTATATGGCAGAACCCGTGGCAGACTTTTTAGCAGTGACGTTTACGGCTGTTCTGTTCACATTCCAGTTTAAAAAAGCGATGGCCGAAATTACCGATGGTACGCCGAAGGATACAAAGAAAACAGTATGATCGAATAACAAGGAGGTATTTTAAATGCATGAAGTAGTAAACGATAATCAATCGCCCCCAAAACGACCTTTTATCTTTTATGCAATCATTGCGCTTGTCGTTGTAATGCTGCTCAATGCCCTGCTGTTTCCCACGGTGATGAAGCAATCGGTCATTGAAGTAGGTTACGATCAATTCCTGGATATGATCGACAGCGATCAGGTGAAAGAAGTTGCATATGATGAATCTGCCGGTGAGTTTGTGTTTATTGCAGGAGAATCGGAAGACGCGCTCGGTGTTTATAAAACCGGAATCTGGCCGGACGACGGCCAGCGGCTTTTGCAGCAGCTGAGAGAACATCCGGATATCAAGTTTTCCGCCAGCATTCCAACCCAGGCCAATCCACTGCTCAGCCTCATTATAACCTGGGTTTTGCCGATTCTGTTCTTTTTCCTGATCGGCGAGGTTTCCTACCGCTGGATGCGTAAGAGAATGAATGGACAGATTCCGGGCGGTATGGGCAACGCTATGTCGTTTGGAAAATCCGGTGCAAAGATTTATGTGGCGGATGAGAAAACCGGCGTAAAGTTTGACGATGTAGCCGGCCAGGACGAAGCGAAAGAATCGCTGATGGAAGTGGTGGATTTTCTCCATGAACCCAAGAAATATGCCGCCATTGGCGCAAAGCTCCCCAAAGGCGTTTTGCTGGTAGGCCAGCCCGGAACCGGTAAAACTTTGCTGGCAAAAGCAGTGGCCGGAGAGGCCGGCGTACCGTTTTTCTCCATCTCTGGCAGCGAATTTGTAGAGATGTTCGTTGGAATGGGAGCGGCAAAAGTTCGCGATCTGTTCAAGCAGGCAAATGAAAAAGCGCCCTGCATCGTCTTTATCGATGAAATTGACGCAATCGGACAAAAACGCCATGCCGGAGAAATGGGAGGAAACGATGAACGGGAGCAGACTTTAAACCAGCTTTTAGCCGAAATGGACGGGTTTGACGGGAAAAAAGGCGTGGTACTGCTGGCCGCAACCAACCGTCCGGAAAGCTTGGATCCTGCGCTTTTGCGTCCGGGCCGCTTTGACCGGCGGATTCCGGTCGAACTGCCCGATTTGCAGGGCCGCAAGTCAATCCTGCTGGTTCACGCGAAAGGCGTCCAAATGGAAGGCGGCATCAACTGGGACATCATTGCCCGCGCTACGGCCGGGGCCTCCGGAGCAGAGCTTGCGAACATCATCAATGAAGCGGCCCTCCGTGCCGTTCGGGAAGGGCGCAGAAGCGTGACCCAGGAAGATCTGGAGGAAAGCGTCGAAACCGTTATTGCAGGCGCTCAGCGGAAGAATGCCGTGATTTTGGATCAGGAAAAGAAAATTGTTGCGTATCACGAAATCGGCCATGCGCTGGTTGCGGCAAAACAGTCGAATTCTGCACCGGTTACGAAAATTACGATTGTCCCCCGTACCTCTGGTGCCCTTGGGTATACCATGCAGGTTGACGAAGGCGAGCATATGCTCATGAGCCGCAAAGAGATCTTAAATAAAATAGCGACGCTGACCGGCGGGCGCAGCGCAGAAGAGCTGGTATTCGGGGAAGACAACATGACTACCGGCGCCTCCAATGATATCGAACAGGCTACCAAACTGGCGCGTGCCCTCATTACCCGCTACGGCATGACAGAAGAATTTGATATGGTTGCTTTGGAGACAGTGCAAAATCAGTATCTCGGCGCAGATACATCTTTGGCATGTGCAGCGGATACGGCCTCTAAAATAGATGAACGTGTGGTGGGAATTGTAAAAGAAGCCCATGAAAAAGCCCGTAAGATTTTAAAGGAAAATGAAGCAAAACTGCATGAGCTTGCAGCATGTCTGCTGGAAAAAGAAACCATGACCGGGGATGAATTTATGGAGGTTTTAAACCGATAAACAGATTGACGCAAGCGCACGAAGCGAAAGCTGGATAATTCCAATGATCCCAAAACTCCAGAGAGCTTTTTTGTTCCCTGGAGTTTCTCTTTGTCAAAGATGTTCGATATTTAATTTGACAGCCAGAGTTTTTAGCTTTTGACGCGACAGCATGCAGTCGGGGCACCACTCTGCGACAATGCGCCAAAAGCGGGGAGAATGGTTGTGTTCCCGAATATGGGCCAGTTCATGGATTACGACATAGCGTATGACAGATTCCTCCGCGGCCAGAAGCCGCCAGGAGAAATTCAAGTGATTTTGCGCAGAACAGGATCCCCAGCGTGTCCGCGCATGGGTGATTCCAACCTTTTGAGGAAAGACACCCATGAGGGAAGCGTAATTTTCTACCATTGGACGAATTTTTTCTTCCAGGAGCGTTTGATAAAGCCCGGCAATTTCTTTTATTTCCTGCTTGGAATTTGAAGGGGAAGAGAGGGTAAAATGCGTCCCATTAAATGAGGGAGGGGAGAATTCCGCCCTTTTGACCGGATAATCGCATCCGAGATAAGGGAGTGTTTTGCGTCCTCCTTCGAAAAATGCGCTGGACTCTTTCAGTCTCTTCTGGACGAGAGCCTGTTTTTCCAGAATCCAGCCGGCTTTGCTCTCCACCAGCTGGTCGCAGACCCGGTGCGGAAGACCGTATGGCGCGCGCACATGTACGCTGCCGGATTCGTCGATCCGGATGGAAACGGTTTTTTGCTTTGCGTAAGTGAGTTGATAGAGCAAAGGCCCATTCCTCCCCTTCTTTCATATCTTGCTCTTATTATAGGCCAATCCTGCAAGTCATGCAAGAGCAGCTGGAAAAGTAAGGTTTTTTTGCAGATTCCTTGCTTTTTGACAGGAATGTAACGTATAATAGTGCCATATGTATGGGACAAAGAATACCATCCGGTAAAATATTAATTGGCACTTCGGAAAGAACCTGCGGCAAATTGCAGTGAAATGGTTCCCGTATATGTTATAGGGGAAAATATAAGAGGGGAAGGATAATTTTACTATCCTGAAATTTAGGAGGTTATTAATGCGGATTAAAGCGAATAAGGGGGGCGCGTTCAGAGAGGAAAAGCCCTTTGCGGCAGGTATGAATTTTTACAAGCTGTTCTGGATTTTCTTCATTGGATGTATTGCGGGAGTAATTGTGGAAACTCTGTGGTGTCTGTTTCGGGAGCACATGATTGAGAGCCGAAGCGGATTGATTTATGGGCCGTTTAATCCCGTCTACGGGTTCGGGGCTTTGATTATGACCGTTTGTTTACATAAGCTCTCTGGAAAAAGGGACATCTGGATTTTCTTTGGAAGTATGATCCTGGGCGGTGCGTTTGAATATTTGTGCAGCCTGTTTCAGGAGATCGTGATGGGAACCATATCCTGGGATTACAGCGGGATGGCTTTGGAATTCGGCGGGAGAACCAGCTTGCTATACTCCTTTTTCTGGGGAATTCTGGGCCTGTTCTGGATCAAGGATTTGTACCCGCGCCTGTCACGGCTGATTGAAAAAATTCCAAAAAAAGTAGGAATTCCGCTTACATGGGTGCTCTGTGTATTCATGATTTTGAATATGCTGATTTCATCCATGGCGGTTATCCGGCAGACAGAACGGCATGAAGGGGTTCCGGCAACCGATCCGGTGCGGGAATTTTTGGATGAACACTATACCGACGAATTCTTGGCGAAGATTTATCCCAATATGATATATGTGGAAAAAGACGGGGATTAAGTAACATACAAAAAGCCGGCAAACGGATAGCCGTACACCTATCGTACACCTATAAAGAAGAAATCTGATCGCTGCGGGACAGCATGGAAAATTACCATGCTGTCCGTCTTTTTTCGATCTAAGGGCTGCTCTCTCCCTGTTTCAGTTCGCCGTTCATATTCCAAACAATTTGGATTTTCTGCCGGCAGCCGCTGGGCCGTCTGGGGGAAAACAAAAGTTTTCGGCGTCGTGAACGCCACGTAGACAGCCGCAAGCGGCGGATGCAATCCCAAAATTGGATACTGTAATTTTGTGCAGATCCCCCAAATTCTGTGCAGAACGGCTTTTTTTCCGTATTTTCCTAATTCAAACAAAATTATGGATGAAATACACTTTTTTATCGCTTGTTTTATAAAAAAAAAAAGATATGATATAGATAACGTTATAGGAAAGATATTATGAATTTTTTGTTTGGATATTTGATTTTAAAAAATGAACATTAGCGCCGCGCTTGCAAAAATAGAGAGGATACGGCGCAGCATTCTTCTCCCGATAACTGAAATCTGCCAATACCTTTTTCTAATTTCTTCATAAAGGCCGCGTGGAATTTAATTTCCACGCGGCCTTTTAACATGCTGAAAATTCCATTTTAGTTGATTGGAACAAGACAGAAATTTTGCGTATATCTTATATTAATTGTCGTTTTTATGACTGATGTGATTCCGTAAAACAAGATTGACGTACTGGGAGAAAGAACGATCGTCTTTTTCAGCCAGCTGTTTTATTGCATTTACAATATCAGAATCCAGCGTAATACTGACTTTTTCTTTTAATGGCTTTGAATTTTCCATTGTCCTTCTCCTCTCTCTTTTTGCCTATTATACTACGCGGAAGGATTAAATATTGACAAATAAGATAAAGTAGTATAAAGTAGTATTTATAGGAGGCTGTTGATTTATGCGGATATGCTGCTTTATTGGACATGGAAACATTGATGAATTCGGCATAGATCAGAAAGTAACTGAAGCGGTTGAAAGAATGGTGCAAAGCGGGTTTACTGATTTTTTAAGTGGGGGAATGGGCGCTTTTGACCGAATGGGCAGTTGTGCAGTATACAGATTAAAAAAAGTGTATCCTCACATTCAGAATATTTTGGTCATTCCTTATATGAATTTTCGGGTTTTTGATGAAAAACTTTTTGATCAAATCATTTATCCAGAGCTGGAAAACTATTTCTTTAAAAAAGCAATCGTAATGCGAAACCGGTATATGGTAGACCAAAGCGAAGCAGCAATTTGCTATATCAAAAATCAATATGGCGGAGCAATACAGACCTACCGATATGCGGAAAAACGGGGTAAAGTCCTTCTTAATTTAGCAGACAAATAAAAAATCCTGCCATTTTTCCTGCCGCCGGAGGAATAATTTTGGTGATTGTGATTCTTGCGGCGCATACGGCAACGTGCTACAATGAAAGAAAACAAATAGGGAGGAACAAAACATGAAATTATTGATTCTCATCCTCAATAAGGTCGATGTATTGGAAGATCTCCTGCTGGAGTTTGCCAACCGTGAAATCAA
The DNA here is from genome assembly GCA_944393585.1 of uncultured Clostridia bacterium. Taxonomy (GTDB): domain Bacteria; phylum Bacillota; class Clostridia; order CALYAR01; family CALYAR01; genus CALYAR01. The sequence continues at coordinate 4,601 of CALYAR010000229.1, read as the reverse complement.
GGGTGCAACTATCCTGTCGAGCACGGGAATGGCCCATACGCTCTACAACAGCTCCCACGATCAGGAGGCGTCTTTTTTCTTAGGCTCCATTCGTGCCTTGCTCAATCCGGAGCGGGAAGAGAGCAAAACAATCCTGCTCGTCCTCCGCGAGGAGCAAGTTGCATCTGCAATCGAGGCCGCAGACCGGGTAACGGGAGGATTGGACAAACCGGACACGGGCATTGTATTCACTGTGCCGGTAGATCAGATAAAGGGGATCGAAATATAACATGGAACAGTTGGGGATTTTATTTTATTTAGGGGTTATTGTCCTGGCGGGTTTGGTGTTCGGGCGGCTGGTGAAGCTGGTAAAGCTCCCGAACGTAACCGGCTATCTGATTGCAGGCCTGGTGCTGGGGCCATTTGTATTGAAGGTGATTCCGGAAAACGTGGTGGAGACGCTCTCTATTATCCCGGAGATGGCGCTGGGATTCATTGCCTTTACCATCGGGAGCTCTTTTAAAGCCAGCTATTTTAAGCGCGTCGGCTGGACGCCGATCGTCATTGCCTTGACGGAGGGGCTTGGCGCGACTTTGGTCGTGACGGTCGCGCTCAAGCTGGCCGGTTATGATATGTCGCTGGCGCTTTTGCTGGGAGCGATCGCGTCTGCCACGGCGCCGGCCGCAACCATTATGGTGGTCAAGCAGTACAAGGCCAAGGGTCCGCTGACAGAGACGCTGCTGGCCGTCGTAGCACTCGACGACGCAGTTGCTTTGATCGCGTTTGGATTTGCCGTAGCCATTGCAAATATGCTGTCCTCGGCTCAAAGCTTTGTTTGGACGTCGCTGCTTTCGCCTTTTTATGAAGTCGGCGTGTCGTTGGTTGTAGGTGCGGTTTTGGGATTTTTGTTTACCATTCCGCTGAAGTTTTTCAAAAAAGATTCCAACCGGATCTGCATTACCGTAGGCTTTGTCTTCATTGGAATTGCACTGGCTGATTTGCTGGGCGGCTCCTCGCTCCTGCTCTGCATGTCGATGGGTGCGATTCTGTGCAATATTTCAAAAGAGGCCGATCAGATTATGGATATGACGGACTATGTCACGCCTCCGCTTTTTGTGATGTTTTTCGTCGTTTCCGGCGCCGACTTAAACTGGACCATTCTGCCGACGATCGGCCTGGTAGGGGTTTTATATCTGTTTGGCCGCGTTGCGGGGAAATATCTCGGCGCATGGCTGGGCGCGGTCCTGATGAAAGCGCCGCCGGCGGTGAAGAAATTTTTGGGGCCGACGCTTTTTCCGCAGGCGGGTGTTGCGATCGGCTTGTCGCTCATTGCAGAATCCGTTGTTCCGCAGTATGCCGCCACCATCCGTGCCGTGGTGCTCTGCGCTACCCTGATTTATGAAATTTTGGGGGCAGCAATCGCGAAAGTTGCCTTAAAAGCCGCCGGAGAAATCGAGACAAAAGCATAACTTTCGTCGGAAAGGGCAAGGAAAGACGGGAATCCACCTTGATTTTCCAAACAAAAGTGTCTATACTGAATATAACAGGAAAGCGAAAACTTTTTGCAGCAAAAGGAGAAAAATTGGAAATCCTATTTTTGTAAGAGGTTTTCGCTTTGTTCATCCGACAAACGGCCATTTCGATGGCGTAGAATCAACGAATGGAGACAGATGAAATGAATTATGATGAAAATTTGACCATGCTGACAGACTTTTATGAGTTTACCATGGCGAATGGCTTTTTTGAGTATGGCTACCGCGACCGAATCGCATATTTTGACATGTTTTTCCGCAAGGTGCCCGACGACGGCGGTTTTGCCATCATGGCGGGAGTGGCGGATCTGGTGCAGTACATTAAAAATCTGAAGTTCAGCGAGCAGGATATCGCCTATTTTCGCTCCAAGAACCTGTTTTGCGAGGAGTTTTTGGAGTATCTGCGCACGTTCCGCTTTTCCTGCGATGTGTGGGCAGTGCCGGAGGGGACGCCGATATTCCCCAACGAGCCGATTGTGACCGTGAGAGGGCCGGCGATTCAGGCCCAGTTTATGGAGACAATGGTTCTGCTTACGATCAACCACCAGAGCTTAATTGCCACCAAGGCCAACCGGATCGTCCGTGCGGCGCAGGGGCGGCTGGTGATGGAGTTCGGTTCCCGAAGGGCGCAGGGCTATAACGCCGCCATATCGGGCGCGCGCGCCGCATACATTGCCGGCTGCGGCGGGACGGCCTGCACCATTGCCGACAAGCTGTTCGGCGTGCCCGCGCTCGGTACCATGGCGCACAGCTGGGTGCAGATGTTCGACTCGGAGTATGAAGCATTCCGCGTGTATGCAGAAACCTATCCGCAGAACTGCATGCTGCTGGTAGACACATACAATGTATTAAAATCCGGCGTTCCCAATGCGATTCGGGTTTTTGAAGAAGTGCTGCTTCCGCGCGGCTATCGTCCGGCCGGCATCCGCATTGACAGCGGAGACATTACTTATCTGACCATTAAATGCCGCGAAATGCTGGATGCGGCAGGGTTTCCGGACTGCAAAATCTGCGTGTCGAATTCACTGGACGAATATATTATCCGCGACACGCTGAACCAGGGCGCAAAGATCGATTCCTTTGGCGTAGGGGAGCGGCTGATTACCTCCAAATCCGAGCCGATCTTCGGCGGCGTCTATAAGCTGGTTGCAGTTGAAAACGAAGAGGGAGAAACCATTCCCAAAATCAAGATCAGTGAAAATGTAGAAAAGATCACCAATCCCGGCTTTAAAGAGGTATACCGCCTGTACGAGCGCGAGAGCGGCAAGGCCATTGCGGACGTGCTGGTTCTGCGCGGGGAGACGATTGACGATTCCAAGCCCTATGAAATATTTGACCCGGAACACACCTGGAAACGGAAAATGGTGCGGAATTTTACGGCAAGACGGATCTTAGAGCCATTGTTTTTAGACGGCAAATGCGTATATCAGGAACGCGATGTCAAGGAAATCCAGACTTACTGCTCCAAGCAGGTAGCCACGCTCTGGAGCGAGGTCTGCCGGTTTGAAAACCCTCACCGCTATTATGTGGATTTGTCGCAGAAGCTGTGGGATTTGAAGAACGGGATGTTAAAGGAATATTCTTCTGAAGAATAGAAAATATGATTTCGTCAAAAGGAGGGTACCGCAATGAAGCGAAAGAGACCGGTTTTGACTGGACTGAGCCTGCTTTTCTCTCTTGTAATGCTTTTTCAGCTGTCTGGGTGTTCCGCTGGGGTGCAGGCCTCAGACCTGATGGAAGGGATTGTCCCCAAAGAAGGACAGACGCGGCAGATAGCGCCGGAATTTGAACGGGCTTTTGCCGGCTTTGCGGTAAGCCTGCTGCAAAATACCAGCAAGACCGGTGAAAACACATTGATTTCCCCTCTGTCCGCTGTCATGGCGCTGGCGATGACGGCCAACGGTGCGGACACGCAGACCCGGGAGGAAATGGAGACAGTTTTAGGGGGCGGCGTTTTGCCATTGGAGGAATTAAACAATTCTCTTTTTTGCTGCCGCAAGGCGCTTTCCGAGACGCAGCAGCTGAAACTGGCCAATTCCATTTGGTTCCGGGACGATCAAAACAGACTTACGGTGGAGCTGGACTTTTTGCAGATGAACGCAGACTATTTTGGCGCCGGAGCCTATGCGGCCCCGTTCGGCGGGCAAACGGCTGCGGACATCAACACCTGGGTGAAAGAGAAAACAGACGGCAGGATCGAAAATATTGTCGATGAAATTCCCCACGACACAATGCTGTATTTAATCAATGCGCTTGCGTTTGAGGCGGAATGGGAAACGCCTTATGAAAAGAGTGATGTCAGTTCGGGGACGTTTACCAATTTTGAGGGAACGGAGCAGACGGCGGAGATGATGTACTCCACAGAAAGCCGCTTTCTGGAAGACGTAAACGCGACGGGCTTTCTCAAGGACTACCGCGGTGGGGCTTACCGGTTTGCCGTGTTTCTGCCCAAGGAGGGGAGCACGGTCGAGGAATATGTGGATTCTCTGACGGCCGAGGGCTTCCTTGCGATGATCTCAGAAGCAAAGGCGGGTTCGGTTTCCGCTGCGCTGCCGAAATTCAGCTGCGAGGACGAAACTGTGATGAATGACGCGCTCATTTCGATGGGAATGCCTGCCGCATTTGATTCGGGCTTAGCAGACTTTTCTCGAATGGGGAATTCTCCGGAGGGAAATCTTTTCATCGGCGAAGTGCTTCAAAAGACCTATATTGCAGTCGATGAGTTGGGGACAAAGGCCGGCGCCGCGACAAAAGTGGAAATGAAAAATGAATCTGCCATGATGACGGATTACACGGTCACGCTCGACCGCCCCTTTGTGTATGCGATTTTAGACGGAAATACGAATCTTCCCATCTTTTTGGGAACGGTTATGGACTTATCATAAAAAATAAAACCTTTCCCGCCTGCCAAACGGCAGGCGGGATTTTTTTCGCCCTTTGCAGCCGCAATTCATACAATCCATTTTTGGGACTGGCAAAATGAATGAATTTTTTACATATATATAAAATCATAAGCGGTTGAAACAAAGTTTGGCCCAATAAAGCGGGGAGGATTGGAAATGATTGAATTGTTATCGCATATCTTATCTT